>DATMDM010000172.1:0-6172 GCA_035557795.1 Thermoplasmata archaeon | reverse complement strand
GTCGCGCGTTGCCGGAATGCGAGCACATTCTCCCGAGTGATTGAAGGGATGGCCATCGTGACCAGCAAGCAAAGCAAATGATATGCGCCACCTTAAGCAACTCGGACTGTCCGCGCCAGGTTCCACGAACTGTTGTGAAGGCAATCAGGAAATGCAGTGAGCGGCAACCAAGGATAGCGCAGTGGTGGAGATCGCCTGTTCAAATCCCACTCAATCCGCTCGAGGTCTTTGCGACGGACGTCGAGTAGCTGTTTCGTGACCCTTAAGTTCAAGAGTCGAATCGGAAATGCCGGGTGACAAGAAGGGGAAGGTAAACACGGTAATGGTTGACCTCGAGGCCCCCGAAGGGACAGTCCCGGGGTACTTGGCAATCCCGAGGAAGGGCAACGGGCCAGGTGTCCTTGTCCTCCACGCATGGTGGGGTCTAAACGACTTCTTCAAGGGCCTCTGTGATCAGCTCGCACTGGCCGGATTCGTCGCGTTCGCTCCCGACCTCTACCGCGGAGCGACCGCGTCGACCAGAGATGGGGCCGAGAACCTGATGTCGAAACTCGATCAAAAAGCAGCCGGCCGAGACATTCTTAGCGGTGTGAGAGGGCTACGAAGCCATCCGGGGGTGAGGGGAAAACAACTCGGAGTCATCGGCTTTTCCATGGGGGCATTCTGGAGTCTTTGGTTGGCGCAGGAGCTCCCCGCGGACGTTGCCGCGGTCGTCCTCTTCTACGGGACGGGGGATGGCAACTATTCCCGCATAAAGGCGGCCTTCCTCGGTCATTTCGCTGAGACGGACGAATTTGAATCCCCTGCCGCCGTGCGAGATCTCGAGAAGGACCTCCGCACACGTGGAAAGGACCTCACGTTCTACACGTACCCTGGGACGACGCACTGGTTTTTCGAGAAAGACCGACCTGACGCGTATGATGCCCCGGCAGCCGAGCTGGCGTGGCAAAGAACCATTCGATTCCTGACGACGCAATTGTCTGGGAAGAGCGTCGGCGATTGAGGGTCGAGTCCACCCGCTCCACTCTTTCGGGTGGATGAGACGAGCACGACCTGCCGATCGAGTTCAATCGGAGGGCTCACCAATGCCAGTGATTCGGTGAAGCCGTGAATCGTACTTCTCCACGATGTTTCGATTCGCATCACCGACGTTCATTGAGATAGGACTTTCCGGTGTTAAGTCGTGAGGGTTGCCCGGAGCTCCGGGGACGGTTACGGGTGCCGCGAGTCGTAATTGTCGGAGATCGGGATTCCGGCAAGACGACGTTCCTGGGCCTCCTCTACGCGGCCCAGGTGAAGTTCGGCTCGGAAAAAGCGGATGACTTCCGATTCCACGCGTCGTTCGAGTCACTCGACGAAATCAGCGGCGTTTTCCAGAGGCTGATGTCAGGCGCATTTCCGGATTCCGCGACGAAAGAGGGCGTCCGGGAGGTCACCTTCCGGCTCAGCCCTCCGAGGCCCAAGCTCGGGATCCTAGGACGGCGGAAGAGGAACTCGGTGTCCGACGACTCCGACCTGTTCCGGTTGATTCTGCTGAAATCCTTCGAGGACGACATGGCGCGATCGCTCGAGACGGGGAGCTCTGTTGGTCACATGACGTTGAACGAGGCCCTCGTCAGCGATGCAATTGTCATCATGGTCGACTCCACGAACCTTGCGGTCTCCGACGAAGACGCGCCGCATGCTTCGATCGCCAAGGTCGACGCCGCCGTCGAGGCGCTCTTGACGGCGATCCAACGCTCGCGGGCTCATGGTGAGGCCCCGTCACTCCACCCAATCTTCGTGTTCTCCAAGTTTGATCGGGTCGACCCGAACTCGTTGCGCCTCCTGAATCTTGAGTCGGAACCGCCGGACGTCGGCAAGAGAGGGCCGCACGCGGCCTACGGCAAGGCGCTCGTGGATCGCAACTTGCCAAGAACGATCGCGGCGATTGAGGCCCGGAAGGATCGAGGGCTGCGTTTCGGGGCACCCGCATACTTTTTTAGCTGGGTGCGGACGGACCATCCGGCGTCCGGCCGTCGCGAGAAAATTCGGCTCCGTCACAGCGGCGCCGTCGGTTGGGAGCCGGACTTTTCAAGCGACGAGTACCTCGCCTTCCTAACGGGTCTCGGAGACATTGCGGCGGACGCACGGCGCTAGATTGTACGGTCCCTCAGCCGTGGGTCGTCGCATCCATGATAACGTTGAGGTTAGGATTAAGTATGGATAGCGGGGCTGCACCGTGATATGCCCTGTGCACTCCTGGGAGACCGAGCCTCCGGGAAAACGACATTCTTGGGGCTCCTGTATGCCGCGCAAGTGAAGTACGGTACGGGGGTCACAGATGACTTCCGTTTCCACGCGCCGATCCAGTCCCTCAACGTGATGTCGGCCGTCTACGAAGGAATGAAGGACGGACGGTTCCCCAGCGCCACGCTGAAGGAAGAGATCACAGAACTCGGTTTCGTCTTCGGTTACCTCCGGAAGGTCGTCGGGAAGTTGCCCTACTACATCCGGCAACAGAACTGGGTCCACCCGTTCTCCACGCTCCGGTTCTCGGCGTACGACGTCTCGGGCGAAGACATCGAAGAGTTCATTGAGACGGGAATCGCGTCCAGGCCGTTGATCCAACAGCTCCTGAAGAGCGTCGTCGTCGCGGTGTTGGTCGACTGCAGCAAGATGACGACGGAGATCGACACGCCTGCGTACAAGAAGATGCTGCGATACGACAGCACGGTCGCGAAGCTGCTCGTCTCCTTCCAGACCTACAAGAGGCAGGAGTACGACCGGCTCAAGGACTCGGGAGTCCGGGCCGACTCCCCGAAAATCTACCCCGTTTTCGTCCTGTCCAAATTCGACACCCTTCGGGATGACGTCCTGGCGAGACTGGGCTTGCACCGCGGGTTCCCGGAGAACAACCGTGCGCGGAAGGAATACGCAGAGGCCTTGCTCCGAGTCTTCGTCCCGCAGACCCTCTCCCAGATCCGCGGCGGCAAAGTCGCCGGGGTCAGCATGGACAAGTCCGCGTACTTCCTCAGCTGGGTCCGAACGGAAACACATGAAGGCATGGACCCCGTCGGGCAGTCGAAGATCGTGCGGACCGGTTTTGCTCCGGAAGGCGGAGGCGAACCCGATTTCGCGTACGATGAATACGTCAATTTCATCGAGCACTTCCGAGAGATCGCACACAAGATCCCCGACGAGATCCTCGAGGCGGAGCGATTCCAGGCTCAGGTCATGGCTCGGTCGGCCTAGTAGGCTGCACCATGGCGCCCGCGGAATCCGATCGAGGGGCGACGGACGGAGACATCGTCGAATTCGATCACTGGATCTACGGCGTGGTCTCTGGCGTCGGCTATACGACGAAGGCCGTGTCTCATGGGCTCGACGCGGGCCTCTACGATCCCTACCTCCGTGGGCATTACACCCCGATCCGCGCGGCTGCCGCGCAAACGGCGGAGGACGAAGTCGATCTGCACATGATTCACCCCCTCCGCACCGGCCGCGAGCTGCTCCTCTCCCGGATCAGTCGCGGGATCCCTGATGAGGCGGGGCGACCGACCTTCACGAACCATACCGTCATCGCACGGACGGATGTCCTGCGGTCCGGCCAGATCACGCTCGACGCGGTGTATCGGTCGATCAAGGAGTTCGACCGGGGCGCCGCCGACGTCCGTGCTGAGGTGCCCCTCCTCAAGGTCCCCACGCGTCCCGATGCGGAAGGGCGATCGCGTTTCGGAAACGGAATTCACAAGCATCTCACATTCCCCGCAATCGAAACCCTCGCGACCCGAATCATGATGGATCCCAACAGTCGCACCCTCCTCCTGTGCCGGAACACGACGGCCGAAGCCCGAAAGGCCACACTCAACCTGGTCTACGAACTGTTGGCCTGGGGGTGTGGCCTCCCACTCATGACGGCCATCAGTGAAGCCCCTCGTTCTTCCGCACTGAACTTCTTCAACCTCGTCGTCGCGCCGAGAGGCGCCCGGGCCGACTCGACCTGGGCCATCCTCGAGAGCGCCCTCAGCGAGTCCGTGTTGCCTCGTGTCCTCGACCGGGACGAGGTGTACCAGGTCTTGACCGCGACGGTCCGTCAGTCCGCCGACTTGCCGTTGGCCCGGTAAGTGCGCGCGTTGCCGTCGGCCGCTTCACGGACCACCGTCCATCCGTGAGCGAGCTTCCATTGACCGTCCTTGGACCGATGGTCCGCGTGGCCCTGGCCGAGATGCTCCAACTCCGCTTCGAGGTAGTCCGCGTCCGTATCGAACTCCGGAACGAGCGTGCCGGCGGAGAGGAGCTGACCGAGAAGAGCGAGGCCACTCGGTCGGCCTTTCCAGTGGACCGCGAGAAAAGCTCGGCGCACCGACGCGTCGGCCAAAACCAGATCCCGGAGCCCGATGTACGATTCGCGATCGCGGGAGTTCTCCCGCGGGGGCGCCCCGAGCCGTTCCTTCCGCTTCGCGAGCGCCTTGAAGAGTTCGAGCCATTCTTTCTTGGTCATGTCCGATCTTTCCCAGGGGGAGGTGGGGGTCACCTCGGCAGACGCGTCTTCCGAAGCCGCAGATTCCCGGACCGCGCGGACTCCGCCGTGGACCAAGTCGTAGGTCGCCGCATCGTCCTGGGTCTTCGGAGAGACCACGCGAATCGTGACCGGGTCCATCGCCGGATGGAACCGCGGGTCCAGGACAATGAGAGTCCCGGTGCCCTCCTGCGAGAATAGCTCGACCAACGTGATGTTCACTTCCGCAGATCCGTTCCGCCGCGCGACCTCGCTGAGTCGCTCGAGCGGAAGCGATTGCTTGCCAACACAACGGTTCGCCGCGAGGTCGTCGAGATATGCTTGAGCGACCTGCTGCACGTGACGGGGTCGCTTGGAGCTGAGTCCAAATTGGACCATCTTCGCCATCATGGCCGAGCCTCGAAACAGGCCGGTGACCCCCGCGCGGAGAAATGCGACCGCACCACTCGCCTCCACACAGAGGGTGATGAGGCCCGCCAGTCGCGTGGAAAGCTTTCGGCACAACCGGCCCCCGGGGACCCTCGACTCGTAGAAAATCCCGCCCCATCGAAGCGGCATGGTTTCCGACCAACTCGAATTGGACGGGCTCTGACGAACCCAGTCCAGCGTCTTGTTGCGGAGGATCGCGCTGACCAGAAGCGGGTCCTCCGTTTCGGCGCGGACTCGAGGCAATAACGCCTCCGCCGTTCGCAACACGTCTCGCAGGACCCTCTTGTCACCCCGGGCCTCTTCGACGAGCTTCGGCGCGTCGATCAGATTCGTGGCCTCGAGATCGAACCTCTCCTCCGGATTCAGTTGAAAGAATTTTTCGAGTTCGGTGGGTTCCTGAACTGGATTCCCGCGGGTGCGCGCGGCCCCTTTGGGGGAGGCCGGCGACTTCCCGCCCTCCTCGGGCGCCGTCGACACGAGGGCCAGGAGCACTGCTGACGCTACGAAAGGCACGCCACCCATAGCTCTGGCCCGACCAAGCCGCACCGGGTTCGATAAACCCGTCGCCGGTAATTATCGGCCGTGATAGGCGGCCGCGCGTTATCCGTACCCAACGCTTCCACGTTTGCGGACCACCAGCGGAGGATTCTTCGTTGTGTCGCACTCACGCTCGCCGTTTGGCCTTCTTGAAGTCACTGCACGGCTACGGCTATGGCCTGCGCGGCATTGTTCCCGTAACCATATCGATTCCATCGGCCCACGTCGGTCTGCCGATTGCCTTTCGCGTCCGTCGCATAGGATCGCAAGACGTGCCGGCCCGGGTTCGTTGCGCCCCATGCGAATTCCCACGCGCGCCACGCATGCGGCGATATTGGAGGCAAGAGGGTCGCGTCCCGCGACGGCTCGGCGCCGTCCACCCCGATCTGGACTCTCACGACCACACCCTCGCCTGACCACGCCTTGCCGCGTACGATCACTTGGCCACGCCGCACGGCGTCCCCGTCCCGGGGAGACACGATGACAGAGCGGACGCGGATGGTGCGAACCGGGGTCGGCGGGTTGCCGTCCGCGTGATCGTACACATACCGACCGAGCTGGTAGTAACCGCGAAACGGCTCCGCGAGAGCCTCGATCCGCTCGAGCCATTTCACGCTGGCCATGCCGTACCAGCCCGGGACGATTAGCCGGATCGGCCCTCCGTGCTCCGGGAGGATCGGCCGGCCGTTCATCTGGAGGGCGAGG
>DATMDM010000171.1:0-8595 GCA_035557795.1 Thermoplasmata archaeon | reverse complement strand
CCCGCTATTTGGAACTACTCGGAGACGGGGATGCGGCAGTGTGCTCGCCAGGATTCACCCGAAGGCTTAAGCCGATGAACCCGTAGGACCTTCGATGCAAACCACGACGCACACGAAGAACCCCTTCGACCAATTCGGCCTCGACTCGGTTCTTCTCCGGGCGATCTACGCGCTCGGCTACGAGGCCCCAACTCCGATTCAAAAGGAAGCGATCCCGCCCGCATTGGCGGGACGCGATGTGATCGGCACGGCGCAGACCGGCTCCGGCAAGACCGCGGCGTTCCTCCTCCCGATCCTCCAGCACATCCTGAAACAGCCGCCCGGGAGGACGCGGGCGCTGATTCTCTCGCCGACCCGAGAACTCGCGGCGCAGATCGAGGTCGCCCTCCGCGGCTTCGCGAAGGGGACGAAGATCCGCGGCCACGCCGTCTACGGCGGCGTCGGCATGGCAGCGCAGGAGCACGCCCTCCGCTCCGGCGTCGACATCGTCGTCGCGACCCCGGGACGTCTCCTCGACCACATGTCCCGCCGCAACGTCGACTTCCGCGGCCTCCAGGTCCTCGTCCTCGACGAGGCCGACCGGATGCTCGACATGGGATTCCTCCCGGACGTGCGCCGGATCGTCGACGCCCTCCCCCGGGAGCGGCAGACCTTGCTCTTCTCCGCGACGATGGCGCCGGAGATCGAGACGCTCTCGCGGACGATCATGCGCAATCCTGTCCGCATCTCCGTGTCACCGCCCCATCGTCCTCCGTCGACAATCCGCCACGAGGTCTATCCTGTCCCGCAGCACCTCAAGACGTCCCTGCTCGTCCGTCTCCTGGGGAGAGAGGACATGCTGTCCGTCCTGGTCTTCGTCCGCACGAAGCGGCGGGCGGACCGCGTGGCCCGACAGGTCGGCCAGGCGGGTTTCGATGTTGCCCGGATTCACGGTGACCGAAGCCAGAGTCAGCGGGAGACGGCCCTCGCGGGATTCCGAAGCGGACGGCACCAGGTTCTCGTCGCGACGGACGTCGCTGCCCGCGGGATCGATGTCGAAGGCATCTCCCACGTGATCAACTACGATGTACCGACCGTCCCGACCGACTACGTGCACCGGGTCGGGAGGACTGCCCGCATGGAGGCGGCCGGCGAGGCCATCACGTTCGTCACGCCCGAAGATGAAGGAGACGTCCGCGCGATCGAACGCGCGTTAGGCAAACCGATTCCCCGGGTGACCCTACCGGACTTCGACTACCGGGCGCCCCCGCCGCCGAAGGTCCACGGACGTCCCAGCGGGCGTCACCCGCAAGAATCCCGGCGCGGGAGCGACCGACAACGTTGGCGACACGGCCCTCGGTCTCGCTGACGAAATGCGATCGGCATCATGCCGGAACGGACCAACAGGAGTCGAGGAGACCCCGTCGACAGGCGACCGATCCGACGCATCGCCCTCGATGCGAGTCATGCTGAGAGCTGGAAGTCCTCGTGGATGGAATCCACTGAGATGCCGTGACTCGCGATTCATTCCCGCCAACGGTGGAGACGAGCTGGCTCGCCAGACTCACTGCTTTCCCGATGCGGCCGCCGCCGCCTTGAAGTTCTTGACGATGTGATTGAGTTCCTCGTCGAACTTCTCGAGCGGATACCGTCGACCGTGAAGGTAGTTGCTGAAGTATCCCACGAGCGACGTCGTGTACGCTGTCTCCTGGAGTTCCGTCTCGGTGGCGCCGAACAGCTGCGCCGCTTCGGTGTGGAATTTCGTGCAGTAGGGGCACTTGACCGCCCCGGCTGCCGCCAACGCGATCAGGTGCTTCCACTTCAGCGGGATGTTCGTCTCGCTCAGCTCGAACTTCTTGAACAACTCCCAGCCGCCGCTGAGGGCGAGCTCGTCCCACTTGAAATCCTCGAAGAAGCCCGGAACAAATCCGAACGTCCCCTTGATGTCTTCCAGCGTTTTCTGCTTCGTCATGATGTCACCTCCTCCCGCACGATGCAGGATTCGGGAACTTCTAACGCGCCCCCTTCGGCGCGATGCATGATCCGCAAATCCTCCCCTCCGCTGATCCCGTTGCGTCGGGAAAAGAGCCGGCGTGTTCCTACTCGGGATCCCATCGACATCTGAAGGGCGGTATATTCATGTTTCCACCGTGACCTTCACGCACTAACTCGTCCGCCCACGCACTTTCTCTTCGCTCACCAGGAGCACTTCCCCGACGTGCTGCGAATCTTCGGCCAGGTCGAGCAAAGTGGCCGCCAGGTCCGCGCGCGAGATGTGATACGGACCGTGAGAGAGGTCCTTCCTCCCGGCTTGCGCTCGAACCCGGCCCGTCTTGGGTCCGTTCGTGAGATACGGGGGTCGGACGATGGTCCAATCGACTCCGCTGGACGTGACCAAGCGCTCCATCTGGGCGAAGTCCGCGTAGGGTTTCCGCAGGATCCAGCGGACGAGGTTGATTACAATCCACGGCCGTCGGCCTTCAATTGCGGAGACGCTCACTGTGACAAGCCGTCGGATGCCGGCCTCGCCCATCGCTTCGAGTTCGGCGCGGGTGACATCGCTCATGACGGTCGTTGGACCGCGGCCTTCCGCCCCGACGATCGAGATGACGGCGTCCTGTCCGGCGACCGCATGCCGGATATCGTCGAGCTTTCGGCCGTCCCCTTGGACGACCGATTTGAGTCCGCGGACCCCTGCGAGTCCTTCTGGCCGGCGGGTGAACGCCGTCATCGAATGCCCGCGACGCAAACCCTCGTCGAGGACGAGGCGGCCGGTGCGACCTGTCGACCCGATTACGACGATGTTAAGATTCGATTTCTGCAGATCCGATGGCACTGCATTGAGCGCACTCATGGGACCGAACACAGGCGCGCACGGATTTGGGGTCGCGTTAGGCGCCGCTTTCGATTCGGGGAGTATTAGAACTCCGGCGTCATCGGCAATCCGTGGACGCGAAAGACTTCCGCCTCCTGGTCGCGCTCGACGAGGATGCCCGGCAGAGCTTCCAAGCTCTCGGTCGCAAGGTCTCCCTGTCGGCGCCCGCGGTCCGCGACCGAATCCGTCGGCTCGAGGAACGGGGGATCGTGCAGGGCTACTGGGTGTCGATCGTTCCGGCCATTTTCGGGAGACAAGATCTGCTCGTCTCGTTCGATGGGGAGTGGAGTCGAGAGGAGGCCGTCAAGGCGCTCGGCGCCCCGGACGTCGCGTGGGTCGCATGGAAGGTCGACGGCGGCGTGACCATCGAAGTCTGGCCTCACGACGTCAAGAGCGCGGTCGCGACACTTCAGCGATTCGTCGGGCGCGATCCGACCTGGCAAGGCGTCGCCCGCCCTGAGTGGGGCGGCAAATTGTCGAGCCTTGACTGGAGAGTGCTGGACGTCTTGATTGACGACCCACGAGCGGCGATCGACAAGCTCTCCGCGTCGACCGGGCTCAGTCCGAAGACGGTTCGCAAGCACCTCAGTGGGCTGATCCGAGGCGAAGCGATCTACGTGGTCCCGCGGCTTGGGTTCCTCAAAGACTCCGGCGAAATCGTCTACCATCTTGTGGTCGCGGGTGACGCATCTTTCGCGGACCTGAAACGCGTGATCGGCGACGCGGAGTTGATTCACGAGACCCAGGACACCCCGAAGAAGTACCTGTTCTGCCGGGCCGGCAGCCTGGGCGAAATGACATCGAAGAACCACGCCATCGAGCGGCTCCCTGGCGTGACGTCCGTCCAGGTTTCCTTGAATCGAGAAATGATTTTCGGAACCGAGTTTGTTCATCGCCTGATCAGGGAGAGAATCGAGGAATAGGAAAACGCGACCCGTTCTCAGGTCACGCGGAATCGTATGCGGTTCGCAACCAGCCGACGAGTTCCGCATCGACCTCCTGTTTCGACTCGATCCGCACGCGGTGAGACACCATCGCACTGAAGTTGCCTGAGGGCTCGAGCCGACCGGTAGGTTTCGCCGCCCCGAGATTCAGGCCTGTCGGCGATCCCGATTCTCGAGGGCCTCGTCTTGTTCGGAGTGATGCAACTCGCGGCCGATGTGTTCGGCCCGGGAGGCCCGCCGCGTCCGGGGCTGAAGAAACGGCGCGCGGTCCGCAGGCGCTGAACGCACCGCATGGCGGTTACGCTTTGATCGCTCGGGTCGCAAGGAAGCCCTGACTCACGACGTTGCGGTCGAAATACTGCGAGACGATCTCGTCGTACTCGTGGCGGAACTGGGCCAGGCGGGCAGGGTCGTCTTTCAGGGTCTGTAGCAGGCGAACCATGGGCCCGCCGCTCTGCTCCAGCTGATGGCGGTAATGCTGCGGGCTCAGTGCGGGTGTGACTTGGAGACCCCGGTCGAACGTCACGTCGCGCACCGCTGTCCCGAGCCGTTGCAATACGACCGTCGGGTCGCCCCATTGGCTGGGAGGCGCGGGTTTCGGATCGGGGACTGGAGGCATGTATCGGGAGACGACCGCAAAGACTCGGCCGAACAATAACTCCGGAGGCCATGTATGGAAGGCGATGACGCCGCCTCGTTTCAGGACGCGGAGCATTTCCTGGATGGCGCGCTCCGGGCGCGGCGCGAAGATGTGTGCGAATTGGCTCAGCACGACGTCGAACTCGTCGTCTCGGAAGGGCAGGTTCTCCACGTCGCCCTCCTTCCAGCCGATGCCGTCCACCTCACAGATGGCCGCGTTCTCCTTCGCGACCGCGAGCAGCTCCGGCGTAAGGTCGATGCCCGTGACGACGGCCCCTGAGCGTCGCGCGGTGATGGCCACCACGCCAGTGCCGCACCCGACATCGAGCACCGTCTGCCCGGGACGCACGTTCGCAAAGTGCACGAGCCTCGCTGCACTCGGAGTCGTCGCTTGAGCCAAAGGCGCGAACGACTTCCAGACTTCCCGCTGGCTGGCCTTGAACGCCTCGAACGAATCGGAGGTCATCGTCTCGCTCCGCGGGAGCGCTTCGTCGCGGATAACCTTTGGTCGACGGGCACACGAATCGGCGGGGCGACCGACGAGTTAGGTGGCAGCAAAGACGCCACACAATTCGGTGCGAAGCGTTAAGGGAGTCGGGCCGATACCGACCCGTCCCCACGAGGGGGAGGGTTCCTGTGATAACTGAGAAGGTGGCGACGGAGCTAAAGGGGTCGGTACGCGGCGACGTCATCCTGCCGAACGACGGCCGGTACGACGACGCGCGCAAAGTCTACAACGCAATGATCGACAAGCGGCCCGCGGTGGTCGTTCGGTGCACCGGGGTCGCGGACGTCATCGCCGCGGTCAAGGCAGCCCGGGCTGAGGGCTTGGCGGTCGCGATTCGCGGGGGCGGCCATAGCGTGCCGGGTTTCGGGACCGCGGACGAGGCGCTCGTGATCGACCTCGGCCGCATGCGGGGGATCCGTGTGGACCCCGCGACGAAGACGGTTCGCGCCGAAGGCGGCTCGACGTGGGGCGATTTCAATCATGCGACGCACGCCTTCGGGCTGGCGACGACGGGTGGAATCATCTCCACGACGGGCATCGCCGGACTCACCTTGGGCGGCGGCATCGGATACCTTACTCGTGGTGCGGGCTTGTCGCTGGACAACCTCATCTCCGCCGACGTCGTCCTTGCGGACGGCTCGTTCGTCACGGCGAACGCGAATGCAAACCCGGATCTCTTCTGGGCGCTGCGCGGCGGGGGCGGCAACTTCGGCGTGGTGACAAACTTCCAGTACAAGCTCCAACCTCTCAAGAATATCGTCGGAGGTCCGATGTTCTTCGAGAAAGAAGATGCGGAGAAGGTGATGCGCACCTTCGACGAGTACATCTCCCGCGCGCCCCGAGAACTCGGCGCCTTCTTTGCGTGGCAGATCGCACCGCCGCTTCCCTTCATCCCGGAAGACCGACACGGGGATACGTTGTGCGTCCTCGTGACGTGCTGGACCGGCACGCCATCCGATGCGGAGGAAGCCTTGGCCCCCCTCCGAGGAGCGGCAGACGTCGTCGCCGCGCATGTCGGGCCGATGCCGTACCCGGCGCTGAACGGTGCGTTCGACGGACTCGTTCCTCCCGGGCTGCAACACTACTGGAAGGCCGTCTTCGCCAAGGATCTCTCGGACGGCGCCATTGAGGCGCACCTCGCGAACGGGCCCAAAGTCCCGGTCGTCAACTCAACGATGCACATCTACCCGATCAATGGCGCGGTCCACGATGTCGCACCGGACGCCACGGCGTTCGGCCACCGGGACGCGAAGTACGCGATGGTCATCGCCGGCATGTGGCCGGATCCCGCACAGAACGAGGCCAACACCCGATGGGTCAAAGATTATTACAAGGGCCTCGCGCCCCACGCGCAGGAGGGCGGCTATATCAACTTCGCGGCAGGGGACGACATGAATCGGGTTCGAGCGAATTTCGGCCAGAATTACGACCGGCTGTGTGAGGTCAAGACGAAATACGATTTGGAGAACGTGTTCCGGCACAACCAAAACATCTCGCCGACCTAGCCCAAGCCGGCGGATCCGACGCGGGAGACCCGCGGCTCACTCGGCCTTCAGATAGCGGCTCGCGACGGCGGTCCCGGCGACGAGCATCCCGGTCGCGAAGATTGCCAGGTATCCGAGGTACGACCAGTCCGCCGTGTTGAAGACCACGATCCCCCGTCCCAGCAGTGCGGAAAACGACACGGGATTGACGCTCGCGATCGCTTGCATCCACGAGGGGAAGTTGGCCAAAGGAAGGAGCGCACCGCTCGCGAACATCAGCGGCATCGTGATGAAGTTCGAGATCACGCCGGGCGTCTGCCAATCCGTGCTTGACGCGGTCACCGCGAGGAAGAAGCACGACATGCCGAGGCCCAGGAGGAAGATCCCCAGGATCCAGCCCGCCCACATGAGCGGGTTGCCCGCGAAGCTCACGCCGAAGATGGCGGCCGCCGTGATCATCACGGGGATCTGCACGAGCCCGCGGGTCGTCGATCCGAGGACCTTTGACAGATAGACAGTGGCCTTCGTCGTCGGAGTCAGCAAGATGCGCTTCATGAATCCGAACCGCTTGTCCTGGATCGTGCTCATCGATCCGAACATCCCGACGGTCAGCATCGATGTCGCCAGGACCCCGGGGAGCAGGAACGCGATGTAACTGCTCGTGTGGAAGATCTGCTGCACGAGCGCGGGCGAGGCCCCGCTGAAACTGCTGCCGAAGAACGCAAGCCACATGAACGGCTGGACGAACGTGATGACGAGGACCCAGGGATTGCGGAACGTCCGGAGGACTTCGCGGGCGTACAATCCGACGAACTGGCTCCGTTGACTCACGCTTCGCGAGGCGGAATCGAGATGCCGCGACGCGATGCGGATGTGTTTCGTCTCGGTACTCATTTCCGCGCCCTCCGCATCGTTGCGTAGAATTTGCGGTAATCGGGAACGTCTGAACCGGCCTGATCGATCCGTTTCCCGGTGATATCGAGGAACACGGTCTCGAGGCTCGGCTTCTCCACGTTGATCCGGCGGATCTCATCCGTCTTCAGGGTCGAGAAAATGTGTGGCAGGACCTCTTCCGCCGCCGATACCTGCAGGATCCAAGTCTTCCCCTGGCTCCGCACCTCGGTCACCCCGGGGATCGAACGGAGCTTGGCTTCATCGACCGCCTCGCTCGTCTCCAACTCGACGAAGTCCGATTGGACTCGGGCCTTGAGGGCCGACGGAGAGCCGGACGCGACGATCTTGCCGTGGTCGATGATCGAGATCTGCTGGCAGAGTGCGTCCGCCTCCTCGATGTAGTGGCTCGTCAGCAAGACCGTGATCCCGAATTCCTTGTTCACGCCTGTGATGAGGTCCCAAAGCATCCGCCGCGTGTTCGCATCGAGACCGATCGTCGGCTCGTCCATGAACACGACTTCGGGTTGATGCAGCAACGCCAGGGCGATCTCGAGCTTCTTGCGCATGCCCGTGGAGAACGTCTTTACCCGATCCTTGCGCCGGTCGTTGAGTCCAAAGTACGTCAGGAGGTCCCCCGCCCGCTCTTTCCACTCCGGAAGGCTCTGCAGCTTCGCCTGCAGCCAGAGGTTCTCCCAGGCCGTGAAGTCGTCATCGAGGATGACCTCGGAAGCGACCCAACCGATCCGCTGCTTCACATGCATCGGATCCCGACGGACGTCGAATCCGGCAACCCACGCGTCGCCTTCCGTCATGTCGGTCAGGCCCGTGAGCAACTTGATCATCGTCGTCTTGCCAGCGCCGTTCGGACCGAGGAGCCCGAAGACGGTCCCCGCGGCGACCTTTACGTTGACGTGGTCGACGGCCGTCAGCTTTCCGTACACTTTCGTGAGATTTTCCGTGACGATGGCATCACTCGTCACGCAACACCTCGATCACTTCGAAAGGATCCGCATCACTTTCTCTCGCATCTCGATCACAATCTCGCGGAGTTCGTTCGCCTGTTTTGGCGTGACGTCGCTCATGTTCGCGCGGAGGAGCTTGCCCGTCGCCCGGAACTCCCGGAAGAGCGCGGCCCGCTCGGGCCCGACCGCGGACTCGAAGGCGCGGAAGCGCTGTTCGATTTCTTTCCGGCGGCTCCGGAGGTATGCCTTGCCCTCGCGGGTGATCCGATAAGTCTTGCGCCGTTCCTCGCCGCTCACGGACAGATATCCC
>DATMDM010000170.1:0-1790 GCA_035557795.1 Thermoplasmata archaeon | reverse complement strand
CGGGGACATCCGCCGGATGACGGATCAGGCGGAGTGGCTCCTGTACTCGATGGGCGAACTCGGCCGGATCTTCAACAAGAAGAAGGTCCGCGCGCTCACGCGGCTCACGATCCAGGTGCAGTACGGCATCAAGGAGGAGCTACTCGAGTTGATCTCCCTCCGTGGCGTCGGCCGGGTCCGCGGACGAGCACTGTTCCAGCGGGGCTACAAGACGCTGAAGGACCTGCAGAAGGCGAACCCCAGTGACCTCGCGCGCATCCCGACGATCGGGTCGACCCTTGCGATGAAGATCAAGGAACAGGTCGGCGCGCCTGTCGACGTGCGGGAGATTGAGGGCCAGGCGGCCCTTGGAGATTTTCCGTGACGTTCGTGATCGCGGGGGCGAAGGCTTCCGCCGTGGCTCCGGAAGACACCGTCCGGACCGCGGCCGGGTGGGCTGCTTCGCATGGAGCGGAGGTCTGCCTGCTCGATGCTCGATCGGTGTTCGGCCGCGACCATCTCGAATCCGCGGCCCGCCACGCGATTCGAGCCCGGGACTCGAACACGATGTCCTCGCGGTCCGTTGCGATGGAAACGCTCCGATATGCATCGGGTCAGCGTCAGGTACAGGACGCGATCCGGGCGGCGGGTCTCCGGCAGGATACGACGATCATCGGGATCGTGCTCTTGGGTGACGCGAACGTCGACGAGCTCGTAAGGGAATTTGGATGGAGCCGGGACGACGAAGTCCTCAACCCGACGGGCAAGGACCTAGGCGCATTCGGGATCTCGCAGGGAGAGGCGGAGACGGTATCGACGTCACAACGGGCCGATCTCGTGCTGGAGAAGGTCGCATTGCTCGACGTTCAGAAGTAAGAGGCAAAGGTGCGGCATCGAAGCATTCAGCGAAAGAGGCGAAGCAAGACGGCGAGAACAAAGAGCCCGCCAAACAGCGCCACGAAAAACCAAATCAGATTGAGCGCATCCGGCGACGGCTCGTGCCGGTGCGGGAGGCTTTCCTGGTCCAAGGACGTCTTGCGAATCTCGGGCGCGGGATCCCATTGGGCCTGAGACGCGATGGACACGGAGGTGCCTTGCGGGAAGGTCGTGCCGGCCATGAATCAATCCATGTGCGTGCGATGGTATGACCTTTCGGCGGGAGTCCCGCGAAGACGCGCGTTGAGGCGTCGTTGGACACTGCGGCGGCCAGGATTTGAACCTGGGAACCCCTGCGGGACGAGACCCTAAATCTCGCGCCGTTTCCGAGCTTGGCTACCGCCGCGCGGCCCCGAAGTCCGCGTGACGTAGAAAAGGATTCCCGCTCGACCCAGCTCGATTGTGGCGCGCGAGCAATCACCCGATGACGACCGTTGAGACGCGCCCGCTCGCAACGGGAAAGTACATGGCACGGATGGTAATCATCGCATCGATGCCCTTCGAGCGCTTGCCGTTCGACGCGGAAACCCACCTGGCGGACGTGCAGATGTTCCAGCAGGAGGCGTTCGGCGCGATCTACCTGATCGACGACGACCGCAAGGCGATCGTGGAGACGGGGACCTCGTGGGATGCGGATCGAATCCTGGAAGCGGTGCGCTCGTTTGGCCTGAAGGCTGCGGACATCGACGCACTCGTCGTGTCTCACATCCACCTAGACCACGCCGGCGGAGCCGGATTTCTGCTCCCGGAAATGCCGCGGGCCAAGGTGTACGTGCATCCGCGAGGCCTGAAGCACCTCATCGATCCGACGAAACTTGTGGCCAGCGCGCGCGAGGCCCTCGGGCCGTTGGAGGTGGACGTCTTCGGCACAATGC
>DATMDM010000169.1:0-21097 GCA_035557795.1 Thermoplasmata archaeon | reverse complement strand
GAGACCGTCCGGATCGTCGAGGTCGACTATGACCCGACGCCGAACTACAACCTGGGACATATCCCGGGGTCGGTGTTGGTCGACTGGAAGAAGGACATCAATGATCCGGTCAGGCGAGACATTGTCTCGAAGGAAGGACTCCAGGCACTCTTCGAGCGCCTTGGCATCTCGAACGACCATCAAATCGTCCTCTACGGCGACTTCAACAACTGGTTCGCGGCCTTCGCGTTCTGGGTGTTCAAGTATTACGGCGTCGACAACGTCGTCCTGCTGAACGGCGGTCGGAAGAAGTGGATCGAGCAGGACCTGCCCGTGACGAAGGACGTGCCGTCGTTCCCGGCGACGACATTCACGGCGAAGGAACCGGACGAGACGCTCCGCGTCTACCTCGCGTACGTGAGGGAGGCGTACAAGCAGGCGGGGAAGGTCCTCGTCGACGTGCGCGGGCCGAAGGAGTTCAGCGGCGAGATCCTCGCGCCGCCGGAATATCCGACGGAGCACGCGCAACGCGGCGGACACATCCCCGGGGCGAAGAACATCCCCTGGGCGCAGGCCGTCAACGAGGATGGGACGTTCAAGGCCCCGGAGGAGCTGAAGGCCCTATACGAGCCGAAAGGGGTGACGCCGGACAAGGAGGTCATCGCGTACTGCCGGATCGGCGAACGGTCGTCGCACACGTGGTTCGTCCTGAAGTACCTCCTCGGCTACCCGGACGTCCGGAACTACGACGGCTCTTGGACGGAATGGGGGAACCTCGTGCGCACGCCGATCGAGAAGCCATAAGCAAACGCCAGTCCCGTCGGCAAACTCGCAAGGGTGTGTCTCATAGAGCCGGAAATGGCGGGACTCGGGCTAATCGCACTCTGAGCGCCAACCCGCTCTGTCGCTCACTTTCCGATCAGGCTTATGAAACCTGCCAGACGTGGAGGATGTTTCCCCCCTCCAAATACCACTCGAACGCGTGGGTCTTTGACGATGCGTTGTACAGGCTTATTGTCATAGTGCGCTCGACCCCTATCTGGCCCTCAATGAGGGTGCTGGTCAGCTTCGTGGAGAACCCGACGCCCTCGATCGAAACGCCCCCGTCAACGCCTAACTCGTAGCGAAGGGCGAAGGATGAAGCGTCGTTCTTCGAGATTGCGCAGGTATTGTGCTTGGGACAGTAAACCAGGGTGGCGCTTGGAGGCGGACTGGCCAAGTAATCGGCCAATGTGTTTATGATATTGTAGTAGCTCCGCGTTTGAGACACGTAGACGTTGATTGGGTGCGAAGGATCGCTCTTCCAGAAAGCCCCGTGGACTACGACTCCGCGCTGAAGAACCTGGGCATTAATTGTCGGATCGTCTGTCGTGCGACCAGACCCGGACATGGTCACCCCAACCTGCACAGTCTGCGTGTGCCCGAGAGGAATGCGGTAGGAATCCACCTTTACGCTTACTTGGGAGCTGACACTCCACGAGAGTGTGGCCTGGAACTCGTTAACGTTGACTGTGGCAAACTCCAGCAGCAAGTTCGCGACTGGAGTGAACAAGTCGCCCGGTAGTTTGAAATTGGCTATCGCCGTGTCCCCGGGACCCGGGATTGTTGCATTTTGTTTCTCTTCCCAAAATGGACTTGCCTGGTCGCGATTTGCCCAGACCAAGAACGTTCCTTCTGATCCCCAGTCAATGCTATAAAAACCGTTGATGTCAGTCCGAGTCACGGTCGGCGAAGCGCACGTGTAGTCGGTTCCGCACATTGCTACCTGTACGTTGTAGATCGGAGCGCCCGAATTGTTGTAGACGTGTCCTTGGATTTTCGAACCTCCAAGGCTCCCCAAGGCTCCCATAGGCAACAAAGAAAACAATACCACTAACAGAACCGTTGACACAACGAAACGCTTCGCCAAGTGCACGCGATCCCTCCGGCTAGTGTATCCAATCAACGGGTCTTAACCGTTACCACGGGGAGACCGAGACTGCTACGGTTCCTGGACGGAATGGGGGAACCTCGTGCGCACGCCGATCGAGAAGCCCTAGGCCTCCTCTCCGGGACCTTGTAAGAACCTCAAGCCTACAATCGGGGAGCGGCATGCGGCGGCGAGACCTTCGGCCTTCCGTCCCGCAGACGCCGGATTCAGGTTTCCGGAGACCGCAGGAAAGCCGCCACACCGGGCTGGAAAGGTTCACATTCGCGGGAATGCTTTCTCGTGGGGGAGCCGTTTGTTTACCGCCGCGAAAGTGACCCTGATGGTGAAGGACGTTGAACGATCCGTGAAGTTCTACCGGGATGACCTTGGGTTGCGTCAGACGGTCCGATACGGGAACGAATGGGTCGAATTGGAAGCTCCGGGGACGGTCATCACATTGCATCCGAACCGCAAGCCCAAGTCCTCCTCACCGCCGAAGACGATGTCGATCGGTTTCCAGGTGAAGGACCTCGACGGAACCGTGGCGAAGCTCAAGAAACGAGGGATGACGTTCAAGATCCAGGATGAAGGATTTCTCCGTCGTGCCGATTTCTCTGATCCGGACGGTCATCGACTCTACCTGATGGAAGTGCGGTGACCAGACGGACAGGATCGTGCGTGTCTTCAAGCAGCGGGCGTGAAGACCCGAGCCGAGTATGTGGATTGGGGCGGTGCAAGACCCAAGGAACTGAACGAGTGGGTGACCGTTGACGCGCTTCATGTTCTCCGGGCGGCCGGCCGGATGTGAGGATAGGGTTAAGCGTCTCCCTCGAATTCGGCATGCGGTGATCCTATGGAACGGAAGGCGAGCGCTCAATGGAACGGAGGCCTGAAAGACGGAAGAGGCGCGGTATCGACGGCGAGCGGCGCGCTGAAAGGCGTTCCGTACAGCTTCGCGATGCGATTCGGCGACACGCCCGGCACCAACCCGGAAGAACTCGTGGCCGCCGCACATGCGGGGTGTTTCTCGATGGCCTTCTCGGGCGAACTCGAGAAGATTGGCTACCGACCGGAACGCATTGAGACGAAGGCGACCCTGAACTTCGACAAGGCGGACGCAGGCTGGACGGTCAAGTCAATCCACCTCGATGTCACGGCGAAGGTCACCGGCGCCGATCCCGCGAAGTTCCAGGCCGCCGCGAAGGCGGCCGAGACCGGGTGCCCAATCTCTCGCCTCCTGAAGGCGGAGATCACGATGAGCGCGCGGCTCGCCTAGGAATCCCAGCCCGTTTCCGGGTTAGACGCATCGAGCGCTTCGGACAGAGGCACCGTTCTCCTTCCTACCAGGCCACGTCGAGCGGTTTCCGCTTGCTCTTCGCGAACCGCCCTGCAGTAGGCATTTTCCACGTCTCGGATAGGAGGTTCACAGGAGCTCCTATGTGTCGCTCAAGACCCCGAACCGGCCTGGACCATCCGTGAACGTCGCACAGACGGACACGGGAACGGAATAGAACATGATGACAGCGAATTTGGTGGTGGCCCGGTATGGAAACACCCGAGGGTCGCGCGTCAACGACCCGGACTTGGAGCGCTATTTGCAAGACGAGTACCCCGGCGGGATGACCGTCGAGGCACTCCTGGCGAGTACGGTCCGACCCAACGGCGGCGTCCGAGCGGCCTTCGTCCGCTTCGTCAAGACCGTCTTGCGGGACTTCGACCGGCTCAAGCCTGCGCCCGCTCCGATGGCCCCTTGAGGGGACCCGCGACCGAGGAGGGGCGCGCTCGAAGTACCCAAGCGACGGAGGTGACACGCCATGGTCCACATCATCGCGATCCTGCTTCTGCTCGCGCGGTACGCCGCGGAGTGGGTCCGGTTCCAGTAGGCCGGGAACGCGGGACAAAGCCGGCGCCTATCAATTCGAGACGCCGGTCCTCTCTTTCTATCATTCCCTTCGAGTTCGCATTTCAATGCCGTTCTTGACGATCGCGATGAGCCCATCGGAATCGGCTGCAACGCTAAAGACGATGCCTTCCATAGTGGCCCGTGGCCGAGGACTCACCCTACCCGAAGGCTAACCGGGACAGCTGGAACGCGACGAGCAAGGAGTACCAGGCCCTCCACCATGCCGAGCTCGAGGGCGACGTGCTCTGGGGGCCGTCGATGCCGCCGGAGCGTGAACTGAAGATTCTCGGAGAATCTGTCGCGGGCAAGTTGGTCCTGGAAATCGCATGCGGCGGTGGTCAGTCCGCGGTCCATCTCGCGAAGATGGGCGCCCACGTTACGGCCATTGACTTCTCCAGCGCGCAGCTCGAACACGCCCGCGCCTTCGCGCGATCGAAGAAGGCCGCCGTCCGCTTCCTCCAGGCCGACGCCCAAGATCTCTCCATGTTGGACGACGCGGGCTTCGACATCGCGTTCTCCGCCTACGCGCTCGGCTTCGTCGAGGACATCCAGAGAACATTTCGCGAAGTCGGGCGGGTCCTCCGTCCGGGCGGCCTGTTCGTGTTCTCTTGGATGTCGCCTCTCTACCCGATCACCGAAGAACGCGGGCTCCTCGTCAAAAGGAGCTATTTCGATCGGACCCCGATCGTCTTCAAAGAGACACACGGGACCGCGGTCGACTTCCATCGGACGTACGGGGACTGGCACCGCGCCCTCACGGATGCAGGCTTCATCGTGACAGACATCATCGAACCCGAGCCGTTGCCCCGCGAAAACACCTACTCCGACGTGTTCCCGTTGTCCAAAATCCAGATGATCCCGGGCACGACAATCTGGCGGGCACGTAAGCCCTCGGGCAGGACGCCAATCGGGAAGCAGCCTCGGGCCGGCCACAGCTCTCGCTGACGGCCCGATCGCACTTCGTCGGGGGAGAAGGGCCTACAAGATCCCCGAGGCGGTCACGATGTCTTGCTGGTTGACCGTCGTGGGCACGAACTCGAACCCGAACCACCACGTGACCGACTGCTGTTGGTTCGTGTCCGTCCAGACTGCATGGAATACATCATCGGATCCGACCGCGAGGTCTGTGTAATCGCCGATGAATCCGCCGCCGAAGTGATACCGCGTGTTGACCGGATGTGGTGTCAACGTCTGTGTCGTTCCGGTGATCGCGTTCGCCACGACGTAGTCCAACCGAGTGTTGTGGATGTACGGACCGAGGACAAGGCAGTTGATTCGTCCGACTGCCGTCGGGGTGGCGGGCGTCGCGCACGTCTGCCACGGCGACACGACGTCGCCCGCGTATGCGGACGTGAACACCTTGCCCGAGGGCGACACGGCAATCGCAGGCCAGAAGCTGTCGACCCGGCGTGCCGGCGGAGCGTTGAGGGTGTCACCATTCGGCTGGGTGACCGGATAGCCGATCGCGACGCGATTCGAGGCATCCAACGCCGCGAGGATCGGCATCGGCGTGCTCCACGTGGCCCCGCCATCCGTGGACGAGCTCCATACGGCCGACGAATGGCAGTTTGCGTAGACGGAAGGCCTGCCGGAATAGAAGTACGCGCACGTGGGGTCCGCGCCGTACGTCGTCGCGGTGTTCAGCACCTCGGACGACCACGACACGTACAGGGTCCCATCCGGTGCGATGTCCGCGGCCGGGAAACTGTTCACTCGGAAGACCGTGTTGAACGGCGGAATGATGTCCACCGCTGGGGCGACCGCGACCGGCGAGCTGAACGAAACCCCGCCGTCCGTGGAGGCCACCATGTAGATGCTGTTGAACGCTGCGAACCGGGTGGAGCCTTCCCAGAAGACGTAGACGGTTCCGTCCGGTCCCACGATGACCCGCGAGCCCTGGTCGTACAGCACGTTGCTGACGATCAGCTGTGGATCGCTGAACGTGGCGCCGCCGTCCTTCGAGTACACGAACGCGATCGGCGACTGCACGTACCCCCCGTTGTGCGGGTTGAAGAGGAACCGCGTCCAGCTCACGTACACGCGATCTTGGAACGGACTCCCCGCGTGCGAGTCCACGGCAATCCATTCTTTGTCGTTCAAGGTGGAGGGCGAGGTGGTCGGGTTGATGAACGTGGGCGCGCCCCAGGAGAGGGTTCCTTCGGAGTCAAAGGTGCCCTTGTTCACCGCCACCGTGTTCGGCGGGGCTGTCCGGTCGAAGCCGAGTCCCGCATAGAAGACATGACCAGCGCTGTCGAACGCGAGGGCCGGATCACCGCCCGCGTCGTAGATCCCACCGGTCAATCGCTCGACCCCGGGGATCATGGTGCCCAGATGCGCAGGGTCCGTGGGAGTGCAACACCAGGTGAGCCCTCCGTCGTTCGAGAAGTACGTGCCGGAGTATCCGTCCCCTAGGGCGCTGCACGGCGTCCCGGCGATCGTGCATGACCATGTCCGGGTGACGTAATCGTTCATCGCCACAGCAATCCGATTCGGGTTGCCCGGATCGACTGCGATCGCTGGTTCGTTCTGGGATGCGGCATTCGGATCCTGGTTCACGACCACCGCGGGCGACCCGACCGACTTGCCGTCGAGCGGACTCGACAGGACGTGGATCGGTGTAATCGGCGTCGATGAATAGGGAGGAGAAGCGCCGACGTCCAAATTGTCGGCTTCTTGCTCGATGAGAGCGGACGCCCGGAGGTAGAATCCTTGCGTCCCCCGGATCGAGGCGACCTTCCCCGCCAGCGTCGTGATGTCGTACGTCGGCGACGAGGATGTGTTCAACGAGGCGGCGGACACCTGGACTCCGGCGGCCATCACGACGAAGCCCAGCACGACGAGAACCAGCGGAACGATCGACTTCATGGAAATCCCCCACGTCCGCCGCCTGCAGACCCGATCGGCACTTAACCCTGTTGGAAACCGTGAAAGTGACACGGGAACCGCGCGGAAAAACGATCATCGACGCTCTCAAACGCGATAATGAATTTTCGTTTATTCAGTGGCTGGCCTTACGACGCGCCTGCTCTTGCCTCCGGGGAACGATGTCAGCTGAGCGCGCGTTCCCACGCGGTTATATACTCACCACCTGATTCGTTTTCCGCGGGGATTGGAGATGCCGAACTATATCAGCCTCGGGAATTGGACGGAGCAAGGGATCAAGAACGTGAAGGAGTCGCCCAAGCGGGCGGACGCCGTGACTGCCTTGGCCAACAAACTCGGTGCCAAGATGCAGATTTTCTACACGATGGGGCGGTACGACATCGTGGCCTTGACGGAAGCGCCAAACGACGATGTCGCGATGCAACTCCTTCTCGAAATCGGGAAGCTCGGGAACGTCAAAACGCAGACGCTGAAGGCGTGGACGACCTCCGAAGCGACGAAGGTCATCTCGAAGCTCTCACCGTAAGAACGTCCGCGATCGGCGACCGGCAAAGAGATTGGATCGCGTTAGGCCCAGCTCAGGCCCCGCGCCGCGAGATCACGGCCACGGCGTGACAAGGACCGTGCCCCTCATCGTCGGATGAATCGTGCAGTAGTAGTCGTAGGTCCCGGCCTGCGCGAATGTGTGCGTGAAGTAGACACCCGAGAGGATGTTTCCGGAATTCAACTCGGTTCCGTTGAGGCTCGTGACGGTGTGGGTGGTCGGATCCTGATTGAACCAAGTCACTGGGACTCCCACCCTCGCCGGGAAGCTGGGGGGCGAGTACGCCGGCGTGACCTGGGCGGCATTCGGGACGATGACAATGTTCGCTGATTTCACGCCGCCATTGAGGAGGCGACTGATGGTTCCCCCGGAGAGCCCCCCGATCAAGAGGCCACCGAGGACAAAGCCGATGATGGCCACGGTGAACAATCCCCCGGACGATTTCGGCGAGGCCAGGTACGGCGTGTGCGCGAGGCCCTGTTTCCATTTCCAAAGCGACAGGATCGCGAAGACGGCCACCAGGCCGAGGAGAGGCACGACCGTGATGACGAGCCAGAATCCCGAGTTGGCCGGGTTCGAAACGATCTCGCCAATAATCGGGATGTAGAAGGCGAGGAACAGGAGGCTGAGGGCCAACCCGACGACCGGAGTCCAACGCTTTCTCCAGAGGACGAGGAACCCGGCGACGAGGAACAGCGCGCCGAAGGCCAAGATGGAAGGATCGAAGAAGCCGAATTCGACCATGACCGCGAGGAGCGCGACGCCCGTATACACGAGCCCCGCGAACATGACGAGAATCGCGAACGGTTTCTGTCGGAGGCCGCCCCCACGCTCGGATGTGGCGTCCATTTCTCCCCTCGGCGCCCCGCATTCGGGGTTTCGTATTAGTACGCTTTGACGGGCGGCGGTTGACAACCACGGCGCGCTGCCCGACGTTGGGCTCGAGACCTCCGGCAGCTGGTCCAGAGGGAGTGGTCGCAAACTTCATTCAAGCCGACGCGGCTAGCGGCAGCCGTGCGCGCGATTCGGTTCGAGGCGGGCGGAGTCGTGAAGCTTGTCGACGTTGCGAAACCCGGACCAGGACCCGAAGACGTCCTAGTGCAGGTCCTCGCGGCGGGCGTCTGCCGAACGGACCTCCACCTTCTCGACGAGGTCAAGGCCGGGGAACGCGAGCCACTGATCCCCGGTCACGAGATCGCGGGCCGAATCACGAAGATCGGCGATGATGTGTACACCGCCAAGGTTGGCGACACCGTCGGAGTGCATTTCGAGCAGCCGTGCGGACGGTGCCGCCAATGCCGCCGCCAGAGGACGAACCTCTGCGAAGAGGGGGCCACGCTCGGATTCGACGCGCCCGGTGGATACGCGGAGTTTGTCGTCGCGAAGCAGACCACGGTCCTGCCGCTGTCACCGAACTTCGATCTGGCCCTGGCGGCTCCCCTCGGGTGCAGCGGTGCTACCGCATACCGTGCCGTTGTCTCCCTCGGACAAGCGGAGGAGGACGATGTCGTCGTCATCATCGGAGCGGGCGGTGTCGGCCTTTCCGCGATTCAAGTCTCGAAGGCATACAACGCCCGCGTGATGGCAGTCGAGCTCAGGGCGGAGGCACGGAAGGCGGCTCTCGACTCTGGCGCAGACCTCGCAGTGAGTCCAACCGAGGCGCCTGCCGCGTTTCGAAATTTCGCAAGCGATGCCGGCGCCGACGTCGCCATCGATTTCGTCGGGACGAAGGGGACATTCGACCTGGGACGGTCTCTGCTCGGTCCGGGGGGGCGGCTTGTTGCCGTCGCCCCCGGATCGGAGGCAATTGAAGTCACGGCAAACGACTTGGTGGACGGAGGCAAAGCGTACCTCGGCGCGTACTCCTCGACGATGGCCGACTTTGCGCGGGCGATCTCGCTCGCCGAGGCGGGTCGGCTCCGCCCCGTCGTCACGCGAAAAGCTCCACTCGCGAACGCCTCTGAGGTGCTCAACGATCTCCGGGACGGGAAGATCATCGGACGTGCGGTCCTCTTCCCGGGGCCCATGGAGCCGTGAGAGCGTACTTAGTCCGACGCGCCCCGCGACGCTCTCCTTCGAGGTTTCGGCGGGGACACGAGCTCAATCCAGACCTCGTCGGGGTCACGTCACCTTTCGGACTAGGAAGTGGAACAGGTTCCCTTCCTTCCGCTGATCGATGACCGGCTGTCCGGTCTGGTCGGACCACCGGACCATCTCGATCGGCGACGTCGGATCGTCCGTGACGAGATGGACGACCGCCCCGACCTCGACCCGCGCGAGCAGCTCGTTGAGCTTCGCGAGGACGGCGGAGCACTCGATGCCGATCTCGAACATCTCGTGATCGGGGAAGGCCGCGAAGCAGCGAACCCTCAAGGCCGCGATTTGTTTCGTGAGGAACGGACGCGCGTCCATGGCCGACCGCAGGCCCCGACGTTCTTCCTCGAAATTCGTCGGTTGCAAGCGAGCAAACCATCCACCGCCGTAGGAGGCATCGGTTAACGTCCGAGGCTTTGCGAGGACGTCGGCGTTGACCTCTCGGAGAACTCCACTGATGGGCGCGCGAATCGGACCGAAATACTTCCCGCTCTCCAGGAGCCCGACGGCGGCGCCTCGGGCGTACGGGACTCGGAGCGGTTTCGCGGCGACCTTCATGACGGGCCCGGCGAGCGCGGCGAGGATGCTGGTAATCCCGACGATCACGTCCCCGGATTCGCGGGGGCGAGCCCAGACGAGTCCCTCCGGGTCGTAGAGGAGTTCGTCCGGGAACTCACAGTGTTCGATCTTCATGAAGAAGGTTCCTCGACAAGAAGGACGTCCGCGAGGAGGAGTTCCGCATCGGCGTCGGATCGGACACTCAGTTCCGGTTCGTCCAAGAGCGTCGCGGCACCCAGAGGTGACACGGTCGCACCGTTCACGTGTACGGGCCCGCCACCGATGACGTACAGGTAGGCGCCCCGATGCTCCTCGAGAGGGTGCGAGATTTTCTTGCCTGCCTCCAGGAACGAGGAGAACACGCGGGCATCCGAGAGGATTGTCAGGCCGTCTCGGTCTTCGTTCGACACGAGCGGGAGGAACCGGTTCGTCCGTTCCACTTTCTCCACCGCTTTCTGCTCGACGGAAGGTTCGAGGCCTGGCGCCGAAGGGAGGAACCACATCTGGACGAACCGCATGGGAGCGTCCTTGCGGTTGTTGATCTCGGAGTGCCACATGCCCTGGCCGACCGTCGTGTGCTGGACCCAGCCCTCCTTCAGGACGCCGCCTTCGCCGTTCTCGTCCGCGTGGCGGAACTCGCCGCCCGCGCAGTACGTGACGACTTCGATTTCCCGGTGCGGGTGCAACGGCCACACGGCCCCGGGCGTCAACGTGTCATCGTTGAAGACCCGCAACGTGCCGAAGCGCATCCAGCGCGGGTCGAAGTACCGGTCGAAGGAGAAATGCCACCGACCGTGACAGGTGCCCCCGTCGATCAGAATGTCGACCTGATGGATCGACGCCGGATCCCGGACCGTAATCATCGGCGATTCGAACGCGTCGGTGGACTTTGAAAGTTTGGGGCACCGCGATTCCGGCACAAATCACCGAAATCATTTTGGCCTCGGGAGGACGCTTCACACTGGGTCCGCGACTCCCCATGCCGCCCACGTTCGACGCTATCCGCATCGTCTCCCTCGGTTCCGGGGTCGCCTGGTGGGCCGTCGGGATCGTCCCCGCGATTCGGACACGCCTCGCCTCGCGGTTGGAGCGCGCCCTTGCGGCCACGGCCTTCTTCCTGGGAGGATGGGCGTTCCTCGACGCCGCTTATCCGGCGTTCGCGGGCGTCTCTCCGTCGCCGGATGTCGTGTTCATCGGTCTGCGGGTCACGCTGATCTCGTTCGCAACCTTGGCTCTCCTCCTGACGACGAAATGGATGGCCCGAGGCCGATCCCGCTACGACGCGCTGCTCCTCCTCCCGATCATCGGCTCCCTCGGACTCGTGTGGACCGAGCTCCCCTCGCGGGCGGGAATTCCATCATGGGGCTATGGACTGTGGGCATCTCAGCAACTCGTCTACGTCGGCGCGTCAATCGTCCTGTCGGCTTCGCTGGTTCGAGGTCGAACGGACCTCTCGGCCGGGTTCCGTCGGCGGTCGCGCTGGACGGTCGCGATCCTGGTCGTGGCGGTCGCCGTTTCACTGTCCGCGAACCTGTACGCGACCCTCTCATCCGCGTTCGACGAAAGCTGGGCCTCGGCCTCGCTCATCATCGCGGCGGGCCTCGTCCTCGCCGTGATCCTGCCTCTGTCGGTCGACGACTGGAACAAGGCGTTCCGCGGGGCGTCGGCGATCCAGGAACGCGTTACTGCGATCTACATGTTCTACCGCACCGGCGAGCCTCTCGTCGCTCTGGCGTCGAGCCGGAACCTCCCGATCGGAGCCGAGCAGCTCGAAGGCCTCCTCGCCGTCGTCGGAAACTTCGTGGAGACGAGTGTCCCGCTGTCCCGGGGGTACGCGGTCACGGCGATGCGGTACGAGGGACTCGGAATCGTCGCGGTCCGCGGCGAATTCGTCATCGTCGCGGCGGTCTATGATGGGCCCGCCTACGACGCCCTCCGGGGCGAGCTCACCCAGGCCCTGAAGGTCTTTGAGGAACGGAGCTGGCGGCAGCTCGGCACGTGGGAAGACGCGACGACAGTCGCGGAATCGGCTGCGGAGGAGCTCTCGAACTTCCTGGAACACCCGGAGCGGACGACCCCGCCACGCCTCCCGAAAGTCTCGCCGCCCGAGGCGAAGTCGCGGAAAGCGTCGTGACGAGGGCAAGACTTTTCGGCGGCCGACCAATTCGGCGGTTCCATGGAGCGGAAGAACGTCGCGTCCGGAGCGCGCTGGGAGTCAATCGTGGGATACTCGCGGGCCGTCCGCGTGGGGCCCTTCGTGGCGGTCGCCGGCACCACCGCGACGGATCCACAGGGGAAGGTCGTCTCCCCCGGAGACGCGTACGGCCAGGCCGTCCACATCTTCCGCAGGATCGAGGCAGCACTCACTCAAACAGGCGCACGACTCGAGGATGTCGTGCGGACGCGCATCTTCCTGACGAACATCGACGATTGGGAGAAGGTGGGCCGGGCGCACGCGGAGTTCTTCCGCGAAATCCGTCCCGCTGCAACCTTGGTCGAAGTGAGCCGCCTCATCGACCCGGAGGTCCTCGTCGAAATCGAGGCCGATGCAGTCCTCGCTCCCCAGGTGGGCAATCGTTAAGTCTCATACGCCCCTTGGCGGCGGCATGGCCCGCGCTGATGCCCTGTGGCACGGCGAAGTCGTCTCGATCCACATCGCTCCGAAGGCGGAGGACCCGATGCGGTCCATCAAGAGCGTGCGGGCGATTCCGGGCAGAGGCCTCGAAGGGGACCGCTACTTCAAAGCATCCGGCACGTACTCGGACCGGCCCGGACCCGCGCGGGAAATCACGTTGATCGAATTCGAGGCGATCGCGGCGATGGCGCGTGATAACGAACTCGCGATCTCCCCCGGCGACGCGCGTCGGAACGTCGTCACGCGAGGAGTGCCCCTGAACCATCTCGTCGGCCAGGAGTTCCTCGCGGGCGGCGTCCGGCTCCGTGGCATCCGCCTGTGCGAGCCGTGCTCCCATCTCGAAGGCCTGACGCGACGGGGTGTGCTCGCCGGGTTGATCCACCGAGGCGGACTTCGCGCCCAGATCCTCATCGGAGGGGAGATCCGAGTGGGCGATCCGATCGTTCCCGCGGGTGCGTCCGAAGTCGCAGCCGCAACTCCACTGAGCGCCGAAGAGCACTGACCGGAGCGATCGGGGTCGCAAGCGAGGTACCGTTTCGGCATCGGGCACATCCTTAATTGCCCGCCCGCAATCATGGCCGCCGAATGGTGACGCCGCGGACCGAGTCCGAGCGCGCGGTGTTCGAGGTCTGGAAGGAACTCCGGCCGGACGAAGCGTTCGTTTTCGGGTTGGACGAATGCGCGGGGCGTCTGTTCATCCCGACCCAACGGCGGGTCGACAACCTCCTTGCCAAGATCTCTCGGATCCAGAAGTCGGCGACGCGCCCCATCGAACGGAAGCTGCTCGCCTCGTTCCGCGCGAGCCTCGAGCTCCGAGAGCCTGCCCGGCTCCCGCAGACATTGCTCGAATCGCTCTTCGGGTACATGATCAAAGAGGGCGTGAAAGCGAATCACATGCTCGCCCTGGCCACGGACGGCCGGAAAGCCCTCGACGCGAGCCGAATGCGGGCGCGTGGACCGACCGCCCCGGGGATGCGGGCGCTCGTCCAGCTCGCATGCAACGGCCTCAACGACATCCTGGAGGTCGTGGAAAGTGAGCTCCGGGACCGGGACGCACGGGCAGCGATCGAGTCGCTCATCATCGCGAACCGACGATACGCGAAGGCATTCGACTTGCCGGGCTTCTCGCCCGAAGGAACGTTCGACGAGACGTACGCATTGTTCAAGCGGGTGGGATGCGGCCTCGGTCGATCCCGGTCATATGCACGGGCCCTCCGAGATTTCTGGGACTACACGCAGACGCCGGCCCAAGTGGAGGCCGCGGGACTTCGGATGATGCGGCGGGAGCTGCCGCACTTCAAGGCCTTGATCGAGCGAATCGCCAGTGAACTCCATTGCGAGCCGACCGCGCAGGCGGCGACCAAAGCGCTCAAGGAAAAGAGGGGCCTGCGCCCGAACCAGATCCTTCCCTTCCTCCACGAGGTCCGCGAACCCGCGCAGCGAGTCGCCGACCGACACGTCGTCGCCATCAACCCGGGCTACGCGACGGAAATCATCGAGACGCCGCCGTACTTGGCGAACTCGACCCCGTCGGGCGCGGCGTACGCCCTCGACACGCTGACCGACCACTCGCGGGAAATCTTCCTCGCGACGACGGATGAACGAAGCGCGGCGCGGCCATGTCCAGGAGAACTCTTGAACCTCCTCGTCCACGAGGAGTACGGCCACTGCGTGCACGGCTCGAACTCGGCAAACAAGTTTGCCGCTTCGCCGGATCTCTTGAGCCTCATCGGCTCGACATTCGTGTGCGTCTCGGAGGGAATCGCCTTCCAGCGGGAGCTCGAGTTCCTGCCCGTGCTGCAGGAAATCGCGGCAGGCAAGCTCTCCGGCACGGACGAGGATACCTTCGCGACGTCCCTCGAGCGCTGGGGCGGCATCGGCCGGGTCGCACGAGAATACGAGTTCCTCGCGGCGCTCTGGCGAATCGTCCGATTCTTGCGGGTCATCGGGGACGCACGGATCAATTCGGGCAAGCAGGATTTGGTCCACTTCATCGAATGGGCCCACCGCACAACGGGACTGGAGCGGGCGACAGTCTACTACCAGCTGTTCCCCGCCCACCAGATCATCGGGCCGGGCTACGCATCGACGTACGCGATCATCGGCGAGCGAATCCGGGAGCTGCAGCAGGACGCCCTGAAACGCGGGAAGAGCCTTCGCGACTTCAACGCATACGCGAGTTCGATCGGGTGGCCGCCCAAGTCGGTCTTCGAGGCCAACCTCGAAGCATGGGTCCGCTCCGACTGATTGGGGCCACGAAGCGAATCGTCCCCTCGATGGAATCCTTTATGCACGCATCCGCGATTGCCGCGAGCCTCCCCCGATGACATGAGGGTTTGGGACTCACCATGGCGGCTCGGAAGAGGACTCGAAACAAGGCGGCTCGGAAACCGTCCGCCCCGCGAAAGAAACGCTACGACATGGCGCTCATCCAGCGCGGTGCGCGTCTTCGCAGGTCCCCGTTCTTCGACAAGACGCGGGAGGCAGGCTGCAAGGCCTACACCGTGTACAACCACACGTTCCTTCCGAGCTACTACGACGATCCGGTGAACGAATACTGGCACCTCCTCAAACACGTCGCCCTGTGGGACGTAGCGGTCGAACGGAACGTCGAGATCAGCGGACCCGACGGACTCGCGTTCATGCAGCTCCTCACCCCGCGGGACATGACGAAGTGCCAGGTCGGCCAGGGGAAGTACGTCCTCATCACGGACGAGGACGGCGGCATCTTGAACGATCCCGTCCTCCTCCGCCTCGAGGAGAACCGATTCTGGATCGCCCTCGCGGACAGCGACATCCTCCTGTGGGCGAAAGGCGTCGCGCGTCACGCCGGCATGAAGGTGACGATCCGGGAGCCGGACGCCTCGCCGCTCCAGGTCCAAGGTCCGAAGTCGAAAGCCCTGATGGCCGACCTGTTCGGCGAGAAGGTTACGTCCCTGCCGTATTACTTCTTTCTCAGGGCGGAGCTCGACGGGATCCCTCTCCTCGTCACTCGCACCGGTTGGACCGGCGAGGTCGGATACGAGCTGTACCTGCTCGACGGTTCTCAGGGCGGGCATCTCTGGGACACGGTTGTCAAGGCGGGGAAGAAGTACAACCTCCGGCCCACGGGTCCCTCGGATATCCGCCGCATCGAGGCGGGCATCCTGAATTACGGCGCGGACATGACGATCGAGAACAACCCGTACGAAGTCGGACTCGGGTGGACCGTCGACCTCGACAAGCCGGGCGACTTCATCGGCAAAGCCGCCCTCGAGCGCATCAAGGACGAAGGCCCGAAGTGGAAGCTGGTCGGGATTGAGATCGACGGCAAGCCCATCGAATTCAACATGACGAAATGGACCGTGACCGCCAGGGGAAGGCCGGTCGGCCGGGTCACATCCGCAATCCACTCACCGCGGCTGAAGGCGAACCTTGGGTACGCGATGCTGCCCATCGTGCACGCCGACATGGGCACGGAACTCACGGTCGAGCACCCGGACGGCCCACGGACCGCGACGGTCGTCAAGAAGCCGTTCCTCGACCCGGGAAAAGAAATCCCGAAGGCGTAGGACCTCCGGTCGGTCCCGCGATTGTGGATAAAAATCACATGCGCGAACGAGAGCGGCCGCTTTAACCAATCTCCCGGGATGCAGGGCCCGTGGAGGCCCCGAGGACCAAGGCGAAGGTGGTAGTGGTCGGCGACACCGGGGTCGGGAAACGGAGCTCGGTGCGTCGCTCCTCGTTCGATCCCTATGCTGACCGATACCTGGAATTCTTCGGAGCGAAGGTGTCGAAGAAAGAGATCCTCTTCCCGGTGCGCCTACGAGACGGGACGGTCCTCGACCTGATCTTGTGGACCGTCGGGGCGGGCGCATTGAAGGGGCGTGGTCGGACGTTCGCGGCCCGGGCCGTCGGGATTTTCGCGGTATGTGACGCCACCCGCCGCGACAGCCCGGCCCACCTGGTGGATTTCCTTCGGATCGTCTTCGCCGTTTCGGGCGAGATCCCCGTGGTCGTCGCCGTGAACAACTGGGACATGGAAGCCGACCGCGCAATCGGGGTCGAGGAGGTAGCCGCGTTCTCGCAGGCGTACGGTTCTGAGTTCTTCCTGATCTCGGCGACGGGAGACCAGGTGGAAGCGGCCTTCCAATCTCTTGGCGAGCGGATCGTCGTGTTCCGACGCGCGAGGGCCGAACGAGAGAGTCAGGGACCGCCGTAGACCGGGATCGCCGCACCGGTGATCGGTGCGGCGTCCTCCGAGCACAGCCAGCGGATCACGCGCGCGACCTGATCCGTCTTCACCCATTTCGAGAAGTTCGCCTTCGGCATCGCCTCGCGATTCGACGGCGTGTCCATGATCCGCGGCATGACGCAGTTCACCCGCACGTTCGCGGACTTGAGCTCCCGCGCCAAGCTCTCCGTCAGGCGGTTCACGCCCGACTTGCTCGCGGAGTACAGAAACGATTCTTCGTCTCCCTGAAGGGCCGCCTCGCTCGAGACGCTCACGATCGCGCCTCCCTTCGCCGCTCGCATCGAGGGGACGACCGCCTTGCACGCGAGGAACGCGGACTTGAGGTTCAACGCGATCGCCCGATCGAAGTCCTCCGAGGACGTCTCTTCGACGGGACCCGCCATGTACCCGCCGATCGTGTTCACAAGGACGTCAATCCGTTTGAGTCGCGTGAGGATTTCCTTCGCGACCCGGTCCATCTCTCCCGCTTGCGTGACGTCCGCTTTGAGGAGCGTCACGTTCTTGCCCAGGGCCCCGAGGACCTTCTCGAAGTACGGGATCTCGCGGTCCAACAGGTACACGGCCACCACGGTGGCGCCCGTTTCCGCGAAGGCCTTGCACACGGAGGAGCCGAGGTACCCCGTTCCCCCCGTCACGACGACGACTTTTCCGTCCAACCCGCCACCCGCCACCGGTAGGCGGTCGCGTTTCATGAGTCTGGTGGCTTCCGACCAAACCGGGAAATCCGAGAGAAGCGATTCCGGGCGCGTGACGGACGAGGTCCGCGAGGCGTTCGTCGCCCGTGTGAAGGCGATCGACCCGGTCTTCAAACGAGGGGACCTGGAGCGTTTCTGGCGGATGCTGCGGGAGCTGGTGGCCACGGCCCCCGAGCGTCGCGACCTCTCCCAGAAGAAGTCCCACTACCTCGCAAGCTTGGCGGTGCGGTCCCTCGGCCGAGACGATCCGCAGTCCGCCCTCGCCTTCCTCGATTACGCGGACCGCTCGATCGACAAGAGCCACCTCACCCCGTTCCTCCTCGACGAGCGGGCGGACTTCCGTCGGCAGGCCAACGTGGTCCTGAAAACCCGAAGGCCTCGGTAGCGAGATGCGCTACGCGGTTCCGGATTGCAGAATCCGGGCGATGCGTTCTCCGCGAAGCGGCTGGCTTGCGCGGCCCATCCCGGGAAAATGGATCGTCTGAACGTCGATCCCGTTGAGGTCCGCGGAATACCCGACAACCGACTGTCGATACTCCAACGAAAGAAGGTCGACGACGAGGCGCGGATGAATCGAGTCCAGAAACGAGGCCAGGATCTGGGGGAGGCCGCGGTCGTGCCACCAACGATTCATCTTGCCGAACGGTGGCGTCGGCTCGGCCATCGACAGGGCGTATGCGGGGACGGTGTCCTGCGAGGCCACCAATCCGCGGAGTCCCGAGACGATGACGATTTCGACGTTCGGGGCGCGCTGCGCCCACGCTTCCTCGGGGATGCTCATGTACATGTTGCCTTGGAAGCGACGGTACGCCGGAAGGAGTCCACCGGGACGAACGGACCCTTCCGGGCTCTTGTGGAGGACCTCCTCCCGAAGCCCTTCGAGCTTCGCTCGGATTGTTGAGGGCAGCGCCGCCGCGATCGAGTCGACCTCGGGAGCATCGGACGACCCGCCCCTCGCCTTGCGAGTGCTCTCGGGAATCAACACGACAATCTCCGGTTTCGCCATCGAAGTCGGGAACGCGGCATCGTGCATTAGCTCTTGCGACCGCGCCGAATCGAGATCGCGCGTTTCGAATCCTAGCGTGCCGCCGTCTTGGTCCTGGTCCCGACGATGTGGGATTTCGCCGCCAGCCACCGAGCGACGACGTCCTCATGGCCCCTAGCGTAGGCGGTCACTTGCACAGTCCGCGGATTCTGCCACGCTAATTCCGTATACCATGGCGGTACGCGGAGCTCGTACTCTTTGGGCGGCGTCCCGTCGACGAAGAACCAGATGTCATAGTGCATCTCTCCAGGGGCCATTTTGGACGAATAGAAGTCCACCTCGGATCGAGGCTCGGAGTACCGGAGTCCTGAAATTCCCAGGATTTCCTCGCCAATCCTTCGCGCGGCTTCCCGCGGATCCTCGCCGAGCTTCAGGTGGGTGGCGGGAACGGTCCACCCCCATCCATGGGTCCGGCGTCGTTCCGGCTCCAATCCGGCCAGCGCTTCCCATTGCGCGTCGTCCGCGTATTTGCCCAGGAGGATCTGACCGCGACGGGTGACGAACAGATACGCGCAAACGCACATCCCGCCCGGCGGAACCTGCTCGAATCCCAAGGGCGGAGCATGCTTCATGAGCCAGAGAAACGGACCGGTGCCCGGCACGAATTGGGGAGCACGCACCACGGCAAAGGCGTTGCGGTCCAAACAGATAAGAGCCGCGCGGGCGTGGCCGACCCAACGATGACTCGGCAACCGCTGAAGCGCAAGTACAAGCGACTCTTCCTCGCCGCGGATCTCCACGGGTCCGAAATTACCTTTCGAAAGTTTCTGGGCGCCGCCACGTTCTACGATGCGGACGCCCTCGTCATCGGAGGGGATCTGACCGCCAAATCGATCACCCCCATCGTGCAGCAGAGAGACGGCCGCTACCAGACGCGACTCGCAGGCGGAGCTCGCGACAACCTCTCCGAGGCCGAGTTGGCGCCCATCGAGAAAGCGATCGCGGACTCCGGTCCGTATCCGGTCCGGATGACGGAGGACGAGTACGCCCGCTTCCGAGCGAATCCGGACAAGGTCGAGTCTCTCTTCACCGACCGGATGATCGACCAGATTCGGCGTTGGACCGAAATGGCCGAGAGGCACCTGGCCCCGCTCGACATCCCGCTTTACTGGATCGGCGGCAACGACGACAAGTCGGAGGCACTCTTGCAGGCTGAGTCAACGCCTCACGTCCATTTTATCGACGAGAAGGTGGTCCGGTTCGATGAGGACCACGAGATCCTGGGATTCGGATGGACGAATCCGTCGCCGTGGCGCACCCCGAGGGAGCTCTCGGAAGATGGACTCAAGAGACGTCTCGATCCGCTCCTGAGCCGCGTGGAGGATCCCGCTCGCTGCATCTACCTGATGCACGCGCCTCCGTATGGGACCGGATTGGACATCGCGCCGAAACTCGACGCGACGACAGATCCGCCACGTCCGGTGGTGCAGGGAGGACAACAGGTCCTGATTCCGGTCGGCAGCACGACCTTCCGTTCCGCGATCCTCGAGACTCAACCGGTCCTCGGTCTCCACGGGCACATCCATGAGACGAAGAACGCGGCCAAGCTCAAGCGGACCGTCTGCGTCGACCCGGGCTCGGAGTACAGTTCGGGGACCCTTCGAGGAGCGATCGTCAACCTCGAACGGGACCGGGTGCTGGGCTATCAGTTCACGACCGGCTGATCCGCTCGTCTAGATCGGGGGCACTTCCTTGTACGCGAGGTCGAGGTTGATTCCCCGGCTCCGAAGGTACGCCCGGCGCACGAAGTAGTACACGGTCCAACCGACGAAAATCGCGATCATGATGAGCAGCGATTTCACACCGTCAAAGCCGGCCGACAGATTCGCGATTCCGAGGAACGGCTGTGTGATGTACCAGTAAAGCATCCACGCGCTGAACCCCGCGGCGATGATCCCGCAAATCGTGATGAGGGGGATCGGACCGACTTTGTATTTTGCGATCGGTGACGTCTGGTACACCTCCCGGCGGGTTCGGGGGAAGACCGCACCTCCAATCGCCGTCCCGATGTACATGACCGTCGCGACGGCCGTGACCGCCAGGGTGTACGTCGTGTATCCGGGCACCATGTTGTAGATGTACGCGTACAGGAAACCGCCCAGGATGAGGAAGATCACGTGGGCGTTGACCGGCGTATGGGTCCGCGGGCTCACGTGGCTCACCGCCCGCGGGAGTGCCCCGTCGATCGACATCGCGACGGCGACCCGCGTCCAGCCGACGATGACGTTGAAGACCACCTGGAGTGCGTTGAGCAGGATCCCGATGATCATCAAGAACAGGATGATCGGGTTGTCGGTGAGGACCATCGCTAGGTTGCTGAACCAGGGCGCGATCGGCGCGCCCGATCCCGCGGCGGCCGCAAGCCATTGCTGGTCGACCGTGCCGACCATGGCGATTGCGAGCACGGCCATCATCAGGGTGCTCACGAGGCCGCCGCCGAGATTGATGAACATCTGGTTCCGCAGGCTTTGAGCGCCTTGGATTTCACCGGCCTGCTCCTGTGCGTATCCCACCCACCCCAAGCTGGTCAAGGCAACGGGCGTGATCAAGAGGGTCCCCAAGAGATCGAACGCCCGATTCGGCGTGAAGCCGTTCGCAATCGCGTTCGAGAGCACACC
>DATMDM010000168.1:0-4130 GCA_035557795.1 Thermoplasmata archaeon | reverse complement strand
CGCGCATTCGCCCGCGCGACCAGGCGATATGGCTCCAACGAGGTCCGGCCCGACGGCGACGTGCGCTCGAGGAAGTAGTCGGCTTGCGCCCAAACCTCGGAGGTCGTCGCATACTCATGCCGTTTCAAGAGAGAACGCGCGATGGTCTCCGTCAGCTCTTCCAGGCTGTCGACCGGTTCGCGCACCGAGCGATCGACGACCTCATTGATCGCCTCCAGGTTCCGCGAGAGATGCGACCCCTTCTGGTCCGGAGGAAGGTCGACGAACAGATCGAGCGTTGTCGTCAACGTCAGGGTGCGATTGGGACGACGGACCTGGACGGGCTTCACAACGCCGGTCACGCCGACTTTGTTGAGCCGGAACGAGTTCGTGACCTTCTCGCCCTGCACGTCCTTCGGGATGGGATCGACCCGCGGCGCCTTACCATGCCGTCGGCTTAAAACTTGCCGTTCCAACTGAAGGATGCAGTGGTTCCGTAACCGACCGTTCAGAGGATTCGGTTGCCTTCTCACTGCGGTGCCCTGTCTGGGCCGTCCCCTACGATTTGCACGATGACCTCGCGATGCCTCGGTTTGTTGTCGAGCTCGAGGAAGACGACCTGCTGCCACGTTCCCAAAGCGGCACCGCCGTCGACGATCGGGAGGGTGAGGCTCGGTCCGAGGAACGTGGCGCGGATGTGGCTGTGGCCGTTTCCGTCGTGCCACCGGCGCTCGTGCCCGTACTCGATCGACAACGGGAAGAGCCGATCCAGCGCCTTCGGGATGTCTTCGTCCATGAGGCCTGGTTCGAACTCGTTGGTGACAATCGCACTCGTCGACGATGGCGTGAAGACGCAGGCGAGGCCGTCGCGGACACCAGATCGTTCAATCACTTTCGCAACGCGGTCCGTGATGTCGATCGCCTGTACCCCTCGGCGGGTCTCGAGTGGAATCGTCTCCCGGTGAGTGACCATGGAGCCGGGATTTGTTCGGCCGCGCAAGAAGGTTCGCGGAGCCCGACGAGTCAACCTTGTTCAAGGTTAGCTTCCCTCGATCCGCCTCTCCATCCCGGGAAAGAAAGAGGTGCGAGGGCCGCTCCCCGCCTTTCGGCGGAGATCGCCCGAAGCCCTCGCGGGTGGGCGTTGGTTGGGGGGAGGATTGTTGAGCGTGTCTCAGCGGAGCCCGATGAAGCCGTCGTCGTTGAAGGCGACCGGGCCTACGTCCCAGGCCGCCTGAACCGTCTCCGGCGGCTGCACCTCGACGTGGATCGCGTGGTTGTTCTGCTCCTCGATCTCCTTCGCCGCGTTCTCGACTTCCTCGGCGAGGGTCGTGAGATATGATTTGGTCAGATGGTCGACGACGCCTTGGACGATCGTGACGACCATGTAGCTGATGACTTGCATCGCTTCGTTGAAGGACATCTGGTCGGCGAACCGGTTCAGCGAATCGTTCTCGACCACAATTACGCTGTCCGCCTCGCGACGGAACTCTTCGAGCCCTTGTCGGGCGGCTTCCGTCCGACCTTCGATCTCGAACGGCAGGATCGCGACTCCGATCGTGACCGCACCGTTCGCGCGTGCGGCGCGAGCGACGACGGGAGCGGCTCCCGTCCCAGCGGCTCCGCCGAGTCCTGCGACGACGAAGACGATGTCCGAGGAGAGCGAATCCCGCAGGGACCCTTCCTGGTCTTCCGCGGACGCGCGGGCCCCGGCGATCCGGTCCTCGTCCGCCGATTGACCGAGCAGGATCTTCACGTCGCATTCGGCCTTCGAGAGCCCGGAGGGATCCGTGTTCACCGCGATCGTTTCAACGCCCTTGATGTCGCGGTCGTAGAGCGTGCTCACCATCTTGCCGCCCGCGCCCCCGACTCCGACGACGGAGATTTTCGGGTCCACGGCGTCCTCAAACAGGCTGCTGATGACTTCTTCGACGTAATCCCTGGGTACCATTCGTCCGGCCTCCACTCATCCTGCTACCGATCGAGGGAGGCCAGAAGGCAGTTCACTCCGCTGAAGGCGTGCATCCCATCCCTTCATGACAGGGTCCCATCCGTTCCCTTTTTCCGTCGTTCGGGGTGACTCCCTTCCGGCATCCGCCACGCCTGTGCGATTCATGGAGGGATGACTCCGTCCTTGTCGCCCGTCGATACGGAGACGACCTTCCCGGTCATCTTGTCGACTTCTGTCCGGTGGTCTTGGATCTCCTTCACCCGATCCCGCGTGAACCACTCCTCGATACTGCGGACGACGGCGTGCTCCCGACTCAGGAAGTAGCCGTCCGCGACGAGGCGGTCGATCAGTTCGAGGTAGTACCGCGGGATGCGGATCTTGACGGTGTCGCCGCCCTCGCGGATCGTTTGGATATAAGCCTGGACCGCGTCGCGGACCAGCTGGGAGCGGTTCCCATGCGACGTGCTCCCTTTCAGGAACTCGTCGATCAGCTCGAGGTTTTCTTTCTCGAGCCGTAGTGTGATCCGCTCGTTTTCGTCCATCCGAATCCCTCGCCTGAACCGCGGGAAAAGGTATGACGAGGTCATACACCAATCCGCGCAATTTTCGGCGTGTTGTCCGCCGTATCCAGAGGCACGGTACATATAGTTGTTGTCAATTGTCATACGACGTAGGACAAAGGGCCTCCATCGCGGCCCGAAATCGTGCCTGTGATGGGCCTCGGATTTTTATTCTGTATGCCAAATGGAAGACAGCCCCGCGGGGCCACGAATCAGGGTCGGTGAAGCCTCGAATGCCCCGCGAAAAGCTTTACGAGAATCGCTCCTATGTGCACGCGTGCCGAAGAAGGCAGGCCGACGGAGCCCTCGCTCGACAAAGCCGCGATCACATCGAGCCGCGACCCGACGCCACGGCACTCGATCGCGGGCGAAGCCCAAGCCCCGGCGCGTCGTGGTCCGGCGTAACAAAGCGCGCGCGCACGAGCGGAGCCGCCCGGCGGCCGAGCCGGCGCGAAGAGGCGACCTCCGGCAGATCGAGGCCAAGTGGCAATCCGCGTGGGAGCGGGAGCACGTATACGTCGCGCGAGCCGATCCCGGCCGGCCGAAATGGTATTCCACCGTGCCGTATCCGTACATGAATGGGTACCAGCACCTAGGGTTCGGTACCTCGTTCCTGCGGGCCGAGTTCCAGTCCCGATTCCGCCGGATGCTCGGTTACAACGTCCTCCATCCCCAGGGGTTCCATTGCACCGGCCTCCCGATCCTGGGAGCCGCGAAACGGATCGCCGAGAACGAGCCGAAGCAGTGGGAGATTCTCCGGGCGATGGGCATCCCCGACCGCGAGATCCCGAAATTCGCCGATCCGATGCATTGGATCGAGGTCTTCCCGGCGGCCACGATGGAGGACTTGAAGGCCCTCGGCGCAGCCGTCGACTGGACGCGTTCGTTCATCACGACGCCGCTCAACCCGCCGTACGACGCGTTCGTGCGTTGGCAGTTCCACCGCCTGAAGGACGGGGGCTATGTGCGGATCGACAAGCACCCGGTCATCTGGTGCCCGAAGGACCAGGCCCCCATCGGGGACCACGATCGGCTCGAGGGCGAGGGCGAGACTCCGATGGAGTACACGCTCCTCAAGTTCCCTCTGGCCGACGGCCGGTTCCTCGTCGCGGCGACGATCCGGCCCGAGACCGTGTTCGGGCAAACGAACCTCTGGGTCGATCCGGACGCGGAATACGTGCTCGCGAGGGTCGGCGACGAGCGATGGATCCTCAACGACCTCGCGTCGAAGAAGCTCTCGGAGCAGGGGAAGTCCGTCGCGATCGAGTCGAGAATCCATGGAGCCGATCTGCTCGGCAAGGATGTGGTGGCTCCGGCGATCAACCGGGCGATTCCGATTCTGCCCGGCTCCTTCATCGACCAGGGCCGCGGCACCGGGATCGTGACGAGCGTGCCGTCGGACGCACCCGACGACTACGTCGCCCTCCGGGATCTGCAGCAAGACGATCGGCTTCTGACAAAGTACGATTTGGATGCAGAACGGATCCGTGCGATTCAGCCGATCCCGATCATCCGCACGCCCGGATGGGGGCCGTTGCCCGGCGTCGAGATCGTCGACCGCCTCGGGATCCGGAACCAGGGGGACCGGGAGAAACTCGAGCAGGCGAAGGCGGAGGTGTACAAGACCGGCTTCTACCGCGGTG
>DATMDM010000167.1:0-29703 GCA_035557795.1 Thermoplasmata archaeon | reverse complement strand
GGATGAGGCAGCCGTGTCGCCCGTGATTGCGACCATCCTGATGGTCGCGATTACGGTCGTGCTGGCCGCGGTGCTATACGTGATGGTATCCGGCCTGCTGACGCCCACGGGTCAAGGACCTCGTGTGATGGGTGTCAATATCGGGAGATCCGGTGATGGAACGAACTGGACGCTGTTGCTCACGTCAACACCGAGTGGACTGACGACGTCGGCCGTTAAGCTGACGATCACTACGTCTGGTGGTTTGACGTCGCTCAGCCCCACCGCCTTCTCGGCCCTGACGTCAGGCGCTTGGAACACAAACCATGCGCAGTTCGTCGGGACCGGAGGCACGACCATCGTGGTCGGAGACCGGGTCTTGATCAGCACGACCACGTACCCCAGCGGGTACGCGGTGCAGATCGCCGACTCCCAGGGAATCCTGTATGCACACGCCCTGTCGTAGGCGGCCGACAAACCCCCAACCCTCTTCCCCTTTCTCTTTCCTTTCTGCTCCAGCCCGAGGGCTCGTAGCCGGCTCTCCTTTCACCAGCGTACAATAACCCGTTAATATCCCCGCTCCTTGAAAGGGACGTCGGACCCGGCATTTCGCCGGTTACGATGTTGCGCTGGTGCCGTCAACCCTCTCCCTCCAAGGCGACACTAGCGCTTTTCCTGTTTGTCACCTGGGCCGAGCCCGGCCCCGGGACGCGGTTACCAGGTCCACTTGAATTCTTCGATCGGCAGCGCGAGCGAGGTGGTCGCTTCTGTCACGCGGCTGAACTGGACCATGAAGTCGGCGGCCGTCGCGGCGTCGGCGGCTTCGAAAATCACGAGCGCGTCGGGCTTGCCGAGAAGTCCGAGGAACTCGTGGACCATGACGTTGTTCGGGATCTTCGGGTGCTTGAACAGGCGGGTCGCGTCCTCCCACTGACCGGGAAGGACCTTCAGCTGGGTCACAAAGAGCATGGCGTCACTGAAGGCGCATCAGGAGCCGACGCTATATAACCGTGCGGTGCGGCTATCTCCCGCCGGCGTCGCTCGCCTCGATCGGGTGGACGCGGACATGGATCAGGTGGGACTGGGCCACGGTGGTCCCGAGGATCTTGTCGGACCACCGCTGTCGCGGATCTCCATCGACGACGAGACCTGCGAGCGTGTCGAGGAGCGGGAAGGCGAACCAGAACAGCTTCGGGAAGTTCCGGACCGCGGCTTTTGACAAGCTCATCGGCCCGCGAAGGGATCGGACCTCGAGGCCCACGATGAACTTCCCGACAGTCGTACGAGTGATCGCCTCCGAGAAGGTCGAATAGGCGTACAGGAGGACGCCTCCGGCGACGCCATAGACCCACGGCGCGCGGACGCCCTCGAGGTAGAGGAACGACCAGAGCGGGGCGAAGACCGTGATGAGGTCCAAGAAGAACGCGACGACTCGCTTCAACCAGTGCACCTGAAACGTGCGGTTATGCCCGAGCAGGTCGAAACCGCTCACCATGAGCGCATCCCGGAATCCCATCGGCGTACCTCGCTATTAAAACATCCCTGCACGCGACCCGCCGCGTTGACAAATCGAGGCCACTCAGATCGCCCATCATTCATCACGAATCAGCGTCGGTTCAATCATCACGGTGGCATCGGAAGGAACGCCGGCAAGGGTCATACGTTTTGTGCCGAAGTACCGGGAGGCGGTTACGCGTTGCGACACCTATATGGCGCACGCGCCGCTTCCGCGCCATCCGTGAAGCCTCGGACGTCAGGAGAGGACCGGATCGACCGCGTCCTCATCGATCTCATCCAGCCGTCCGATTATGTCAAATGGGAATATTTCTCGCGGCAGCGACTCCTCGCGACCGGCATCGTGGCCTCGGGTCAGCCGGCGCATCCGCGAGTGCTCGACGTCGGCTGCGGCCATGGCGCCCTGTCCCTCACGTTGTCCGAAAGCGCCGGCTTTGACGTCGTGGCGATGGACATCCTCGAGGCACGGGTCTCATCCGTGCGCGCGAAGAAAGCGGCGCGGGATCCGGCGGCCGCGGCGCGCGTTCAGATCGTCCGTGCCGACGCCGAAAACCTGCCATACCGGGACGACTCGTTCGACGCCGTCGCGGCCACGGAAGTCCTGGAGCACCTCGACGAACCGGGGCATATGCTTTCGGAGGCCAGTCGCGTCCTGCGACCCGGAGGGCGGTTCTTCATGACGACGCCGAATGCCCAGGCCCTGCCGTACCGGATTCTGCGGTTCCTCCCGGACGCGGCGGTGTCGCGGCTCGCCGCTTCCATGGCGCAGGAGACGTTGCACCCCGACCTCCTGCACGACCACGCGCCCGCCGGGCCGGAAGGCCATCCGGACCGCCACCGCCGCGAAGGCTTCACGCTTCGCGAACTCGCGGCACTGGGCTCCCGCGCGGGCCTCCGGATGGACCTGGGCTACACCTATCGGATCCCGCTCCCGGATCGCATGATGAACATCACCCCGCGGGCCTTGTCGCGCTCCGTTGCGTACCTCGGGACTCGGCCGCTCCCGCTCGGGCTCCAGCTCTACGCCGAGTTCACGAAGACCTAGGAGAGCCTCGTTTGCGAACGATTCGCCTCGTCGCGTACCACGCCGGACAATGCGACCCGAAGAAATGCACGTCCCGCCGACTCGAACGGCTGGGCCTCATGACCTTCGTCCCCCGTCCATCGGCCTTACCGAACGGCGCTGTCTTCTTGACGCCCGAGGCAGATCGCGCGCTATCTCCCGCGGACGGGGCGCGTGCGGTACGTCGCGGCCTCGCCATCGTCGACGTGTCCTGGAAGCGCGGGAAGTTTCCGAAGGTCCCCCAAGCCGTCGCCCGGGCGTTGCCCTATCTCTTGGCCGCGAATCCGGTGAACTACGGAAAGCCGTTCGTCCTGTCTTCCGTCGAGGCGATGGCCGCCGCGCTCGTCATCTTCGGCCGCCCGGAGGAGGCGCGTGCGATCCTCTCGAAATTCACGTGGGGTGCGCAGTTCTTGGCGTTAAACCGAGAGCCGCTCGATGCGTACGCGCAGGCCGAAGACAGCGCGGGCGTGGTCCGCGCACAAGCGGACTTCATTTGAAGCCCCTGGACATGCGCTTAATTGAATGGCCTGTGCTCATCATGAGGGCCGCCCAGCCGATCCCGGACCCGACCCCTGCAGCCATCAGGACCCATCGGTGGACGAAGGTCCAGGAGGGCTGTGTGCCGAAATAGAGGATCACCCCGTCCGCGGCGGCGAACGCGGCCGTGATCAGGGCCGCTCGCAGGATGAGTCGCGACCCGTTCACCCCGTAACCCCCCGGCCTCCGGTCTCCGTTCGTCTTTCCCCCCTTAGGCTTGGTCATGCGATGACCGTCTGCTCCGACGAACGCCTCCCGTATTTGACGGTTAGGGTTACAAATGGGCACGGCCAGTTGCTCGACGAGTCGACGAACGTCCTCTCCCGAAAACACGGATTGGTGCCGCGTGACCTCGAGTGCACGGGGCGTCCCGTGCCTCATTTGAAGTCCGGGGGCAACAGGTCCGGGATCCCGTCCTTGATCTCGTACCGATGGTTGCAGTGCTTGCAGAAGAGCGAGCCCTCGAGGATCTCGTCTTTCTCCACATCGACCCGGAGCTCCAAATCCCCCTTGCACACGGGGCAGCACAGGATCTCCATGAGGTCTCGCTTCATCCCTCGCGGGAAGGGGAGGGTCCGACTTAAGCCCATCGCGCGCCCGTGCGTCCGAGGGCCGTTCCAAAAGCCTCTTGTCGGCGCGCTCCATCGGGAGGACTGCGCCCTCCGAGAATTCCCGACAATGCCTAAATAGGCGTTCCCTCATGGGCGCAACCTCCCGGAGGTTTGTCGAGTCTTGGACGATGGGAAAGGCTGGCTGCGCACGCACTGGCGGACCGCCGCGGTCCTCGTGTTGATCTTCGGCGTCGCCCTGTTCCTCCGCGTCTACTTCGTCGCCGGCCTCGCCTTCAACCAACCGAACGTTAACTGCGACACGATCTACACGCTGCCCGTGTCCGGCGGCTCGGACTCGTACTACTGGCACCGCGCCTTATGCTATTCGTTCCAGACCGGCAAAGACCTGGGCACGGACCCGATGCTGAGTTATCCGTTCACCCTGCCGAATCCACGGCCGCCGCTGTTCCCGTGGTTCTCCCTCGTGGTCGGTCGGCTCTTCGCGCCGTTGTTCGGGGACGCCTGGAAAGCGGTCATGTTCACGTTCCTGTTGAGCACGGGCCTCTTCGGCGCCCTGACCATCTTCCCGACGTACGCCCTCGCCAAGGAGGCGTTCGGCCGGCGGGCCGGGATCGTCGCCGCGCTGTTGCTCGCGATCAGCGTCGGACATCTCCAGCGGAGCGCCTCGACGGATGCGGACCACGACGCGTTCACGCTGTTCTTCGTCGTCTCGACGTTCTACTGCTTCCTCCGTGCCCTGAAGACGATGAACCGCAAGCGATGGGTCGAGAATTGGTTTCGACGGGACTCGATCACGTCGGGCCTGCGCGCCTTTTTCCGGGAGAACCGGACGAGCGTCCTGTACGCACTCCTCGCCGGGCTGTGCGTCACGGTCATCGCCCTCGCCTGGCAAGGCTGGGCCTACGTCAGCGTGATCCTGATCGTCTGGTTCGCGGTCGAGCTGTTCCTCGCCCGGTTCCGGAACGACGACACGATGGGGACGTGGATCCTGTTCACCCTCGCCCTCGCGACCCCTCTCGCCCTCGCCTTTCAGTGGTACTTCGTCCGCGCCCAGATCCGCGTGTGGTTCGACGTGCCCGCCTACCTGTTCTTCGCGTCGTTCGTGCTCGGCCTCGCCTTCACGGTCACCCGCGACTACCCGTGGACCCTCGTGATCCCGAGCACCCTGGTCGCCGGGGCCGTCGGCCTCGGGATCGGGGTCCTCGTCAACCCGACACTGGCGAGCGCGTTCTTCACCGGCGCAGGGTACTTCGTCCAGACGAAGGTCGTCACGACGATCGCGGAGGACCAGTCGCCCGGCATGTCGCAGATGATCTTGTCCTTCGGCTTGTTCACGTTCGGCATGAGCCTCCTCGCGGTCGCGTACCTGCTATGGCAGATTCCGCGGCGCCGGGAGCCCGCGTACAGCCTCGTCGTGGTGTGGGCCTTCGCCGCGATCTTCATGGCGATCACGGCCGCGCGGTTCATCTTCAACGCCTCACCCGCGTTCGCGATCAGTGCGGGGTACGCGATCGACCAGGTCCTCGTCCGCGCAGACTTCACGACGATGCGGCGCACATACCGTTCGCTCGCGGCCGGCAGCTGGCGGAATGCGGTGCGGAAATCCCTCAAGCCGCGTCACGTCCTCGTCGTCCTCGGAATCGTCTTCCTGGTCGTCCTGCCCAACGTCTGGTGGGCCGTCGACGCATCGATCCCGTTCGAGCTCAAGACCCAGTACGATCAACAGGTCGCGAATCTCCTGCCCTCGTTCCTGCGGTCCCCAGGCTATAGTCCGAGCAGCGGGTCGCCGTTCTATTTCGGGGCGTTCGGCTACGCCATCCCGAAGCCGACTGACTACTATCCGGCGGCGTGGCAGTGGTTTGCGACCCAGGACTCGAATACGCCCCCGGAGCTCCGTCCTGCGTACCTCTCATGGTGGGACTACGGCTTCGAAGCCGTCGACCGCGGGGCCCACCCGACCGTGGCGGACAACTTTCAGGACGGCGTGGCGATCGCAGGCCAGTTCATCACGGCGCAGAACGAGACGGCCGGGATCGCCCTCCTCACGATTCGACTCTTGGAAGGGGACTTCGTCACCCACCATCGGGACTTCCGGCCCGCGGTGAAGGCGGTCCTCCTGGACGCGGGCCTTCCGGTCGAGACGATCCGGAGCGTCTTCGCGCGACCCCAGGATTACATCTCGGTCGTCCTCGCCGACCCGGTCACGTTCGGATTGTGGGCGCCGGATCTCCAATCACTCAATGCGCAGTTCATCTTCCTGACGAGCCTCTTCACGCGCCGGATGAGCGAGGACCGCATCGTCTCGTTGTACCACGACGTCCGGGCTGCGACGGGCTGGGACATCGGCTACTTCGCGGTGGACGCACGGCTGTTCCCAGTCAGCGCCTCGAACACCGGGATCTTCTATGCGCCCGCGAAGCTGTCGGACCACCGCGTCCTGAACCTTCCGGACGGCCGCGTCCTGCCGTTCGAATTCTTCCAGATCCTCGCGACGACGAACCGCGGCTCGAACATCCCGATCCAGTTCGTGGCCCCGGGAGACCAGATTCAGAGCCAGACAATCCAGTATCAAGCGGCGTTCTACAAATCGATGTTCTACCGGGCCTACATCGGCTATTCGCCGAAGGACCTCAACTCGACCGACACGGGCGTCCCGGGCTTCAGCCAGGCCCTTCAGGCCAATCCGCCCGTCCCCGCATGGAACCTCACCCACTGGCGGGTCGTGTACCGGACTGCATACTACAATCCGTTCCCCGATCCCGCGAACCACACGACCGCGTGGCAGGCGATGAACTTCGACCAAGCGCAGCGGATGCAGTCGGCCATCCAGGCCGGGACCATCAAAGGAGTCGTGGACCTGAGCACGCAGTCCACCGTGGCGAATGGGGTCGTGTTCCTCCGTTACTACGACGGCGCGGTGGTGAACGGGACCGTGTACGCCGGATCGACGCCGCTCCCCCATGTCTGGGTCACGGTGACCGACGAACTCGGCACGCCGCACTACGTCACGCAGAGCGACGCGCAAGGCCACTACAGCGCAATCGTCCCCTTCGGGAACGTGACGATCACCGCGTCGATCGGCAACCTGACCCGGACGACCCTGGTCGGCGCTCGGTCCCTGGCGTCCGTGACCCTCCCGGTGACAATCGACCAGGCGATGCGGGCGCCCGCCGACGCAAACGGGGACGGGGTTCCGGACTGGATGATCACGAGGGACTTCCAAGTGGCGTCCCACACCGCCCAGGGAACCGTCTTCTTCGACCTGAACCGGGACGGCTCGTTCGGGGCGACGGACATCTCCGCGCCCGGCGCCACCGTGACGCTGACGCATGCGTTGTTCGCTTACAGCCGGACCACGACATCGGCGACCGATGGGACCTACACGATCCCGGGTCTGCCCGAAGGCTCGTATCGCGTGTCGATCGGGTTGAACGGACGCACGATGTCCGCGGCGACCCTGACGATCACGCAGACCGAAGCGACCCAAGGAATCGCCGTGCCGTTTGCGGCGGTTCGCGGATTCACGGTATCGAGTCTCGGCGGCGCGGCGCCGGCGGCTCAGATGGAATTCCTCGATGAGACGAACTCCGCGATCATTCCCGTCACCTCGGCGGCGGATGGCTCGTTCCTCGTGCGTCCACTCCTCGCGGGGAACTACACGCTCACCGCGACGGATGGAGACCTGGCGTCGATTCCGACGCGCATCCGCGCCGCGAATGCAGACCAGTCGCTGAACGTGACGCTTCAGCCCGTGGGGACCGTCTCCGGCACCACGACGTTGTTCGGCACGGCGCAGCCGTTCGCGACCCTGAGCTTCCAGTCCGCATCGGAGCCGCGGACGGTCCGGCAAGCGACGTCCGACGGGAACGCGCGGTACTCGATCCGACTCCCGGCGGGAGAGTGGTTCGTCAGCGGACGCTTCTACGCCTCGAACCTCTTGTACGCGACGTTGGGTCGCGTCGTCGTGGCCCGTGGAAGCACGACATCGTTCGACGCGATGTTCGTCCAGGGCGTCCGGCTGAGCGGCACCGTCAGCGACGCGAACCCCGCGGTCCGGAATCCGGGGGCGACGGTGGCCTTCGCGAACGCGGCCGGCCAGGTGTGGCTCCAGACCGACACGGCCGGAGGGTACTTCACATTCCTCCCGGTCGGGACGTATGACCTTGAGGCGTTCAACCAAGCGGGCGCGTCCTTCGCGAGCGTCACCTTGACGGGGACGACCCGGCGCGACATCGCCCTCGTCGCCACATCGGAAACGGTCGGATGGACGGTCTACCGCGACGTGAACCGGAACAGCGGGGTCAATCCGGGCGAGGCGATCGCCGGGGCTCGCGTCACCCTGACGGACGACCGCGGCGCACACATCGTCTTCACGACGAACGGGACCGGCGAGTTCCGGATCCCGCTGTTCGCCAACCGGACCTACGCGGGACTCGTGACGGCGGCCGGGTTTGCCGACCGACCGATCGGATCCTCGTCCCCGATTCAGCTCCGCACACTCATGCCGATCGCCCTCACCCCGGTCCCCGTCCAGGTCCAGGGGAGCGTCCTCGTCAACGGATCGGCAATCCTCAGCCACCCCGTGACGGTCACCGCAGTTCCCCTCGGGAACGGCGCGGTCGGCAGCTCGACCCAGACGGATTCGAACGGCGGCTATGGCTTCGGCCTCGTCCCCGGGACGTACATGCTGGTCGTGGACGAGAACGTCTCCTCGACGCGGGCCATGCGGTACCAGAACCAAGGCACGGACCGCATCGTCGCGGCGGTCGGAGAGGGCACGCTGCCTTACGACATCAACATCGTCGTGCGGAACCTCGTCATCGGGAACGTGACGCTCAATGGGACGGCCCGAGCCGCGGCCCTCGCATTCGACGGTCCGGACCGCCGCGCGGTCAATGCGACGGCGACCGGATTCGAGGTCTACCTGATCCCCGGTTCGTACGCCGCCACGGGGAGCGGGATGATCGGTGCCGACGAGTACGCGTTCATGTCGATGGCGGCGATTCCGTCCGCAACGAACATCAGCTTCCCGCTCACGAAGGCGACGACGGTCTCCGGGGCGGCCCTCGTCAACGGCGTCCCGGTCCCCGGACCCATGCCCGTATCGTTCGTCCGCAACGAGGGCGGCTCCTTGTCCGTGTCGACCAATGACTTCGGCACGTACACCGCGTTCCTCGTCCCGGGGAATTACACCGTCACCTTGGCGGGGACGAACAATGCCACGGAAGGCGGCGTGTCCCGATTCTATCGATATTCGTTCGCCGGCACCGCGACGGTCACGCCCGGCCAGACGTCGTTGAGCTTGGACCTCGCGGTCACGCGGACCTTCGACAACACGACCGTTTCGGGCACCGCGACCCTCGCCGGCACGGGGGTCTCTGCGATCATCACGCTCACCGGTCGTGGGGGTGGGGCGATCTCGGCCCAGGCGACTTCGGACTCGGGCGGCTCGTACGCCGTCCCCTTGGCACCGGGAACGTACGACGTCTACGTGACGCGGTCGTTCGGAAGCGCCGTCTTCCTCGTCCGGATCACGGTGCCTCACGCCGCGTCGTTCGCGCGCGACCTGCCCCTCTCGCAGGGATTCCTCTTGTCCGGCACCGTCCAGAATCCCTCGGGTGCGGCGGTGTCGATCCCCGTCACGATCCTGTCGGGAGCGGAACTCGACACGACTTCGGACGCGAGCGGGACATTCCAAGTCCTCCTCCCCGCGGGCGTGTACACAATCTCGGCGTCCACATCGGCGACGGAGAACGGCCTTCCGGTCGTCTACCGCGCGACGCTGTCCGTCGTCCTCAGCGCGGACACGATTGCGAACGTGGCGCTCACCAAGGTCGTCAGCCGGTCCGCCACGCTGACGTGGGATCCGTCCCAGCGGCGGACGATCGTGGCCGGCGACTCCGTGTCCTACGCGATCGTCGTACGCAACACGGGGAACGTCGCCGAGAATTTCGCCTTCGCGGGGCAGCCAGGGGATTGGCAGTTCACATTCGCGCCGGGATCGGTCTCCCTCAGCTTTGGCAACGCGCCGAGCAGCGCCCCCGTCCAGGTCACGATCCAGAGCCCGGCGAACGCGCTCGCGGACCACGGCACGATCAAGATTGTTGCGACCTCGGCGACGGACGGCACGAACCTCGGGAGCGTCGACGTCCAGGTGGACATCTTGCGCGTGCGCGGCCTGAGCCTCGCCCTCGACACCGCGGCGCCGGTCTTCGACGGGCGAATCCTGAACTACACCCTACTCGTGACGAACTCTGGCAACGCGCGCGAGACAGTCACCTTGGCGATCACGAATCCTGACGACCTCACGGCGTTCGGATGGTCCGTGAGCCTCGTCCCAAGCGGAGGGTCTCCAGTCGGCGCGACCCTCGCGAACCTCACCGTCGAAGCAACGAGCACGGTCAAGGTGGGCCTGCGGGCCCAGTCGACGGGCGGGCCGAGCGGGGCCTCGGTCGCCCTCACGGTGACGGCGCAGGACTCCATGTCCGTCTCGGCGTCGAAGACGTTCACCCTTCAACTCCCGGTCCTCGCATCGCCTGGCGCGACGGTGAGCGGGCCGGACATCACTCCCTCGGCGCCGCTGAACCTGCCGCTCATCGCCGTCCTCGTCGGCGCGATCGCGGCCGTCGGGGTCGGGCTCGTCCTCGCACGGCGGAGGCGATGAACGACGCCGAAAACTGTGCCGATGACCCTAGCGATCCTCGCTGCGGTCTTCACCCTCGTCCTCGCTCCCGCGGCCGCCCAGGGGCCCATCTTCGGGACGATCACCGGGCCGAACGCCTTGGCGCCGAGTCAGGTGAGCGCGTACAACCTCACGATCAACGGCGGGCCGAGCGGGGCGGTCACCTACACGGTCCGGTGGCACCTCAATGGAGGTGGCCTACCGAGTGCCGCGAGCCCGACGACCACGACCGGCAACCGGACCACGTTCACCTTGAACGTCACCGCGCCACCGACCGAAGGGACCGTGACCCTCGTGGTCCAGGTCGCGTCCCTGGCCGGCTCGACGTACGAGAATACGACCGTGGAGAAGGCGATCAGCATCATCACGCCCATCGTCCTGAGCGCCACGTTCCGCAACGACGGGACCACCGCGGCGGTGAACGTGACGGTGCGGTTCTACGTCGACGGCGCCCTCGCCGGCACTCGGAAGATCGCGCGACTCAACCCGGGCGCCCAGGTCACGGAGACGTTCAACTACTTGCCCTCGGGACTCCAACCGGGGACCCATCAGGTGCGGGTGGAAGCGGATCTCGACGGGAACGGCATCATCGATCCCGCGAAAGGAGAGGCGGTCGTCACGAGCCTGTTCTACCGTGGCACCGCGCCGCTGAGCACCGCTTGGACGGTCCTGATCGGGGTCGGCGTCTTCGTGCCTGTCATGCTCCTGACCATCGCCCTCCGGCGGAGGAAGCGCGCCTAGTCACGCGGGCTCGAGGAGCCAGACATCCGAGTGGTTCCGCATCAGCATCCCGAGTTTCGTGCGAGTGATGCCTGCGCGCTTCAACAGCGACTCCAGGTTCGGACCCTCCGGGAGTTGGACCTCCCCGTCGACCCAGGCGGAGGCCACCGGCTCGTAGCGGACGCCGTCGCGGCCCACGTGGACGCGGGCCGCCGCCGCTTCCCGGAACGTATGCAGGACGACGTGCATCGACGTGACTGCCGTAGGCCGGACCTTGTGGTTGTAGTATTGAGCCACCTCGCGGTGGACGGGCGCGAACGCCCCGACGCGCTTCGCGTACTCCCGCCAACCGCGCTCGAACGGGGAGCGGAACGTGGACATGCAGTGGTCTGTGATCGGACGGACTTCCTCGAAGGTCGAGAGGATCGACTGGCCCGTCGACAAGGCGGAGAGGAACTCCGACCAGCTCGCATACTCCTCCTTTGGCATCGAGGCCGCGAGGTTCTTCGCCAGGGACACGAGGTAGTTATTCAGCCCCGCGATGCCGACCTTCGTGGCGATGTCCTCCAGGAACAGGTGGGTCGCGATCTCGACGAACGGATTGCTCTCCGGCATCCGAGATTCGGACGCCATCTCAGCGTTCCCCTTTGATCCGCGCCCCGCGCATGACGAGCGCGTAGACGCACTCGTAGTTCCGTAGGAGGGCGCGCATGTGGTCCTCGTTGATGTTCACTTGAGCCACGTTCTTCGACGAGATCTTCGTCTCTCCGCTCCAGCCGCGCGTGGCGAGCAGGAAGCAGGCGAGTGAGTTGCCGGCCACCGAGATGTTCTTCGCGATCTCCTCCCGGAACCGCTCGTGAAACACGCAGAAGTTGCAGACCGCGATGTTGTGCACGTTCTCGTTGTACTCGTCCGTCACGGCTTGGTCCGCCGGGCTCATCCGGCCGACCGCGAACCGGGTGCGGAAGATCGTCGGGACGTAGCAGCACTGCCGCATCGCGTACAGGTAGCCGACGACGTCGCCGTCGACATCCGTGATGGCCATGTCCGTGAGCGGCATCACCTCGCCCTCGATGCTGAAGGCCGTCCGGGCCTCCCGCACGGCGACGTTGAAGGACGTCCAGCCGAGGTACGCCTCCTTCCCCATGCGGCTCGCGAGGTTGTCCCCGACCCGCTGCCAGAACTCGACGACGCCGTCGGCCCCGGCCTTCTCGATCATGTCCTCAATCAGGGAGGCGAGAGCGACATCGATCACGATCGACCTCCAGGCATGATCCTCACACGAACGAACTCAGGACCTGCTTCAGATGCGCTCGCCATTCCTTCTCCGCTTTCGCGGCGACCGCGTCGCCCTCGAGGTCCCGCAGTCGATCGACCACGATCGTCAGGAATCGGTCCCAGTGCGCCGGCGTCATGTACGACGCGGTCGTGCCGACCTCGTTGTACGCCATCGTCACAATCTCCTGGAGGGGGCCCGGTCCGACGAGGGGGCCGAGCTTCGACTGGAGGTACTGCGCGATCTCCTTGTTCTTCTTGAACTCCTTCGTCTCGCCGAACTTCTCGACGAACAGGATGCGCGTGAGCCGCTTCAGTTCCCCCGCGACGGCCTCGTCGTAGGAGGCGAGGACCTCCGGCGTGATGGGCCGGGACTCGAAGAGATGGCGGACGACGATCGACGTCGTCACGACGTTCGCGAGGACGCCTTGCATCTTCGTGATCTCGACCGGCTTCGTCGTCAGGAAGACGAGGAACGCGCGGTCCCCGACGCCCGAAATGATGATCGTTCCGGCCTCGAACTGCTGGACGGACATCATCATGTTCTGGCCGCTCAGCTGGCTGCAGATGTGGGCCAGGTTGCCCTTGAGCAGGTTCAGCAACCGGTACTCGCGGGGATCGAGCTGGTTCGGGATTGAGGACGAGAAGATGCGGCCGTCGACGCCGGAGAACATCGCGATGTCGAGGTCGTTCTCTTCCCGCGCCCGCTTGAGCTCCGTCTCCAAGAGATGCTTCAGGTGGCCGACCGTGTCGGCCCCCATCGTCTTGTCGACCTGGCCCGCGTAGGGCATCTATCCGCCCCGCTTCAGCCCGTACGAACTGAACAGGATCTGCAGGGCTTCTTCGGGCGAGTAGTCGTAGTCCCAGTGCTTCGACATTCGCTTGATCCGCTCGATCACGCGGGCGGGGGCCTTCATCGCCTCGGCGGTCTTGATCGCCTCGTCGAACGTCTTGACGTGGCTTCGGCTCTGCTCCTCGGGGATCTTCGTCGGACTCGATCGCACGACGATGCCCACGCCGCGCGCGAACAGGTACGGGTACACGCCCTCGCCATGGTGCACGCCGCGCATCTTCAGGAGTTTCACGGTGCGGTTGAACGCCCCGCCGATCGGGTAGTACTCGAGATGGATCGCGCCGTCGGACAGGTAGATCGGCAAGAGCACGTCCTCGCCGATCGCCTCACCAGGCTTCGCATGCTCCTCGACCGTGCACAGGACGACGCCGAGCTCCTTGAGCGTGTAGAACAACTTGCCGATCAACTCGCGTTGCTCCAGCTTCTCCGCGGTCGCCCAGATGACCGGCGTCATCGGGTCGATCACGACGCGCGTCTTGATGTTGTAGTCCGCCCGCGCCTTGACGAGCTGCGGCAGCTGCTCCTCGATCATCTTCTTGAAATTGCGGCCCTTGAGATGGATGAAGAAGAGGCTCTTCTCGTAGTACTTGCGCATGTCGAAGCCCATGAGGTCGGCCTCGTGCATGATCTGTTCCGGAGGCTCCTCGAGGGTGACGTACAAGGCCTGCTCGCCTTGCTCGATGCCTTCCATCAGGAATTGGATCGCGAACGTAGACTTGCCCGTCCCGCTCGAGCCCAGGATGACGACGGTCGACTTCGGCCAGAATCCACCTTCGATCAGATTGTCGAGTCCGGGAATCCCGCTCGCTACTTTCTCAGTGTCCGCCATGGTCATGTTCCCCCTAGCGGCCGGCCCCTCTATCGGGAGGCCGGGGCCTCGGTGGGTAGAATGCGCGATTCGATGCCTGCGGCTTTTTAAATGAATTCCGACCCCGGAATCGAGGCTGATAACGTATACCGCACCGACACGCAAGCGGTAGCCCAAGGCAGAGAGCATAGGCTTCAACGAATGAGTTCAAAGCTCTCAAATGGCTTCGCCGTCGCCTGCAGTTCTGAAATACGGGCTCAAGCGACCGTATGGGATTGTTCACGCCATTCGTCCTACGACCAATGGAGGCGGGTGTAACAGCGCAAGCAGATGATGTCCTCGGGTCCAACCTGTTCGATCTTCTGCTTCCAAACATCCGGGCGGACCCATTCGAACCGTGTTTCCGCTCCGCACTCAGCGCATGCGCCCATGGCTCACCTTCACGGCATGATTGAACGGGGTTTGTCGAGGAGTTGCGGGCTGTCCCCCGACCTCCAGGATTCGTTTCTTGGTGAACTCGAGGCAATCGGCTGAGGCGTCGATCCCGATGGCCTTCCTCCCGAGTCTCAGTGCGACCACTGCCGTCGTGCCGCTCCCGACAAAAGGATCGAGCACCGTTCCGCCTCGGGGGCATGTGGCTCGGATTGGCAGCTCAACCAATGCTTCAGGAAACACGGCATAGTCATTCTCAGGAGAAGGGGAGTCCTCGATTTGAAGGGTCCAGACATCCGTCGGCACGCTGCCCCTCCGAGTTTTCACGACACCATTCTTCCCCCAAATCGGTGGCGATGAGGGTCTTCTGATCGCATCCATGTCGTAGTATGCGTCTTTGCCTTTCACAAAGTGAAAGAGCAACTCGTGGGCAGGAGTCAGTCGGTCCTTGGCCGCGTTAGCGACATGTTTCGGCTTGTGCCAGATCACCTCGCTTCTGATTTTCCACCCTATTTCTCGCATTGCGAATGCAACTCGCCACGGGATCCCCAGCCATTCCTTCCGTTCGCACTTGTCATCGAGATTGAGCCAGTAACTTCCCGTGGGCCTTGTAACACGGTACAACTCTCTCCCGACGGACGCGAGGGCTTGAACGTATTCCTCCACGGTCTTTTCGCCTCCGATTTCGTGGATAGAGTCGCCGACGTGCCGACGTCGGCTGTAATAGGGCGGGCTCGTGACGGTACAGTCCACGGAATCTTCAGCCAAGGTTCGGAGTACTTCTCGGGCGTCTCCAAGCAAGAGCCCGCACTCCCGGCTGGCGAAGACGGAGGATACCACGTTCGACGTAATCACGGTCAGAACCATACCCTTTTTGCAGCCCGCGAGACGCGCATTTAGCGACGCCCGCACACGATGCCTTGCTTCCCGTCTCCGGGCAACGCCTCGTTTTCTGCAACCAGTTGTGGATGGTACTTGTCGAGCAGCCAACTCGGCTTCTTCGCCGACCTGAGCACGAAGCGAAGACACGTGGATTTCCATCCGATCCTCGATTCGTAGGCTGCCTAGCCCCGAATGTCGATGGATCTCCGCACGTCCGTGCAAGGTCCAATTGCCGCCGACAATCGGCTGTTCGATCGTCACCGGATCGAGAGTGAACCCCCTCATGTGGGTTTCAATTCCTGGTGGGCATCCCCCGGCGCGGTTCAGAGTTTCTCGCGGACCGCATCGAGTTTGTCCGCGAGCTCCTGGCTCCGCGAAGCGACCGCGACCTCTCCCCGGGTCTTCTCGATCAAGCTGCGCGCGACATCCTGCTTCCGCTTCAGGGCAACCAGTGCGGTTGGATAGTCGAAGCGCATGAGGGAGTCCAGAATCCGTTCCATCTTCTCGAGGAACGCGGATGCCAGTTTCACATCCCCGCGACGCAGGTGCTCGAGCGCGAATCGGCGGAGCTCCCCAACGACATCTCCCAGGCCGAGGAGATACGCGGTGTCGGTGAGGCCCAGGTCTCTCGGACTCGGTAGGGGATCCTGTTCCAAGATCGCGTGGACGAGGAACGCTTCGCCCGCTTCCTGCATCGCGTTCTCGACGATTCCCGTGTGGTACAGGTCCGGATGGTCCTTCAGGAGGCTCCGGAGCTTTAGGATCTCCTCGCGCGTCTCCTGGAGCGCCGTGCCAACGTCATGGCCACGGTGCATCGCCTGGATCGCGCTCCCGCTCAGTCGCGCAATCGTGCGAGACGACTTGATGGTCAGCTCTCGGACCTCGTCTTTCTCGTCCAACCGGCCCTCGATCTCGGAGATGACGTCATCGAGATTCTTCACGCCGCGAGGATGGCCCATCCCGTTATTTGAGGATTAGCCCGGGCCTTGGAGGGCTGGTGGCTGTGCAGTCCGAGAGGCCTTTTCATTTGCGACGGAACTTGAGGGAGGCCGAATTGATGCAGTACCGGAGACCCGTTGGCTTCGGACCGTCGTCGAACACGTGCCCCAAGTGGGCCCCGCAGTTGGCGCACTCGACCTGGGTCCGCCGCATGAACAGGCTGCGATCTTCCTTTTCATCTACGCTTTCCTTCCGGATCGGCGCCCAGAAACTCGGCCAGCCCGTTCCGGACTCGTACTTCGTGTCCGAGGCGAATAGGTCCCGCCCACAGACGACGCAGATGTACACACCCGGGTCGTGGTTGTTCCAGTATTCTCCGGTGAAGGGTCGCTCGGTCCCCTTGTTGACGCAGACGTCGTACTGCAACGGCGTGAGCTGCTGCCGAAGCTTCGTCTTGTCGAACTTCTCCACGAGGATGGACGTGCCCCGCGCATCTTAAGGTTTCGTCTGGCTGCAGAGTTCAACTCGACGAACGGGCTGGCTGGGCCCCATACGCCCCCTACATCTGCGGGGCGTTGGGATTCTGCTGCCAGAGAGCCAGGCGAGTCCCCGACGGATCCTCGAAGATGGCGAACCATCCCTGGCCCGGCACCTCGTTCTTCGGCGCGACGATCTTGCCGCCGGCCTTCTTGATCTTCTCGACGTGCTCGTCGACCGAGTTCACCAAGATGTAGTTGATGACGCCCGGCTGCCAGTTCCCGGGCTGCAGGCCACCGATGCCTCCGGCCGGGCCGCTCGGCGCTTGGAACAACGAGTAGTTCATCCCCGGCACCTCTTGGAATTTCCAACCGAAAAGGGTCTCATAGAACTTCTCCACCTTCTTCGGTTCCTTGACGTGGAACTCGACGTGCACAATCGCTCCGGGTTTTGGTCGGTCTGCCATATCACACCTTTGGGCCGGCCGAAGCCAGCGGGGGTATTTAACGCTGTTCGAGGGGGGTCGCGGAAAGTACGAGAACCTATGGAGATGCGCGAGGAGCGCGTCATTCTCCGTTGCTGTCCGGTCGTGCGAAGATGGCGCCGTTTCTCCGCCCTCGGACTCAGTGGCCTTCGCGGATCTTCCGCATCCGCTCGACCTTGCGCTGAATGACCTCGGGCTTGCCGATGTCCCGGCGCGCATAGAAGTTCCCCGAGACGAACGCAAGAGCCTCCTCGGAGATCGACTCGGCGTCCGCGAGATTCGGCGCGATGCCGACGATCGCGAGCGACCGAGAGGTCGTCGTGTACAGGTGTCCGCCCTTCTGGTCGACGCTCGCGTAGTAGAGTTTCGCCCCGGTGCGGCGAATGCTCTCTTCGTCGACCTTGAGCTGCTCGCCCGCTTTCGGATGCGAGCCGTACCCCATCGGGACCACGTACTTGCATACCGTGGCCTTGCGGGCGAACGAGGCCGCCGACGGAAGGTTTCCCGCGGTGAGGCGCGAACAGACTTGGACAAAGTCCGTCTCGAGGATCGGCAAGACATTCATCGATTCCGGATCCGCGAACCGGACGTTGTACTCCAACAGCATGGGGCCGTCCTTCGTCGCCATGAAGCCGCCGTAGAGGATGCCTTTGAACGGCGTGCCGCGCGCGGCCATGGCCTCCACCGTCTTCGTCATCGTCTCGAGGGCGCGATCGAAGTCCTCCTTCGTGAGGAAGGGCAACCGGTGGTCCGCGTCGCTGTACGAGCCCATGCCCCCCGTGTTCGGTCCCTTGTCCCCCTCGTACGCGCGCTTGTGATCCTGGGCCAGCGGCATCGGGACAAGCGCCCGGCCGTCGCAGAACGCCTGGAGGGAGAACTCCTCCCCGACGAGTTTTTCCTCGATGAGGAACCGTGCCGTGCCGCCGATTTTCTTCTCGAGGATCTCGCGGCCGTACGCCAACGCCTCCGCCTTGCTCGAGAAATGGTCGCCCCATACGCGCACGCCTTTCCCGCCCGTCAGGCCGAGCGGCTTGATCACGAACTCAAAGTCCGAGTCGTTCACGAACTCTTCGAAGCCCGGGAGCTCGTCGAACGCCCAGAATGGCGGGACCCCGGGAATCTGATGCTCCCGCATCAGGGTCCGCGTGAATTCCTTGTCCGTCTCGAGCTGGGCCGCTTCCCGGGACGGACCGACCGTCGGAATCGCAGCGGCCTCGAGGGCATCCGTGATGCCTTTCTCGAGCGGCGCCTCGGGTCCGATCACCGCGAGTTCGATCCCGTGTCCCTTGGCCCACGAGACGATGCGCTCGACGTCGGTCACGTCCCCAAGGAGGACGTCCTTCGAGCGCCGACGGATGCCCGGATTCTGGTTCGACATGGCGGCGTAGACGTCCGCCTGACTTCGATGGAGCGCTTCGACGATCGCATGCTCGCGGCCTCCGCCCCCGACGACCAGGACCTTCATGATCCGATGTGGAGAAAGTGGCCCTCGGGATTTCTAGTTTCGCGCACTCGTCGCAAATCCGCTCACGTCGGTTGAGGGCCGGCCGCTCTCAGGGCAAGCTCCGCCGCATACACCGTATTCGAGAGGAGCATCGCGATCGTCATCGGTCCCACGCCCCCCGGGACGGGCGAAATCGCCTCCGCCTTCGGACGCACGGCATCGAAGTCGACGTCGCCGACCGTACGATAGCCGCTCTTCACGCTCTCATCGCGCACCCGATTGATCCCGACATCGATGACGACCGCGCCCTTGTTGACCATGTCCGCTTTGATGAATCGCGGGGAGCCCATCGCCGCGATGAGGATCTCCGCCCGTCTCGTATGCGCCGCGAGTTCGTGCGTCCCGCTGTGGACCACCGTCACCGTCGCGTTGGCCTTCGGGCCCTTCTGCATCAGGAGGGCGGCGAGCGGTTTCCCGACAATGTTGCTTCGGCCCACGATCACGACGTCCCGCCCGCTCGGATCGTATCCGCTGCGTGCAAGCAGCTCGACGACGCCGGAGGGCGTGGCGGGCGCGAACCGCGGACGGCCGATCAACACGAGGCCGACGTTCACCGGGTGGAAGCAGTCCACGTCCTTGAGCGGGCTCACTGCGGAGACCGCCTTGTCCACCGAGATCTGGTCGGGCAACGGCTGCTGGACGAGGATCCCGTGGACCTTCGGATCGCTGTTCAATCGTCCGATTTCCTGGAGGAGACGCGCCTCGGGTACATCACCGGGGAGCTCAATCGTCCAGTGGGCCATGCCCATCTCCTCGGAGGCTTTCCCTTTCATCTTCACGTAGAGTTGCGACGCGGGATTTTCCCCGACGAGGACCGCCGCGAGTCCGGGGACCACGCCCTCATCCGCGAGCTTCGAGATCCGCGGCTTCAGCTCGGTCCGAACGTCGTCCGCAATCCGCTTGCCATCGATGACGTTGCCGGGCACGTGGGCACCTGAGGGCGGAATCGGTTCGGTCGATATAGCCTTGAGCGCCAAACATGCCGCGCGCGTCCGACACCGCGACGGGTGCCGCAGAATCGTACGCCGATGTCGTCAGACAAAGACCCTCCGGCGGCGTTCCACGAAAACGCTTAAGTCCGGTCGCGACGTTCGGCGGCCGGATGCACTCTAGCGACTGGTCTCGCCTCCTCACGGAACGTCAGCGCGAGGTCCTCACGATCGTCGTGGAGAACAAGGTGTACCGCAATCGGGACTCGAAGATCCCCGAGCTGGCGGCCCAGATGGGTATCGCTCCCGCGGCCGTCGCGAAGCATTTGTTGGAGATCGAGAAGACCGCGCTCCTGAACGTCGTGGTCTCGCCCTCCGAGCAGGGCAAGCGCGTCTACGAGCGGCTCGAGCTCGAGCCGCGGCCGGAGCAGAGGCAGACCGCGGAGGTCTTGGACCGAAACACGGTCACGATCCTTCGCTTCCTGCACGCACACCCGGACGCGAGCGTGACGGAGGTCGCCGAGGAGCTCGGTCTCTCCGAGTACACGACCGTCAACGGCCTGCGGGTCCTGATGGCCGTGCAGCTGATCACGAAGCAGCGCGGCCCGGCAGTCCGACGCGGAGTGCCGCCGTACGTGTACCGCCCGACGGCCCACGGCGAAGACCTCGCGGTGCGGTTCCCGGCCGAGGCGACCGCGTAAGGCCGAAATAGCCCCGACCCCCTCACCATCTCCGATGTACGACGCGCTCGTCGTCGGCGCCGGACCGGCCGGAGGAATGGCCGCACGGCCGCTCGCCGCTGCGGGCTTCCGCACTGCGATCCTCGAGAAGAAAAAAGTCGTCGGAGAGCCCGTCCAGTGCGCGGAAGGCGTGAGCGAGTTCGGCCTGGCATCGAACGGCCTCCGACCGCGTGACGAGTGGGTCGCCCAGCGCGTCTCCGGCGCGAAATGCATCGTCCCAAACGGGACCTGGTTCTACATCACCCGCCTTCCGGGCTACGCGATCAACCGCCCGATGTTCGATCGCTGGCTCGTCGACGGCGCCGTGGCCGACGGCGCCGAGCTGCGCACATCGACGAAGGTCACCGGTATTACGCGTCACGATGGCGGATGGCGAGTCGAGGCGAACGGCCAGACGATCGACACGCGCATCGTGATCGGCGCGGACGGACCAGCGAGTTTCGTCGCGCGCCAAGCGGGCCTCGTGAGGAGCCTCGAACGAATCGGCGCATACGAGTACCGGTTCCGCCGCGAAGACGTCCCCCTCCTCGAGCCGGAGTTCTTCCTCCTCTACATCGGCGAAGCGTACAACGGCGGTTACGCGTGGATCTTCCCAAAAGGCGATTCGGTGAACGTCGGCGCCGGAGGTCACATCGACGCGCACGCCGCCACGGTGGATTTCTGCCGCAAGTTCGGCATCGACGTCGATCGGAAGACGCAGACCATCGCGGGTTCGATTCCGTCGCGGTATGATCTGACCGCGCTCGCAGCTCCCGGCTTGGCGATCGCCGGGGATGCCGCGGGCATCACGAACCCGCTCAACGGGGCCGGGATCCACCCGGGAATCTTCAGCGGGCGAATCGCCGGCGAGTTCGCGGTGGCCGCGTTGGAGCGAGAAGATCCAACCTCCATGATGGCCTACGACCGGGCGATGAAAGCGTCCCCGTTCCTCGACCCGCTTCTGTTCTGGATGATTGATCGCATCCGTCGATGGGGCGATCGCCTGATGAATTCCGTCGGCGAGGAATTGGACGGACTCGATTGGCGGGCCGTCAGCCCGCGGATGATCTTGTCCGTGCTGCTCCGGAAACCGTGGTTGGGAATCCACGCGCGCGAATTTTATCGGATGATCCTCGCCCTCGAACTTTGCGACCGATACGGATGGTAATGGAGATTTCTTCGTAGCATCAGCCGAAGCTTAGATAGCCCCTCCGGCATTCCCGCGCGCGATGCCCGCGGAGGTCGCGAGCCGTGCAATCCGCGCGGGCAGTCGTCTCGAGCGGATCCTCGCCTCGGGAGCGTTCGCGGTGACCGCGGAGATCGCTCCGCCGGCGTCCGCGGACGCGTCGGAGATTCGGCGCCATGCGGCCATCTATCGTGGGACTGTGGACGCATGCAACGTGACGGATGGCCAGCGCGCGCTCGTGCGCATTTCCTCCCTGGCCGCCGCGGCGGTCGCTTTGCAAGAAGGCGTCGAGCCGATCATGCAGATGGTCTCGCGAGACCGAAACCGCATCGGCCTCCAATCGGATCTCCTCGGGGCCTCGGCCCTCGGAATTCACAATGTCCTCTGCCTGTGGGGCGACCCGCCGACCGCGGGAAACGAGAAAGACGCGAAAGCCGTTTTCGATCTCAGCACGGAGGAGATGATTGCGACGTTCCGAGCGCTGCGGGACACCGGGATCCTGCGGGGCGGGGACCAGGTCGAGCAGGCGCCCAAGGTGTTCATCGGCGCGGCCGCGGACCCGTTTCGCGGATCGAAGGAGGAATCATTCGGGAAGCTTCGAGGAAAGGTCACCGCAGGCGCGGATTTCGTCCAGACCCAAGGCGTCTACGATGTGGACGCGTTCGAGGAGTGGATGCGCTTGGTGCGGAAGGAATGGCTCCACGACAAGGTGTACATCCTCGCTGGCGTCATCCCGCTGAAGTCCGCGAAGATGGCCCGGTTCATGGTCGAGAAGCTGGGCGCGGTCGTCCCGAAGCACATCCTGGAGCGGATGGAACGCGCTCCGAATCCGAAGGCGGAGGGCGTGAGCATCGCGGTGCGGACAATCAAGGCACTCAAGAAAATCGAAGGCGTGTGTGGGGTCCACATCATGCCGATCGGATGGGAGGAAATCGTGCCCGATCTCGTGAGGGAGGCCGGACTCCTCCCTCGGCCCGATCCGATGCCCTGAGGGGATTTCCCGCGGCGCGCCCATCTGGACTCACCGAAGACTTAATTGCATTCTCCCCATTGCCACCCGGTAATAGGGATGGTTTCCCCCCGCCGGGCCCTCTTCAGCGTGTCGGACAAGGAGGGCCTCGTCGAGTTCGCTCGAGGCTTGCGGGGCCTCGGATTCGAATTGATCGGCTCGGAAGGGACGGCGAAGACCCTGAAGGATGCGGGTCTCCCGGTGATGACCGTCGCGGACTACACCGGTCTCCACGAGGGCTTGGGAGGCCGCGTGAAAACGCTCCACCCGAAAATCTTTGCCGGCATCCTCGCGCCCCGCGGCGATGAGAAGGACCTCGCGGACCTCGGCGCCGTCCCGATCGACCTGGTCGTCGTGAACCTGTATCCGTTCGAAATCACCGTGGCGAAGCCGGACGTTCGGCTCGAGGAGGCGATCGAGAACATCGACATCGGCGGCGTGTCGCTGATTCGCGCCGCAGCGAAGAACGCCGCGCGGGTCAGCGTCGTCGTCCGACCCGAGCGGTACTCGGACGTTCTCCGCGCACTCCGGGAACACCGTTCGATCCCAGAGGACCTCCGAAACGAACTCGCCATGGAGGCGTTCGAGTACACGTCCCGCTACGACGCCGCGATTTTCAACTACCTCGCGAAGCGCCAAGGGACCGCGCTCCCGACCGCGCTGCGCCTCGCATACGACAAGGTTGCGGACCTCCGCTATGGGGAGAACCCGTATCAGAAGGCGGCTCTGTACCGCGAGCCGTTCCCGTTCGCCGCGACGGCGACCGCGGAGAAGTTGCAGGGGAAGGAGCTATCGTACAACAACCTGATCGACCTCGATGCGGCGCTGCGCCTCGCGACGGAATTCGAGCGACCGGCGGCCGTCGTGATCAAACACACTAATCCGTCCGGAGTGGCCCTGGCGTCGACGCTCGCCGAGGCCTATTCGCTCGCGCACGCGGCGGACCCGATCTCCGCCTACGGCGGCGTCGTCGGATTGAACCGTCCCGTCGATCTCGCCACCGCGAAGGCGATGAAGAAGGACGTCCTCGATGCCGTCATTGCGCCGGAGTACGAGCCGCAAGCCCTCGACCTCCTGAAATCAAAGAAGAAAGGGACGTTCCTCATCCTGCGGACTCGCGGACCGTTCCGGAAAGACCACGGGATCGACATGGTCCGCGTCCTCGGTGGGGTCCTGCTCCAGACGACGGACTTTCCGACCCCGCGTCCCGAGGCCTTCAAGGTCGTGACGAAAGTGTCGCCGAACGCGGCCCAGATGCGCGACATCCTGTTCGGGATCGTCGTGAGTCGATACGTGAAATCGAACTCGATCGTCCTCGTCAAGGGAGAGCGAACGGTCGGCGTGGGAGCGGGGCAGATGAGCCGCGTGGACGCGTGCATGCTCGGGTGCTACAAGGCAAAAGCCGCGGCCCGCGGGAGCGTCGCGGTCAGCGACGCGTACTTCCCGTTCCGCGACGGCGTCGACGAACTTGCGAAAGGCGGCGTCGCGATGGTCGCTCAGCCAGGCGGCTCGATCCGCGACGACGAGGTCATCGCAGCCGCCGACGAGCACGGAATCGGAATGGTCTTCACGGGGATCCGGTTGTTCAAGCATTGAGGGACTCGATGGGCCGAACCAAGGTCGGAGTGCTCGCCTCGGGGCGGGGCACGGATTTTCAGAGCCTCGTGGATGCGCGCAAGCGAGGAGACTTGGAAATCGACCTCGCGGTTCTCGTCTGCAACGTCCCGGGGGCGCCCGTGCTCGAACGCGCGAAAGCCGCGAACGTTCCCACGGTCGTGGTGGATCATCGCCCGTTCGGTAAGGACCGCGAAGGCTTCGAACGGGAGGTCGTGAAAGTCCTCCGGGACAAACAGGTCGGGCTGGTCGTCTTTGCCGGCTTCATGCGCCTGGTCTCGGCGTCTTTCATCCGCGAGTTCCCGAACCGGATCATCAACATCCATCCGTCGCTCCTCCCCGCATTCCCTGGAGCTCACGCGCAGCGTGACGCGATCGCCGCCGGCGTCAAGGTCTCCGGCTGCACGATCCATTTCGTCGATGCGTCCGTGGACGGGGGGCCCATCATCTTGCAGAAGGCGGTCCCCGTCCATGACGACGACACGGAGGAGGCCCTCGCCACCCGCATCCTTGCGCAGGAGCATGTCTTCCTGCCGCTCGCAGTACGGCTCTTCTCAGAGGGCCGCCTGACGATCGACGGCCGGCGCGTGCGGATTGACTTTCGCGGAATCAAATTCCCGCCGATGGCCTAGTCCACCGAGATGGGCCACAAAATAAAGGGCCGTCCAGGAATTCTGAACGGCCTCGTTGTGGAGGGATGCTTGTCTAAGCGACCCGACAACGGACAAATGCTATAAGACGGTTTTCCGACGCCGCTCGACGGACCGTGGAAAGACGTATCCGGCAAGCGAAAGAAAAAAAAGGTAGGCCGTTCGCCGTTTCAAGAAAAACCAGGGAACGGCCCGTTGTGGAGGGATGCTTGTAATCTTTCCTAGAAGCCAGTGATATTTGAACATTTCATCATACGGTTCGGAGAGGCTTTGAACCGCTTCATCACTGTTTCGGGATGGAACCGGGACGAGTCGTGAACCGTTCAGCACGAAATTCCGCAAGGCTTATGGCGGCCTCGGCCGTTCGACGGAGAGGCGCGCTGCGATGAAGGGAGTAGGGAAGTTCGGCGAAGTCCTGGCCGGCGAGAAGGGCAAGGTCAGTTACGACGAGGTCGCCGCTCGCCTTGAGAAGATCATTCACTCCGGAAGCCAACGCAAGCCGATCACGGACTTCGTGTGCCGGGAGCTGCGGAAGATCCCGCACTACACGTGGGTCGGGATCTACAATGTGGACGGATCGGAGCTCGTCCTCGCATCCTGGTCCGGGCCCAGCGCGACCCTGCACTTGCGGATTCCGATCGGCGAAGGGATCTGCGGGGCCGCGGTGACGGACAAGGCGACGGTCATCGTGCCGGACGTGAACGACGACCCGCGGTACCTCCAATGCTTCATCAACACACGGGCGGAAATGGTCGTGCCGATCCTACGAGACGGCGCCGCGATCGCGGAGATCGACATCGACTCGGACCAGCTGAACGCGTTCACGCCGACGGACAAGGAATTCGTCGAGTGGGTCGGGGCGGAACTCCTGCGAATCCTCTGAGATCGCGTCACAGGCGGAACTCGCCCCACACGCGAATGAACGTGTCAACCTGGTCCGGCGTCGCCAGTTCGTACGCGGTCATGAGGCGCGCGACGGACTTCGGGTTGACGACGCGGTATTGGCGCTCGGTCCGATCGGCATGTTCGATGATCCCGGCGGCTTGCATCTTCTTCAGGTGATGCGAGAGCGTCGACGGCGAGACGGGCACCTGTTCGAGGATCTCCTTGTGGGTCGCGCCTTCCCGTTCCATGAGGAAGTCGATCACCTTCAGAGGCACCGGCTGCCGTAGGAACGCGAGGATCTGCTTCTCCGCCTCCGTGAGGGCGGCCCGGACCTCCGCCTGACCCGGCGTCGATCGTGGATAGAAGCGCTTGTACTCCCCGTCCATCGCGGACGTGATCAGCTCGTGCTTCTCGAGGAACCGGAGATGGTAATCCGCGAGGGTGATCGACAGGTTCAGGGCCCGCGATAGCTCACGAAGATGGAAACCCGGATTCTTGCGGACGAAGTCATACAGGTCCTTCCGGGTCTTGACGGACAGGATCTCCCGGTCCATGAGACCACGCGGCGCTCAGCGCCGCAGCGTGAAGCCGTAGAACAGGGCGAGGATCACGAGGTCGAGCGATCCGGACAGCAAGAAGATCTGTCCCGGCGGGAGCGAGAGCGCGAACAAGGAGATCGTCAACACGAGGGCCTTCAAGAAAAAAACGCCGAACGCAGCGGCCAGGTACGCGAGGTGCACGTCCTTCGCCCTCCGGAGCGCGAGGACCGCAATCACCGTGAGCACGAGCGCGAAGACCGATTCGGCCGCGAGGAGAACGTTCTCGATGGCCACCATGGGGACCGCCCCCCACCGTAAAGGACCCGGGTGTTAAGGATTCCGGCCTTATTCTTCGCGCTTCTTGCGGCGGCGGTCCGCAACGATGAGGGTGAGTGCGACGAGCATCACCGCGGCGGCGAGGGACCCCGCATAGAGGACGAGGTCCCCTTGGAGCTCGGGCGGCCGCGTCACGACCCCTTTGTACGCGGCGCTGTCCACGCCGAGGACCGGATCGTGGACGAGCGTCACCGGAGATCGGGCCCCGGTCAGCGGATACGCCAAGTACAGTTCGTAGGAATTCGGATCGCCGGTCGAGAAGTTCGAGTAACTCACGGGAATCGCAAGACCGTCCGCAATGGCCGATTTGGACCAGGAGAAGAACACGGTCGCCGGGCTCGCGTCCGGGCCTCCGGTCACGTTGATGCCCGCCTCGCCGTTCGCGAACTCGTTCACGTCATCCCAGCTCCGGTTGCCGTACTCGAGGCGCTTCGTCGTGTTAATCCGCACATCGAGGCCGAGGCTGGCTCCGGGCGAGACGGTCACCCGATCGACCGTCAGGTCGAGCTTGACCTCCATGGGAGTCAAGACTCGATTGTTGGACAGGCGAATGAACCGTTCAGCGACCGTGACGTTCAAGGTCATGTTCACGGTCGTGCTCCGGATCGACAACTCGGTGACGAGCCCGCCATCGGCGCTCTCCACCTGGGTCTTCGTGACGGGGGCGTTGGCGAAGGCGGTCGTCCCCAACGTCGTCCCGACGCCGACGGTCTCGCCCGGATCGATCCGGTTGTTCCCGTTGCGGTCCACCCATTCGACGAGGTTCCTCAGCTCGAGCTGGTACGAGCTGTCGCTTCCTCGGGCCCGCTGATAGGAGACGAAGAACGTCCCCGCCTCGTACGACACCTGGAACTGGTCCGAGAACGGGGCGCTCGCGAGGCGGCTCACAATCGAGAACTCATCCCCGGCCGATGCCGCGACGACGTTCCGCTGGGTCGCCGCCTCGACCGAATCCGGGATGCCATCTCCGTCCGAGTCGCTCTCGGCGGGCCGGAGCGTGAGCACCGCGAGCGTGGAACCGATGAGAAGCGCGGCGGCGCCGGCCGCGGCGGCCGCAAGGACAACCTGCCGTGAGCGAAGCACAGAACCGTCCTTGGACTCGATGGGGGCCGGCGCCTATAAGGAGCTTATTCTACGGTTTTCGAAGCTCTCAGGCCGCGCTCGGGCTCTCGCTCGGCCTCTCCCCGACTCCCCCGCACCGGCGCGACATCACTCGCGGACGACTTCTCCGAACGCCATGCGTCGGTGGACCTTCGTGATGCGGATCTTGACCTCGTCCCCGATCTTCGTCCCCGGGACGAAGACCACGAAGTTCGCGATCCGCGCGAGTCCGTCGCCTTCCCGTCCGATATCTTCGATCTTGGCCTCGTACACCTTCCCCTCCTCCACCGGTACGTTCGAAGGTCGGAAGCCAGACCCCGAATACGCCATCCACGACTCCATGCGGCAGCCCTCTGCCACCGCCACATTTCGCATCCGCTGCACGGTATATAATGATATAGGGGTCGAGCCCACCGAGGGCGCGCGAAACTCATGATTGGCGCAGCGCGTTCAGGTCCTTTTCGACGTCGGAGGGCCGAGAGAATCGGAGGCTCAGGATCAGGCAGACGATGCCGACAATCAGCACGATGAGCCCGATCGCGGTGACGAGCCGGTTCCAAGGCCCGAAGGCATCGAACGCGGTGAATTCGCCGACGCTGATCCGAAGCTCGTCGTGGAGCCAGGATCCCAGGGCGATCCCCGGGCCGCCGAGCAGGATCAGGAAGATGCCGGCGTAGAACAGGAACTTCTCGCGGAAGCCCGTCTTCTCTTTGATCTCGTCATCATCGTTGGCCGAATCCTCAACGGTCGCGGAGGACGGCGAAGCGGCGGCCCCGGTCGGCGCCTCCGTTTCGAACAGTTCCCCACATTGAGGGCACTCCGGGGCGTCGATGGGAACGATGGCCTTGCAAGTCGGGCACTCCGCGACGAGGCCTTGCGAAGAAACCATGAATAAGCCGGTTCCTGTGGTCTGAGCCTATAGTCGTTTCTTCCCCTCTATCCGAATTGATAGAGACGGATCCAAACTGGCTCGGCGGCCGGGACGCGGCGCGGTCCGGCCCGGTATGGTCCGGCGGTCAGAGGGACGGTTTCGGCTTCGCGAGCCAAGGGACGTGGATCTGCCCGACGAGGTCCCGCCATTCCGCGGGCATCGGCGCGCCTGATTCGTCGCGGCGGTACCAATCTTGGACCTGGTCCACCTTGACGTCGCGGCCCGAGAGCGTGACCATGAGGGCATTGCGCACGTTCGCCGCCGCTTCCGCGGCGACTTGGTTCTCGAAGATCGCCGCGTACGGCGTCTGGGACATCCACCAGAGGACCAGATAGTACGTCTTCCGGCTCGATATCCGTGGGCGTTTCGGTTTCATCGTGGGTTGGGTTCCTTCCGACGGGGGTGGGTCCGTCGTCGGAAGAATCGACGCGGTGGAACGATAAAGGGCTTATTGGACGGTTCTCGGAACTGATACTCTGAAGAATCAGTCCTCGAACCACGCGCCACAGGAGCAGCGGACCGCATCGGAGGTCACGTGGACCCCGCACCGCGGGCACGCATACACGTAATCATTGGCTCCGCCCGACGGGCCGAAGCCTCGGGCGCAGACCGGGCATGCACCGACATCCGACGGGACGCGGGACCCGCATTCCGGACACGAGAACGTGACGGCGGACATCGGAGCGAATCGGACACCGCAGACACACTCGGTGGACTGCTCGGAGACGAACCGGCCGCAGGTGGGGCATTGATACAGGCGGACGGAGAGCTCTTTCTCCCTCGGGCGTCCGCGGACGGAGGTCGTCCCTTCGTTGACACGGCGGAGATCTTCGACGATCTCAAGGAGCGTGCGCTTCGGCGGCGCGGACGACGGCCTCGGCGTCGATGTGGCGCGTGGCCGCGACTTGCGGTCGCTTCCGTAGACGCCACCGGTGCTCCCGGCGAACGCGGAGCCGCAGTGCTCGCATCGATCGAGTTCGAACGGCGTGAGCTTGCGGCACTTCCAACAGAGGATCCGCGGCATCGTCCCGAGATTCGAGATGACTTTGTCGAAGTCTCGCGGCGAGTTCGGGTCTTGACGC
>DATMDM010000166.1:0-68954 GCA_035557795.1 Thermoplasmata archaeon | reverse complement strand
AGCGAGGCGAAACCTTATTCTCGCCCCTCGCATCCGTGGGCCCGAGGGCGTGGGATCGTGGAGTTCCGGAACGAGCGGACGTGGCAGAACGCGGTCGAGACGAACAGGACGGAGGAATTCCACGCGGCGTACGAGGCCGCCATCGACAAGGTCCGCGGGGATTTCGGACAGAAGCATCCGATGATCATCGGCGGCGAGGACGTCTGGGCCACGTCGACATTCCAGGACACGAGCCCCGCGGACACGAAACTCGTCCTCGGCCTTTTCCAGAAAGGAAGCCGGCCGCATTCGAAACAGGCGATCCAAGCCGCGAAAGCAGCGTTTCCCCATTGGTCCACGACCGCGTACACGGACCGAGTCCGACTCGTTCAACGCGCCGCCGACCTGATCAGCGAGAGAAAATTCGCCCTCGCGGCCCTCATGTCCTTCGAGAACGGGAAGAACCGCTACGAAGCGATGGCGGACGTCGACGAAGCCGCCGATCTGATGCGCTGGTATGCCGCAGAGATGCTGCGGAATCAAGGATACGAACGCGCGATGGGGCAATTCCTTCCGGGCGAAACGACCCGATCGATCCTGAAGCCGTACGGGGTGTGGGCCGTCGTGGCGCCGTTCAATTTCCCCCTGGCGATCGCGGCCGGGATGTCGACCGGCGCCCTGATCACGGGCAACACGGTCGTCTTCAAGCCCGCAAGCGACACCCCGTTCATGGGCCTTCGTCTCGCGGAAATCCTGCGAGATGCCGGCCTACCGTCGGGCGTGTTCAATTACGTCACCGGACCCGGCGCGACCGTTGGCCAGGAACTCGTTGACAACTCGGACGTCGACGGTTTCGTGTTCACCGGATCGAGGGCCGTGGGAATGAAGGCGCTCCAGACGTTCACCCGGACCCGCCCGAAGCCGATCATCACGGAGATGGGAGGGAAGAACCCGGCGATCGTCACGGCGAGCGCAGACCTGGATAAGGCCGCCGTCGGCGTGGTGCGCGCGGCGTTCGGCTACGGCGGTCAGAAGTGCTCCGCGTGCTCTCGCGTCCTGGTCGACGAGCACGTGAAAGATGCGTTCGTCGCCAAGCTCCTCCCGGAGACCGAGAAGATCAAGGTTGGCGACCCGACCGTCCGCGACGTGTACCTGGGGCCCGTGATCAACGAGGCCGCCGTCGCCACCTACGAAAGTGCAATCTTGGAAATCCAACGGTCGAAGGGTAGAATCCTCTCGGGCGGCAAGGCGCTCAAGGGAACCGGTCACTTCGTCGAGCCCACGATCGTGGACGGCCTGCCACGGGACCACCGAATCAACAAGGAAGAGCTCTTCGTGCCCATCCTCTCAATCGTCCCGGTCGACGGCGTTGATGACGCGATTGAGGTCGCGAACGTCGTGGACTATGGCTTGACAGCGGGGATCTTCAGCCGCGAGCCCTCGGAAATCCGAAAGTTTTTCGCGGAGGTCCAAGCGGGCGTCTTGTACGCGAACCGGACCGCGGGCGCCACAACGGGCGCGGTCGTCGGCGTGCAGCCCTTTGGCGGTTGGAAGATGTCGGGCATTTCAGGCAAGTCCGCGGGTGGCCATTACTATCTCCCGCAGTTCCTCCGGGAGCAGAGCCAGTCCGAATACGTGTGAGCCGCTCGATTGGGACGACCGGCGAGCCCGCTTCACAATTCAATCGATGTCCGAATTCGAGCGTCGGAGAAATGTTATATAGCGTGCCCCGAATCTCTCCGGGTACTCGACCATCGCGGCACCGATGATCCGGAGCCGTCGGGGCTGTGGGGCGGAGGGTGTTCGACTTGAGCGAATCAGTGGGAGCAGAGCGGGAGCTTGACTGGGGAAGGCGTGTTGGGGCGACGGCGGTTGCCGCGCTCATTGTGCTATCCGCCGTCGTTGGAATCGTCACGCTTTCTAGCCCCGTCGCGCGGGCCGCGCCGCCGCCGTTCCGGATCTTTTCCGTCGGGGATTCGCGCCTCACGGTTGCGACGCTGAACCCGCTCATCATGACCTCCGCGGAGGAGTTCATCGTCACGTACAACGTGTATAGCACCCTCCTCACCTACAACGGGAAGTACCGCCTCACGAACGACCTCGCCTACAATTACACGATCGGATCGGATCAGAAGACGTGGACGTTCCATCTCGTCCCGAATGCGGTCTTCACGGATCCGAGGACACCGGGGGACACGAGTCACCCCGTCACCGCAGCCGACGTCGTCTTTTCCTTCCGCCTGAATGCAAACGAGACGGCGAGCATCTTCAACGCCTACATGGTTCAAATTCCGTGGCAGAACGTGACCGCGCTGGATCCCCACACGGTGCAAATCGTGACGGACGCCCCGTTCGCGGCGATGTACACGACGGCGAGCGTCATCCCGATCTTCCCGCAGTACGTCTGGTCGACGGTCAGGAGCCCGACCCGGTACGCGAACGGCGTGCCAATCGGTTCCGGGGCGATGTACTACGATGTCGCCAACACCACCTTCGGATCGAATTTCGTTCTGCGGAGGAACCCGAACTACTTCGGCGCGCAGCAGTACTGCCAAGTCTCCCGGCCGGACGAGGTCTTCTTCAAGGGATACACGAGCTCCGCGAGCATGGTCTCCGACTTCCTCTCGGGGACCTCGGGCCTCGACACGATCGCCTTCGTCGGCCCGGCGGACTACCTGAACGCGCTGCCCGCCGGGAACAACCCGAACGGGTTCGAGAAGTGGGCCGCGGATGCCGGGTTCGTCGCCGAATTCAACGTGAACGTCATGACCCCGCAGATCCGGGCGGCGTATCCGCAATTCCAGACGGGAGGCGCATACAACAACCAGCTGCTCCTCAACTACACGGTCCGCAAGGCGATTGCCATGAGCATCGACAAGACGGCCGTCGTCAAGTATGCCTTGCTCGGGCTCGGCCGCGAGGCGGACACCCTGGTCCCGTCCGCGAATCCATGGCACTACTCGATCCCGGCGAGCGACCGCTTCGTGTTCGATCCGAAGGCCGCGAGGGCCATGCTGAACGCCGCCGGCTGGAAGTACAATTCAGCGGGGACGGTGGACCTGAACACGACGCCGCTTTACAAGGCGAACGGGGCCGACCCGCTCACGTTCCGACTCTACATGCCCAATACGTACGCGGCGTTCGAAGCCGCGGCCATCAACATCACCGCGTGGCTCGCGCAGACGGGCATCCGGACGACGGATGCCCGGGGCAATCCCGGATACCACGTATACACGTACAACCAGATGGTCGGCATCTGGTTCTCCGGAGACTACGATCTGTGGATCTGGGACTGGATCTTCTCGCCCATCTCGGACCCCTCCCTCGACGTCTTGCAGGTCGAGACGAGCGGAGCGCTTGGCCCGACGAGCGACAACTACTACAGCAACGCGACGTACGACGCGCTGTACAACCAGTCCCTGACGACCATCAATCCCTCATCGCGCCGGACCATCACGGACCAGATGCAAGCCATGTTGTACCATTACGCCTCGTACATCCTGCCGTACTACCAACTCTCGTTGTACGGAGCGACGAACGGCCGACCTGGGACGAACCCACGCTCGGGATGGACGAACTACGGGAACTGGAGCCAAGCCATCGGCGACACTCCCGATAGCGACTTGCCCAACCTGTGGTTCCGGGTCGATCCGCTCGACAACCGGGCGCCGGTGATCACCAGCTTCTCCGATATCGGCGGCGTCGCGGGAGCGGCCGCCACGATCTCGGTCTCGGCCGTGGATCCGGAGGCGCAGTCCCTGACCTACACGTTCGATTTCGGGGATGGTACCGCAGCCGTCACGACCGCGCAGGCCAGCGTGACCCACACGTATGCCCAAGCGGGAACGTACCCAATCCGCGTTCGAGCGACGGACTCGGAGTGGCCCGTCTGCCAATCCGCGGTCGCCACGATCAGCCCGGCGGGCACCAACAACCCGCCGGCGGCGACGTTGCAGGTGGGACTGGCCCACCAGACCTTCGTCTACCCCGGGGAAAATGTCTACTTCAACCTCACGGTGAGTGACGCCGAAGGCGACCCGGTGTACGTCGTGTGGCGCTTCGGAGACGGGAGTAGCGGCACGAGTTATGTCACCGGGACCTCGACCTCGAAGGTGGTCCAGCTGGTGCACGCATACGCAACGGTGGGTACGTACTCGGTGACCGCAAACTACACGGACAACGTCTCGGCAGCCATCAGTGCGAGGGCGACGATCGTCGTGCAAGCCCGATCGACCGGCGGCGGGACTCCAACCCCCGAGGTCAATCCGTGGATCAACTACGGCGTTCCGTTGGTGATCGTCGCAGCCATCGCCCTCGCCGTCGTCGCGACGTTGTGGCGTCGGAGGAAGCGGTCACAGGAAGAACGGGAGCAGGCGGGGCCACCGGGACCGCCGCCGCCCCCACCGGCGCCGCCTCCATGACCGCGAGTCGGCTCGCGCGAAGCCCTCCCGGGAAGAGGGAATGCCCATGGGCAAGGTCCTGAGGGTCGTCATTCGGCGATCGATCAACGCGGTCGTCACGATCTTCGGGATCATCTGCCTGAACTACGTGCTGATCCGGCTGATGCCCGGAGACCCGAACCTCGCCTTAGTACCGAGGAATACCCAGTTCATCGGCCTCGCGAAAGCAAACGCCGAACTGTTCGGACTCGACAAGCCTCCGTTCGAACAGTTCGTCATCTACCTGCAGAACACGGTCACCCTCAACTGGGGCTACTCGTACTTCTGGCGCGCGCCCGTGGCGGACCTCCTCTTCCACGACCTCGGCTGGACGCTCCTCCTCGTCGGGACGTCGACCATCTTCACGATCTTGATCGGGATGATCGTCGGCTCATATGCCGCGGTGAAGCGCGGACGACCGTTCGATCTCGCCTCGACGGGCCTCAGCATCTTCTTCTACGGCATGCCAATCTTCTGGCTGGGGATCGTCCTCCAAGTCGCCTTTTCGAGGAGCTCCTTCCTGAAGGGATATTTCTCGTGGTGGCCTGTGCTGCCGTCCGGCGGCTACCTCGACGACCCGCCGTTCCCCCAGCAATGGGCCTGGGACTGGGCCCATATCGCGAGCGTGTCCACCCATCTGATCCTGCCGGCCCTCACGTTGAGCGTCGGAACCCTGGCCGGCATCTCCCTCGTCATGCGAAGCTCCCTCATCGACGTGATGACGGAGGATTTCGTGACGACCGCAAAGGCGAAGGGGCTCAGCGATCGACAAGTGCTCCGTCGGCATATCTTCCCGAACGGCTTGCCGCCGATGGTGTCCCTCATCGCCCTGGACATCGCGTTCATCCTCGGCGGGGCGTACCAGGTCGAGTGGGTCTTCAACTACCGGGGGATCGGCTGGCGGACGATCGAGGCGATTCACAACCTCGACTACCCGCTCCTCCAGTTCATCATCGTCGTGGGCGGCGTCGCCATCGTCCTCGCCAACCTCGTCTCCGATTTCCTGCTGCTCTACCTCGACCCGCGAATCAAGGTCGCCTAGGGGGTCGAAATGGGCGCGACGGAAGTCATCATCAAGAGGCCGTCGGTTTCGATCCTCCGCGCATCGCTGATCGTCGCGTATCGACGGTTCCGCGACGTGTGGACCCAGATCTACCATAGTCGCACCGCGATGGCCGGGATGGGCATCCTCATCTTCTTCACGTTCCTCGCGCTCGCCGCACCGTGGCTCGCGCCGTACGGTCCCCGCCAGGCCGTCTCCGACTCCAACCCGACGTCGTTCCTGCAGCGGCCCAATCCCCTGCATCCGCTCGGGACGAACTACTTCAGCTTCGACATCTACTCCCAAATCATCTGGGGGACCCAGACCTCCCTCATCGTGGGAATCGCGTCCGCGGTCGTGGCCAGCGTCGTCGGGACCGCGGTCGGCCTCATCTCCGGTTTCGCGGGAGGCTGGCTCGACGAGGTCATGATGCGCTTCAACGACGTGGTCCTGTCGATCCCTTGGCTCGTGCTCATGATCATCGTCGCCGCCAAGCTGGGGGTGATCGACCTCACGGGACTCATCCTTGTCATCGGCCTCACGGGTTGGTCCGTGACGGCTCGGGTCATCCGCAGCCAGGTGCTCAGCATCAAAGAGCGGGTGTTCATCGAGCGGGCCCGGATGATCGGGGTCCCGAGTTGGCGGATCCTGCTTCGGCACATCTTCCCGAACGCCTTCCCGCTCATCTTCGCGAACACAATCCTGACCGTCGCGGTCTCGATCCTGTCGGAGAGCGTCCTCGCATTCTTGCGTCTCTCGCCGACGAACACGGTGAGCTGGGGGAAGATCATCGACGAGGCGATCGACAACAACGCAATCGGCATCGGGAATCCGGGCTGGCTAATCGTCCCGGGGCTGTGCATCGTCTTCCTCGTGTTCGGGTTCTACCTCTTCGGATACGCGCTCGATGAAATCCTGAACCCGCGTCTCCGGAGGCGGTAGGATTCCGCTCCTCGAGGTCGAGGACCTCGTCGTCGAGTACACGACGCAAGAGGGGACGGTCCACGCGGTCGAAGGCGTCTCGTTCGGCCTGGAGGAGGGCGAGGCGCTCGGCCTCGCCGGGGAGAGCGGATGCGGCAAGACCACGACTGCGTTGGCACTCATGCGCCTCTTGCCGTACAACGGGAAGATCGTTCGCGGCCGGATCCGCTTCAACGGTCGAGACCTCACCCGCGCCTCGGAGACCGCGATCCGGAACGTTCGATGGAAAGACATCTCGATCATCTTCCAAGGCGCGATGAACTCCTTGAACCCGGTCCGGCGGATCGGCCGCCAAATCGCCGAACCGATCGTCCTCCACGAGAAGGTGCAAGAGCCGGAGGCGATGCGGCGGGCCGAAGAGCTCCTCGAGCTGGTCGGCATCCCGCGAGCCCGCGTCCGAGACTTTCCCCATGAGTTCTCCGGCGGCATGCGGCAGCGGGTGATGATCGCCATGGCCCTCGCGTGCAACCCGAAACTCGTGATCGCCGACGAGCCGGTCACGGCCCTCGACGTGATGATCCAAGCGCAAATCCTAGACCTCCTCGAGCGACTCCGGCGGGATCTCCACCTGTCCATGATCCTGATTTCCCACGACCTCAGCGTCATGGCGGAAACGTGCGAACGAATCGCCATCATGTATGCTGGCAAGATCATGGAGCTCGGGAGCACGGTCGACGTGTTCACGGATCCGAAGCATCCGTACACGCAGGGCCTGGTCGGCGCCTTCCCGGACGTGCGGGGACCGCGAGTCATGCCGTCGTCGATTCCGGGTCTCGTTCCCAGCCTTATCTCACCGCCGGCGGGGTGCGTGTTCCACCCGCGATGCAAGTTCGCGTTCGACCGCTGCACGGCCGCCGAGCCGGCCCTCGCCGAAGTCACCCCGCGGCGCCGGGCCGCCTGTTTCCTGTATCCGCAAGTCCCGGAGGTATCCCCGCGTCCGCTCGCAGCGACGCCGTGATCCGCGTCCGCGGCCTGAAAGTCTGGTTCTCGCAGCGACGGGGCCTGCTCAAGGACGTCCTGGGCTCCGGGGACGCCTGGGTCAAGGCGGTCGACGGGATCGACCTCGACGTCCGACGGCGGGAGATCTTGTGCCTCGTCGGGGAGAGCGGCTGTGGCAAGACGACGACGGGCAAGGCGCTCCTGCGACTCGCCGAGCCCACGGACGGCGATGTCTTGTTCGAGATGCCGGACGCCGACTACCGCCGGTACGAGGAGGCTCGGAATCACCCGGACGACCCGGCCCAGGCCGCCACCCTGGAGGATCTTCGACGACGATACTCGTTCACTTGGATTCCGAACGACCCGTGGACGCCGAGGGACATCCTCACGACGACCGCCGCGATCGTCGTCGCGGCCTTTCTCGCGCTGACGGTGCCGGCCTTGTTGGTCGCGCTGCTCCAGCAACCGTTCACGAACCAGTGGATGGTCCTCGGCACATCGATCTTCATCGGCTTCGTCCTCGGCACGGTGGGATCCTTGCCGCCTTCGCGACCAACCCGACGCACGCCCGCATTCCTCGCGCTCCTCGCCCTCGGAATCATGAACATCGGTCCCCTGTTCGCGCTAGACCTGTACGCGGTCGTCCTCCAAGGGCCGGGGGCGCGGTTCGATGTCCCGAGCGCACTCGGATTCCTGTGGACAGACACCGCGTTCGCGATGTTGATCGGACTGGTGTTCGCGCCCGGCCTCGCCGCGGGATTGTCCCGCGTCATCCTGGACCTCCGATCGACCTCGGAAGGGCTCGCCGGGATCAAGATCCGGAGCATGCGGCGGCGCCTCCACATGATCTTCCAGGATCCGTACGAGTCCCTGAACCCGAAGCAAAGCGTCTTCGAGATCGTCTCGGAGCCTGTGCGGGTGAACCGATTGACGTCGTCCCAGGAGGAGACGGTGGCTCAGGTAACGAGGGCGCTGAACGACGCCGGCCTCCGCCCCGCCGAGGAGCTGATGTTCCGGTTCCCGCACGAGCTGAGCGGCGGGCAGCGGCAGCGCGTCTCGATCGCCGCGGCGCTCGCCCTCGAACCGGAGTTCGTCGTGGCGGACGAACCGGTGTCGATGCTCGACGTGTCGATCCGGACGGACATCCTCCAGCTCCTCCTCGAGCTCCGCGAGAAGAAAGGGCTCACGTACCTGTTCATCACGCACGACCTCGGGCTCGCATGGGTCCTCGCCGACCGGATCGCGGTCATGTACCTGGGGAAGATCGTCGAGATCGGGACGGCGGAACAGGTCATCGGGCACCCGAAGCATCCGTACACGCAGGCGCTCATCTCCGTCGTCCCGAGTCCGGACCCCCGGAAGAAAGTGGACCGCGTGATCTTGAAGGGCGAGCGGCCGGATCCGGTGAACATTCCGGCCGGTTGTCGATTCCATCCCCGGTGTCCCGTTGCGTTCGAGCGATGTGGCTGGACCGCGGACGAGGCCGTCGACGAGCTGAGATCCCTCCAGGGCAAAGGGATGCTGACCGGGATCGCGGCGTTGCAGGCCCAGGATCCGAAGACGATCGGCATCGCGCTCGCTCCCGGTGCGACCCCCGAGGCCGTCGCCGAGGGTCTCCGCACCTTCGTAGCGGAACACCGATCCTCGCGGCTCGCGCTGAAGGGCATCGCCGAGGTCCGGGTGAGCGCCGGATACGTCTACGCCTCGATGCACGCGTGGAGCGAGCCGCCGCTCGTGGAGCTCGAGCCCGGGAACGCCGCGGCGTGCCACCTCGTGACGCCACCCACCCCGACCGACGTGACCGTCACGGCCTGAGGCGGCTCATCCTCTCCAGGAGGCGATGGAACCGCGACACGCGGTGGCCTGCGATCAGCCGGGACGGCAGCGGAGTCACCGCGGGCCACGCGGCGACGGTCGTGCGCCAGCGTGCGAGGATGTAGGCGCATGGGAAGAACGTCACGACCCCGAGGAAGAGTCCGAGGTTCAGCAATCCCGTCGTCGTCGTGAGCGCGCCCGCGAGCGGCTCGACGATCACGAGGCCCAACGTGTACGCGAACGCGCCCATCGACAACACGGTCGCCCGCTGGCCGGGCTCGAGCCGGCGGTTCAGGAACGCGGTCGTGAGGGCTGGCTGCAGACTCCAGACGATGTACAGGGGCACCTGGACCAGCGCCGCGCCGGGAAATTGTCCCGCGCCGTACATGCCGAAAAACGCGGCGGACGCCATGAGGACTAGGAGGGCGAGCGTCCCGAATTCGCCGAGGACCCGCGTGATCGTTCCCGCGAACGCGGACCAGATCGCCGCGACGAGGAGGAAGCCGCTGATCGAAATCGCGATCACGGATTCGGAGAGGCCGAGCGCCTGGAGGTACAGCGGCCGGAACACGGCCATCACGTAAAGCGTGACGCCGAGGAACACCTCGACTCCGATCAACAAGGCGACGCCCTCCCGTCGACGCACGACCCGCAGGCCTTGCACGAGTTGCTCCACGTAGGTCGATTCGGGAGTTCGCTCGACCTTCGGCTCGCGGAACGTGACCGCAACGCCGATCGCTCCGAGATTCAGGATCGCGCCGACCAAGAGGGTGAGTCGCAGGTCCCCCACCACCCCGACGAACACGCCGCCGACGAAGGCTCCCGCCGCGTTCGAGAGGAGCTGGATCATCGTGACCCGGCCGATATACCGCGGGAACTCCGTCTCGTGGCCCGCCTCGAGCAACGTCTCGTACAGATACGCGGAGGTCCCGATCGAGAACGCCGCTCCGAGCGACCAGACAACGTTGGCCGCGACGAATCCCCAGAACGTTGCGCTGATGCCGTAGCCCAGGATGCCCGCCGAGCGGAACAACTCGCTCAGGACGATCGTCCGTCTCCGCGGCGTGCGGTCTGCGACGACGCCGACGGGGAGCTGGAACACGAGGAGCCCGACCCAGAAGGCGACGTCGACGAGCGTGAATTCGAAGTCGGAGGACAGATGGCCGCGAATCCACAGCGCCCAGAACGGGATCCAGATCGCGAACGACGATGCGGTCTGGTACGCGTAGAAGCGACGCACGCGCGTCCGCAAATCGGAGGATGACACCGGCTTCGTGAACCGCGAAAGCCCCATTCCCCTTATACGATGCGCTCGAACTGGGTGCGCGTCTGAGAAAACGTTAAGGCGCTTCCCGGCGTCCTCGATATACGCTCCGAAAAACGGGTTCCCGAGCTCGTCCGACCCATTCCGCGGAGCGGTAACAATGCCGCTCCTGACGGTGAAGGGGCTCAAGACGCATTTCCAGACCCAGGAGGGGACCGTCCGTGCGGTCGACGGCGTCGACTTCACCTTGGGCGAGGGCGAGAGCCTCGGGCTCGCGGGGGAGAGCGGCTGCGGCAAGACGACGGCTGCCCTGTCGATCATGCGTCTCCTCCCGTCGAACGGGAAGATCGTCGATGGGACGATCGATTACGTCGGGTATGACCTCGCGAAGGTCACGGAGGGCCAGCTCCGCGGGATCCGATGGAAGCACATCTCGATCATCTTCCAAGGGGCGATGAACGCCCTGAATCCGGTGAAGCGGATCGGGGACCAGATCGCGGAGCCGATCGTCATCCACGACAAGGTGGACAAGGAAGCCGCGATGAAGCGCGTCGGCGAGCTGCTCGAACTCGTCGGCATCCACCGCGAGCGCGCCCGGGAGTACCCGCACGAGTTCTCCGGCGGCATGCGGCAACGCGTGATGATCGCGATGGCCCTCGCATGCAATCCCAGGATCGTCATCGCGGACGAACCCGTGACCGCACTGGACGTCATGATCCAGGCGCAGATCCTGGAACTCCTCGAGCGACTCAAGCGCGAACTCGACCTGTCGATGATCCTGATCTCCCACGACCTCAGCGTCATGGCGGAGACGTGCGACTCGATGGCGATCATGTACGCCGGGAAGATCGTCGAGCGCGGGAGCGTGCGGGACGTCTACAAGGACGCGAAACACCCGTACACGAAAGACCTGATCGGCGCGTTCCCGGACATCGAGGGGCCGCAGACCCTGCCGGCGTACATACCGGGCCTGTTGCCCTCGTTGATCAACCCGCCGGTCGGCTGCCGCTTCCACCCGCGATGCAAGTACGCATGGCCGCTCTGCGTCGACCAGGAACCGGGACTCGACCCGGTGGGCGAGGGCCACTTCGCGGCGTGCCACCTGAACACCACGACGCCGCCGCCGAGGGAGGCGACGTGAGGTGACCCGCGAGCCGTACCTCGTCCTGCGCGATTTCCGCGTATGGTTCGAGAAGCGCCGGGGATTCCTCGCGGCGTTGCGAAAGACTACGCCGGAATACGTGCGCGCGGTCGACGGGGTCGACCTCGACGTCGGGAGGGGAGAGATCTTCTGCCTCGTGGGAGAGAGCGGATGCGGGAAGACGACGACGGGCAAGGGAATCCTGAGGCTCGTCCCGCCGACCGGGGGCGACGTCTTCGTCGGGGTGCCGAAGAACGTCCTCGACGACTACGAGGCCGCGAAAGCGGGCCACGGCTCCGCGGACCTGGAGACGATTCGCCGGCAGCACTCCCTCTCCTGGAAAGAAGACCGGCCCTGGACCATCCCGCACTTCGTCCTCCTCGGGATCGTCATCGCGGTCGCAGGTCTGATCGCGACGGCATTGCCCGCGCTCGTCTCCGCGTCGGTGTTCCATCTCCCCTTCACGAACGGCTTGAGTTACATCGGCTACGGGCTGATTGTCGCCCTCCTGGTCGCTTATTTCGGGAGCATCCCGCCGACTCGGCCGACGCCGCGGACCACGACCGTCCTCGGGGGCCTTGCGGTCCTCTTGTTCAACGTGAGCACGTACCTTGGCCTCGTGTTCTCCGGGTACATCGACGCGGGCGGGCTGTATCAATCCCAGGTGTGGGGCGTTCAGACCGTCGCGATGCTCGGTGGCACTCTCTTCGCGTTCGTCGTCGCGGTCCTCGTCGGCCGGGTCCTCATTTGGAACCGGTTGCGGGAGGAGGGCCTCGAGGGGATCAAGATCCAAGGCTTGCGGCAGAAGCTCCAGATCATCTTCCAGGATCCGTACGAGTCGCTGAATCCGAAACACTCCGTGTACGACATCGTCGCGGAGCCGCTGATCGTGAATAGACTCAGCCGGAACCGCGCCGAGACCGAAGCGCGGGTCGAGCAGGCCCTATCCGACGCAGGCTTGCGACCGCCGCGGGACTTCCTGTTCCGATATCCGCACGAGCTCTCCGGAGGCCAGCGACAGCGCGTGTCGATCGCGGGCGCCCTCGTCCTGGATCCCGAGTTCCTGGTGGCCGACGAGCCCGTCTCGATGCTCGACGTGTCGATCCGCACGGAGATCCTCGAGCTGCTCCTGGAGCTGCGCGAGAAGAAAGGCCTCACCTACCTGTTCATTACCCACGACCTCTCCCTCGCGTGGGTCCTCGCGGACCGCATCGGGGTCATGTACCTGGGGAAAATCGTCGAAGAAGGGCCGACGCGGGAGCTGATCAAGAATCCGCGGCACCCGTACACGAAAGCGCTCGTGTCCGTCGTGCCGGTCCCCGACCCGGACCGACGGCGGCAGCGCATCATCCTGAAAGGCGAGCGACCGGACCCCTCGGACATCCCGCCCGGATGCCGGTTCCATCCGCGATGCCCCGTGGCCTTCGAACGATGTGGCTGGACCGTCAAGGAGGTCGTGGACGAGCTGAAGGACCTGGCGGCCGGTACGCCGGAGGAGGGACTCTTCGCGGGCCTTCATGCGGATTCTCCGCTCGTTTTCACGATGCCGGCCGCGCCTCCGGACGCCGAGGCGTCGATCCGTCGAATCATCGAAGTGAAGGCGGAGGAGTTCCGCGGGCTGAAGGCGATACGGACCATCGAGCGTGCGGATGGCGGGATCCGGGTTTCATTGCACGAATTCACGGAGCCGGAGTTGAAGGGCATCGCCCCCGACGTCAAGGTGTCGTGCCACCTCTTCGCCTAGGCCAGGGTTCCGGCGCGCACGGTGGCAAACACTCGAAGAGCCACAACCCTTACTACGAATCGACGCGTAGCGGGCGCGGGCGGAAGGCATGGACAAGCTCATCATCACGGTCGCGCCGACGGGCTCCGTGCCGCGGAAGAAGGACACGCCCCACGTGCCCGTGACACCGGACGAGATCGCAGAGACCGCGTATTTGTCCGAGCAAGAAGGTGCGGCGATCATCCATGTCCACTGCCGCGACGAGAACGAGCGTCCCACATCCCGATTCGACATTTTCCGGGAGAGCGTCGACAAGATCCGCAAGCGGACGAAGCTCGTCGTCATGACCTCGACGAGCGGCATCGCAGGCCAGACGGACGAGGATCGTGCGACGCCGTTGAAGACGAGCCCGGAGATGGGCTCGCTCACGACGGGAACCCTGAACTTCGTCGGGCGCAAGCCGTCCGTGGTCTACGTGAACACACCGGAGACGGTTCAGTTTCTCGCGAAGACGATGCTCGATCAGAACATCAAGCCGGAGCTCGAGGCCTTCGATGTCGGCTTCGTCCAGCAAGGGAAACGGCTGATCGATGCGGGCCTCGTGAAGGAACCGGCCCATTTCCAGCTCGTCATGGGCGTCGACGGCGGTGTCCCCGCGACCCCGGAGAATCTCCTGCACATGCGCAATCAGCTCCCGCCGACCGCGACGTACGTCGTCGCGGGCATGTCCCGGATGCAGCTCCCGATGACGACGATGGCGATCGTCCTGGGCGGCCATGTCCGCGTGGGCCTCGAGGACAACCTCTACCTAAAGAAAGGCGTCCTCGCCCGAAACGAGGAGTTGGTCGCGCGCGCGCGGCACCTCGCGGAGGATCTCCAACGGGAGGTCGCGTCGCCGGACGAGGCACGCGGGATGATGGGTCTTGGCCCGCAACGATGATCACCCGAGGCCGGTCACGCTCTCCTCGAACGCTTCGAGGGTCTGGCGGATCGCGGCGTCATCGTGGGCCGTGGATAGATAGAATGGCTTCCCCGGTTTCACGAAAATCCCTCGGGCCAGCAGGGAGGTGTCGAGGACGCTCCGACGTGCTTCGTTCGCTTCGAGCGTGTCCCGGTAGTTGCGGGGCAACCGATTCGTAAACAGGATCGAGAAGACGGTTCCCACGGCGGGGACCACCGCAGGCACATCGTGGTCGTTCAGAAGTTCCTCGAGTCCGGAGGTCAACGCGTGCGTCGTCTTGAGGAGAGCGTCGAAGACACCGGGCTTCTCGAGTTCATCGATGGTCGCGATCCCCGCGGCCATCGCCATCGGGTACCCGGCAAACGTGCTGCTCTGGAAGAAGTCCCCGCTCGCCGGATCCGCGAGGTCGAGGATATCCGAACGTCCGAGGAACGCCCCGCAAGGCAGGCCTCCTCCGATGATTTTGCCGAGACAGGTGAGGTCCGGCGCCACGTGATACGCGTGCTGGGCCCCGCCAAACCCGAGGCGAAAGCCGCTCATCACCTCGTCGAAGATGAGAGGGATGTCGTGGTCCGAGGTGATTTCCCGCAACCCTTTCAGGAAGTCCGGGTCCGGCGCGATGTACGATCGCTCGACCGGCTCCACCATCACGCACGCGAGACGGTCCGCGCGGGCCCGAATCCGCGCCTCGGTTTCGGCCAGATCGTTGAAGGGCAGGACGACCGTGTTCTTCAGGACCGAGTCAGGCGTCCCGCGAGATCCCGAGATCGGTACCAGGCCTCGTCTCACCTCCTCCTTCGACGGCGTGTGGCTCACGAGGAGTTCATCGACACCGCCGTGGAAGTGGCCTTCGAACTTTGCGATCATCGGACGCTTCCGGTACGCCCTCGCGAGCCGGACGGCGTGAACCGTCGCTTCAGTTCCGGACATCGTGAAGCGCATCTTCCCGTCCGGCCGGAAGATCCGGAGGAGCCGTTCCGCATAGGTCGCCTCGAGTTCGTGGGGAGTGCCGAACATTGTCGTGCCGGCCAACTCGAGGCTGTCCCGAATCGCTTTCAAGACGCGCGGGTGGCCGTGGCCCAGGATGAGGGGGCCGAAGGACAGGCAGTAGTCAATGTACTCGTTGCCGTCGAGGTCCCACAGACGGCATCCTTTCGCCTTCTTCATCGCAATCGGGTACGGATCGAAGTATTTCACGCCAGCCGTGACGCCGCCCGGGAGAGATCGTCGGGCCCTGTCCGCATACGCGTGCGATGCCTTCACCCTGACTGCCAGATCGATATCCGAGTCGGGCTTGGTCATCTCCGGACGCCATCTTGCGTCCGGCCGATATACTCTTCGTGGACCACCAGAGCCATCCGGGATGTCCACGTCCTCGGCCGAGCCGACAACGGCGCCCGCACAAAGGCAGCCTACGCCCTCATGCCCGCCGTGGTCGAGCCGCTTGCGACGTTACCGTGATGCGGTCGGCCGTCAACTGAGCCCGAAGCACTTCCGCCCCCGCGTGATGGGGCTCGTTCTGCGGTGCGTGCGAGAGAATGCTAGCGCGGCTTACCTGCGGTAAGCGACCGTGTGGTGTTGCGTCGTTTGCTCGGGAGAGGACATCGGGTTGATCCTTGGTGGTTCGGATTCGGCAACCTCGTAAATATCTTTATATCGGTCCGAGGTGACTTGTTTGCGCGTGCGCGCGTATGCGCGCACGCGAGGATGCTCGAGAGAATGCCGACACGCGAGCTTGGCAAAATACTAGCGGCGCTGAAGAGGGCCACGTCGCAGGATTTCAGCGGACGCTCTTTTCAGAGTCGACTGCGTATTCAGAAGGCAATCTACTTTCTTCGGGCATTCGGGTACGGCCCCACGAAGGAATACTCGTTCGGCGACTACTTCCATGGTCCGTACTCACCGAAGCTCGCGAACCAATATTACGACCTCAGGAGCCTCGACTCCGAAGAGGTTGCTGTTGGCCCCCCGCCTGCGTTCCCGCCGGCGGCCATCGAATTCCTCCGGGAGGCCATAAAGGCGGGAAACGACATGCTCGAGGCCGCTGCGACGATGCACGCGTTCTTGACCAGGAACCGTGACGCGTCAGGAGATGACGCAATCGCATACCTCGGCAAGGTTAAGGGCTGGCTTGTTGGCCGCGGGAGAGAGGCGTTGTCATTACTAAAGAAACACGGACTCGTTCCCGGTGCCACCTAGACACCGACGTCCTGCGCTGCGCCCTGGGGGACGATGTCGCCGACCGCGTGAAAACCTGTCGGCCGTTTCTCCACAGCGGCAAGCAACTTCAATCCTGCGCCTCATTCATCGTCCTCGGGGAACTCGTTAACGAGGTCCTGACTGAACCAAAGAAACTTGACCTCCAAGACGTCGCCCGAATCCTCGAACTGCAGACCAAGAGTGGCAACCTCGTAACCTACGGCCTCGGAGACAAAGCCACTCGAGTCTTCGCGATGGCGAAGGAATTGCGCTCACGGGAGCGCGAACTGACCCCTTGCGATGCGATGATCGTCGCTTGCGCTATCGAGGACCCTGTCTGCTCAGTGCTCTATACCTTTGACCGGCTGCTGTTGGAGAGCCACATGATCCAACGCTACGTGGCAGACCACAGGCGCAAGATCAAACCGGTTGAGTCGGCGGAGCATTGACCGTGCCTCTGTCCGCGATGTGCCCTTCCTTCTCGTTCGCGGTCGGGAAAAGCCAACGCTCATTATCGGCCCTCGAGGACGCGCCTTCCTCGGCGGCCCTCGGCGCTTAATAGGCATCCGTCGATGCGCGTCTGAAAGCCGGTGGAGATTCGATGAGTGGCGACGAATTCGAAGAATCATACCGGACCGGCGACACCCCATGGGATTCCGGCGTGCCGAGCGCGGAACTAATCCGCGTTCCTGACGCTGGATTGTTGTCTGGGAAAACAGTTCTCGAGATCGGATGTGGCACGGGGACCAACGCCATCGCATTCGCTCGCCGCGGATATCGGGTGACCGCGGTCGACTACGTCGAGCTGGCGGTGCGGCGGGCGCGGGAGAAAGCATGGAAGGCGGGAATCGAGATTGACTTTCGCGTCGGAGACGCGACCCGGATGGATCTCGGCGGACCCTACGAAGTGGTGTTCGACCGAGGCGTCTATCACGGCATTCGCAACGGGAACCTCACGGCGTTCCTCAAGATGCTCGAACGCGTCACCCGCAAAGGCACGCGTTGGTTGACCCTCGCGGGGAACGCCAAAGAGCCGATGGTCAACGGTCCGCCGGTCGTGACCGAGGAGGAATTCCGGACCGAGCTGGGACCGCTCTTCAAGATCCTCGAGGCACACGAGTTCCGGTTCACGCTCGACCGTGAAGACTTCCGGCCTCTGGCCTGGTCGATCCTGATGGAACGCCGATAATCGGGCCGCACGTCGCGCTCGAAAGCGGATTCAATTGAGGCTGTCATCGAGGCGAAACCGTCGTCTCCTGCTTGTGGATCGGACATGGTTTCCCGGCTTTGCAAAATCGACACTTCTCCGGCTTCGTGACCGGGAGCGGCTTGATCATCCGACCGTACTTCCGACGCGGCGTTCGGATCACCGCCTCGCTTGCGGCCTCAGACCGCCTCGACGAGCGACATCTCGGCCCGACCGCGTTTCATGCTCTCCGCGACGTCCTCGAAGGCGTCGAGGTGCCGCGAGACGTCCGCCTTCGTGTGCGCGACGGAGGATGTCCACTGCTCGTCCGGGCCCGTGGCCATCGGGATGATTCCGCGGTTCAGCATCGCGGTGTAGTAGCCCCACCACCGGCCCACGTCGACATCTTGGAACGACCGCCAATCCGTCACCGCTCGGCGGGCGAAATGCACGGTCCCGCTGATCCCGCCGGCCTGGACGACCATCTCGAGGCCGTGGTCTCCGCTGATGTCGCGGTAGCCTTTGGCGAGATCGTCGCCAATCTGCTGCGCGTGACGCATTCCGGCCCGCGTCAGGATCTTCGTCATCGTCACGAGCCCCGCGGAAATGCTGAGCGGATTCGCGTTGAACGTCCCCGCGTGGCCGATCTGACCCGGGACCACTTGGTCCATGATCGACCTCGATCCGCCGACGGCGGCGAGCGGGAATCCGCCGCCGATCGCCTTCCCGAGCACCTTGAGGTCCGGGGTGACGCCGAACGCCTCCTCCGCCCCGCCGTACCACTTGCCGCACGTCTTGACTTCGTCGAATATCAGGAGCGCGCCGATCTCACTCGCGATCTTCCGGAGCCCTTCGAGGAATCCCGGTTTCGGCGGGACGTAGCCCATGTTCATCGGCACAGGCTCGAGGATGATCCCCGCAATGTCGTCGGCGTACTCGTTGGCCAGGGCCTCCGTCGCCGCGAGGTCGTTGAACGGCGCGACGACCGCGGTCTGCACGAGTTCCGGCAGGAGGCCCTTCGACGACGGCACCGGGTTCGGCCGCCTTCGATCTCCGGAGTCCTCTTTCTTCGGTTTGATTGACACCATGAGAGCGTCGTGCGATCCGTGGTAGCAGCCTTCGAATTTCAGGATCCGGCGGCGACCGGTGACCGCGCGAGCGAGGCGAACCGCGAACAACGTCGCATCGAGGCCCGTCATCGAGAACTTGAGGCGGTCCAACCGGAACCGCCGGCAGATGTGGTCCGCGAGTGGGCCCGCGTCGACCGACTCGAAACCAAAGATCGTGCCGTTGGACACCCGCTCCCGCATCGCCTTCGCGAGGACCGGGTGGCTGTGACCTGCGACCAGTGCGCCGAAGGCCATACAGAAGTCGATGTATTCCGTTCCGTCCGCATCCCAAATCCGCGAGCCTTTCGCCTTGCGAACGTATAGCGGGTACGGATCGACGAGACGGTAGTTGCTGTTGACCCCGAAGGGGATCCGCTTCTTCGCGGCCTCCCACGCCTGCGCGGATTTCTTCGTCCGCCGGCGAAACGCTTGGAGTTCTTCCTCCCACGATTGCATGATATCGATAAGTCGGCGCTCGAACGCTCGCATACTATAAACGGTTTCGCGCAACAGATGGAACGTTCTCGGATGCGGCAATGAAAGACGAGGCCATGGAACGAGAATGGCCGCGCCAGAATTGTTAACCTTAAACAAGGTTGATTCTCGCCATGAGAACGCTCCGCCCCCATGGTCTCGGCGAACGAGGTTAAAGGCACGCGGGCGTTCTCCACGGGATGGCGTTTGACATCGTCATCCGGGGAGGGCGCGTCCTCGACGGAACGGGCTCCGCGTGGCGCGTCGCGGATATCGGAATCCGCAGAGGGAAGATCTCACGCGTGGGCCCCCTCGGGCGTGCGAAATGCGACCGCGCAATCGATGCCTCGGGGACCTTTGTCGCCCCCGGCTTCATCGACATCCACACGCACAGCGATATCGGAATCCTCGTCGAGCCCACGGCGGAGTGCGCGGTCCGCCAAGGCGTGACGACCCATGTGATCGGGAACTGCGGCGACTCGCCTGCGCCGATCGGTGAGCGATACCGCGAGCTCGCGGTCCGGCGGTTCGAGTACTACGCGCAGGCGAAAGATTGGAATTGGTCGACGTACGGGGGATACCTCGATTTCATGGCCCACCATGGTGTCGGCATCAACATCGCGGGCCTCGTCGGCCACGGGAGCGTGCGGCTCGCGACGATGGGCTTCGAGGAGAGACCACCGACTCCGGAAGAAACGCGCACGATGAAGAATCATGTCGATGAGGCGATGCGCGCGGGCGCCTTCGGGATGAGCACCGGCCTTGTCTACCCCCCGGGATGCTTCGCGGCGATGGAGGAGATTGTCGTGCTCGCCAAAGTCGTCGCGCGTCATCACGGCTTCTACGCGTCTCACATCCGGGGCGAGCGGGAGACGATTGTCGACGCGGTCCGGGAATGCATCGAGATCGGCGAGCAGGCCGGCTGTCCGGTCCAGATCAGTCACAACAATCCGAAGTACGGCGGCATCGGGAAGGCGAAGGAAATCCAGGCGCTGTGGGAGGCCGCCCGGGCGCGCGGCGTGGACGTCCTCGCGGACAACGACGTGCACACGGACTTCGGGCCTCCCCTGAGTCACGCGCTTCCGCAGTGGACCCAGAAGCTCCCGACGGACGAACTCCTCGGATTGCTGCGGCAACCCGCGAAACGGGAGGCGTTGAAAGCGGAAATTCAAGCGGACAAGCGTCCCGGCGCCGGATACGTCGGGTTGCTGGTTCACGAACAATTCGATCGAATCTGGCTCTTACGTTGCCCGGAAGATTCTTCGAAGGAAGGAAAGACAATCGCACAGCTTGCGAAGCAGCGCCGCGTTGATCCGTGGACCGCATACTTCGACATGATCGTCGAGGAGCGAGACCGGGCGGTGGGCCTGTTCGACTACATGGACCCGGAGGAAATCAAGTCGACCTTGCGGCATCCTCTCGTGATGATTTGTTCCGACGGCTGGGTCGCGCCGAAGGAGGAGCGCACCTCGCCCACCGCGCCCTACCAGCCGTGCACGTACGGCGAGTTCCCCGGCGTCATCGAGCGGTTCGTCGTGAACGAGAGCGTGCTTCGGCTCGAAGAGGCCATTCGCAAGATGACGGCCTTGCCGGCCTCGCGGCTTGGACTCGGGGACCGCGGCCTCGTTCGACCCGGGTTCTGGGCCGATCTCGTCGTCTTCGACTTGACGCGTGTTCGGGACCGCGCGACGAACCGGTGGCCCCATACCTATCCGTTCGAGAACTATCCTCATCAATACCCGGAGGGAATCGACTGGGTCCTGGTGAACGGGACCGTCGCGGTGGAAATGGGCCGGCCGACGGGCGCTTTGTCCGGGCAGGTCCTCCGGCACGGGGAGGGCCGATGACGGTCCAACCCATCGACAAGCGTTTCTCGGCCGACCGGATTCGACGGAGCATCTTCCGGATCCTTCGGGAAAATGTGCTCTGTTCGATGTCGACGGTCGCGCCGGACGGTCGAGCGCACATCAACACGGCGTACTTCTGCTGCACGCCCGACCTCGAGTTGTATTTCCTCTCCGACCCCGAGTCGCGGCATGGTCGGAATCTCGAACAAAACCCATCCCTGGCGATGACGATTTTCCGATCGACTCAAGAATGGGGAGGTCCGGATCGAGGACTCCAGCTGTTCGGCCGCTGTCGACGAACCCACGGACGCGGGGCGAGGGAAGCGGAACGCGCGTACGGGGCGAGATTCTCGCCGTACGGGAAGTGGATGAAGGGGCTGAGCCTCGCCGAGCGTCGGCAAGCCGCACTCCTCCGATCCTACGCCTTCTACCGGTTCCTTCCGAGACGTATCAAGATCCTCGACGAGCGAGAATTCGGCGGCGCGATGTTCGTGACGGCCTCGATCGTGCGAAGGCCGAATTCGACACCCGATGTGCGCTGGCGTGCGACCGAACGACTTTCGCCGTAAGAGTCCCGCCGCGGGACGATTGGTTGTCAAAAGCCATCAAATAGGCGTTGCTGGATACGGCCGCGATGTCCCCTCAGACCGTCGCCGTACGAGGCGCATCCCCACGGGCGACCGACTCGCTCGTCGCACCTCTCTGGATCGGCTTCTCCTCGAACAGCACGCCAGTCCTTGCCCCACCACCGCGGAACTAGCATCACGCCCCTCTCTCGCAGGTGAATTCGGTGACCAAACAGAACTTCCACGGAACCGAACAGCGCGGTCTCAGCATCGTCGTGCGGTCCGCGATGTTCGAGGGTCGCTTCGGGCGGATGTTCCGCAACCTGTCGCCTTCCCTTCCACCGGATGCGGCCCTCCGCAAGCTCGCGAAGCAGATGGTCGAGCCGGAGCCGAAACCGGGGGTGGAGGATGCGAGCGGAGACAATCCGGACATTCCGGCGGGGTTCACCTATTTCGGCCAGTTTGTGGACCACGACCTCACCTTCGACCCGACGTCGCAGCTGCAGCGCGACAACGACCCGGACGCACTGACGGATTTTCGGACGCCGCGGCTCGATCTCGATTCCGTGTACGGACGCGGTCCCGACGATGTCCCCTTCGTGTACGATCGGGACGGCGTCCATCTCCTCATCGGCCGCAACGCCGAGGGAGACGACGACCTGCCCCGGAACACGAACGGGCGGGCACTCCTCGGCGATCCGAGGAACGACGAGAACCTGATTGTCTCGCAGCTAGCGCTCGGGTTCTTGAAGTATCACAACCAAGTGGTCGACGCCTTGGCCGAGACGCCCGCGCGGGAGCGATTCGACGAGGCCCGGCGGATCGTCCGATGGCATTTTCAGTGGACTGTCGTCCACGACTTCCTGAGGCGGCTGGTCGGGGACGAAGTCATCCGCGACGTGCTCCAGCCCGATGCATTCACCGTTCCCACGGACCGCGGAAAGAAGACCGTGAAGACCGTCAAGGTCGTCCTGAAGTTCTTCGCCTGGAAGCACCGCCCCTTCATGCCCGTCGAGTTCTCCATCGCCGCGTATCGCTTCGGGCACAGCATGGTCCGGGGCGAGTACGAACTGAACGCCGAGGTGCAGGACGTCCCGATTTTCGCAAAGCCTCCGGAGCCCGACCTTCGGGGGTTCCGCGAGCTGCCCGAGGGACACGTGATCCAATGGGCGCGATTCTTTGAGTTCTCCGGAGCGAACCTCGACGTCCAACCCTCGCGCCGGATTGACACGAAGCTCGCGTTCGGCCTCAGCGAACTTCCGGAGAGCGTGGCGAAGGGAATCGCCGCGCTCGCGGAGCGGGATCTGAAGCGCGGCAAAGCGCTCGGCCTCCCTTCCGGCCAATCGGTCGCCCGCGCGATGGGGATCCCGGACGACCTCATCTTGCGCGGAGACGACTTGAAGCCGCTTCCCCCGGACCTGATCAAAGCGTTCGGAAAGGACACCCCACTGTTCTTCTACGTCCTCAAGGAGGCGGAGGCCCTGAGCCACGGGAAGAAACTGGGCCCGGTCGGTGGCCGCATCGTCGCGGAGGTCATCATCGGCCTCATCCGAGGAGATCCGTCGTCGTTCTTGAGCGTCCAGCCGATGTGGCAGCCGAAGGGCGGGGAATTCGGCGCGCCTCGGGATGGCGAGTTCTCGGTGGCCGACTTACTCCGTTTCGCAAAGGTAAGAATCTCCTAAGCCAGAGTGGGCCGGCCCATCGGTTGCGCAAACTTCCGGCGCCGTGGCGAGTGAGCGCCCAAGTAATGAAATAAGTGTCTTCCGGATACGAGGCGTTGGATGACTGCGTTGCTCCTGGCGGAACAGGACGTCGATGGCCTCCTCCGGATGGACGATGCGTTGAAGGTGGTCGAGGAAGGATTCCGGGCTTTGGGGAGAGGCGAGGCAACGAACCGCCCGCGGCAGCGAGTCGGAACAGCAGAGACCGCGGTCAACGTGATGCTCGCGTCTTGGCCGGGGCGGGGCTATGCCGGGTTCAAGTATTACACGGCGTCTCGCGCGGGAATTCGCTTTTGGGTCCACCTGTTCGACCTGGCGACCGGCGAGCTTGTCGCCGTGATTCAGGCCGACCGACTTGGACAGCGGCGCACTGGAGCAGCCTCCGGAGTCGCGACGAGGTATCTCGCGCGATCCGATGCATCGACTGTCGGCATCGTCGGTACGGGATGGCAGGCCGAGAGCCAGCTGGAGGCGGTCTGCGCGGTCCGCTCCATCCAGCGAATCCGCTGCTCCGGACGGGACCGGGCACATCGCGAAGCTTTCGCGGAGAAGATGTCCTCCGTCCTCGGGGTGAATGTCGAAGGGGCGAGGTCGGCCGAAGAGGCGATCCGTGACGCCGACGTTGTCATCGCGGCGACGAACGCGCCTCAACCGGTCATCCACGGAGATTGGCTGCGCGCGGGATGTCACATCAACGCCATCGGAGCGAACCGACTCGAGACTCGCGAGCTCGATGACGCCGCGGTCCGTCGATGTGCGTTCGTGGCAACCGATTCGATTGAACAGGCCAAAGAGGAGAGCGGCGACCTCGTCGAGCCGATGAAACGCGGGCTGATCACGTGGGACCGCGTCCACGAAATCAGCGAAGTCGTCGCGGGAAAAATCCAGGGGCGGACGAACGCCGAGGACATCACGTTGTTCAAATCTCACGGGATCGCGATTGAGGATGTCGCGGCGGCTGCGCTTGTGTACGAGCGCGCACGCGACCGGGGAATCGGCAAGTCCATCTCCCTCTGACAACCCACCGACGACTGGACATCCGAAATCCAAAACCGCATCGATTGGATCCGGATTCAATCAAACGGCCGATGCCTCAAGGCTCCGTCTCGCGGAGACGCTCGAGGTATCGGCTCACGGGATTGAAGAAAATGAAAACCACCGGGAGGGCCAGGTAGATGAGCAAGGCGACCGTCGTGTTCACGAAGGAGACCGCGATGGCCACCGGGGTGATCACGGGGCCGATCGCGAGCCAGACGCGCACCTTGTGGACCAGCTCCGGGTCGAGGCCCGGTTCAATCAGGCCCCGGTCTCCGGTCAGGTACCACCAAATCACATAGCCGAGGGCAGCCAGCAGACCCAGGACTGCGCCGTAGAGGCTCAAGGCAATCGGGTCTTGGGGATATGTGCCCATCAGGGAGGCGGCGAACGGGATGAGGGCGATGCCCATGAGGAACAGAACGTTCAGCCACACCAGGGTGCGGTTCACGCGCAACACGAAGTGGAACACCTGGTGGTTCGCGAACCAATAGACCCCTAGGACGATGAAACTGATGAAGAATGTCGCGAACCGAGACCACAGCCCGACCAGACCTCCCGCCAAGCCCTGCGGTCCGAGCGTCGCGGGAGCGCGGAGCTCCAAGACGAGGATCGTCATTGCGATGGCGAAGACTCCGTCGATTAGGGTCTCGAGACGATTCTTCGGGAGCCCGTGTGCCTTCGGCTTGGGTGCGTCCGCCCGTCTCGCCCCGACCCCGCCACATGGAGCCGAGCCTTAAAGCACCGGCGCTGGCGATTCGCCAGAACGCGACCTCGAGGAAGGACGGCCGGCGGACCGCACCGCGGCAGCCATCGCGTCGATGAAACCCGGGTCCGTGTTCGGCGAGTCCGTGCGTTCGAGTTGAAGACCTCTCTCCGAAGCGAATGCCCGAGCCTCGATGTCCACATCGTACAGGATTTCTAAATGGTCCGAGACGAATCCGAACGGAACCACGAGCACGGCCTTCTCACCGGTCTTTCCGATCTCCTCCAAGACTTCCTCAAGCGGAGGTCCGAGCCATGCCTCGTCAGTTCGGCCCGCACTCTGCCACGCCATCCGAGCCCGGAAAGACGGCAGTCGACGGAGCACGAGGGCCATCGTCTCGGACAGTTCCCGTTCATACGGGTCCCCTCCGTCGATGAGTTTCTTTGGGAGGCTGTGGGCGGTGAACACGACGATTGGGGCGTGGAAACTCCTCTGTGCGAGGAGCTCGAGACCCTCCCGGACCTTCGCCGCGAACATGCCGATTAGCGCAGGCTCCGTGTTCCAACTCTCGACATATGCCACATCTGGCCGCCGGGCGACCGTCGAAAGCGCGGCGTCGGCGGCGGCGAAATAGGCCCCCACGCTCCTACGGGAGTAGTACGGCGTCAGCGGCAGGACGACAAGCCGGTCCACGCCGTCCGCGACGACTTCCGTGATCACATCCCGGATGTATGGTCGCCAGTTCCTCATGCCGACGTAGCACCGGTAAGTTGCCCGGTCGTCGCCGTTCAGGCGGTCTTCAAGAGCGTTGGCCTGGGCCCGCGAAATGTCCAGGAGCGGTGATTTCCCGCCGATTCGGCGGTACCGCTCGCGGAATTCATCAATGAGTTCTTCGCTCGTCGGCCGTCCCCCGCGCACGTCGAGAAGGAACGGACCGACCTCATCGAGCGAGTTGGGTCCCCCTACGGCCGTCAACAGGACGGCCGTCCGTTCGTCCTCGGAAATTCTCGACATGACGGCCTCCTCATCCCCGCCGAGTCGACTCGTGGACGAGCCCCACGAGCGCTCGCAACTCGTCCTGATGCGTCTCCGGCAAGACTCCGTGGCCCAGATTGAACACATGGCCGGTACGGTTCCCGATCCGGTCTAACACGTCCTGGGCCGCCGGCCGCCAAACGTCCGCCGGGCCGAGGAGGGCGGCCGGATCCAGATTGCCTTGAATTCCCCGGTCCTCGCCAATCCGCCGCCAAGCGGTATCGATCGGAATCCGCCAGTCCACGCCAACGACGTCCCCTCCCGCCGCGGCAAAGGATTCGAGAAATCCGGATGTGCCCGTGCCGAAATGGATGCACGGGACTCCCGTCTCGCAGATTTCGTGAAAGAGGCGGCGCGTGAACGGAGACACACTCTCATCATATTCGCGGGGGCTCAGCGCGCCGGCCCAGCTGTCGAACAGTTGGAGGGCTTGGGCGCCGGCATCGACCTGGGCCCGAAGGTACGTGGCCATCCCATCGACGAGGAAGTTCATCAACCGCCGCCAGTCGGCAGGATGCGCATGCATGAACGACTTCGTCGCGAGGAAATCCCGGGAGGACCCGCCTTCGATCAGGTAGCTCGCCAGGGTAAACGGCGCGCCGGCGAATCCGATGCAAGGGACCGCCGCCATGGCTCGTACGCGTCGAATCGTCTCGAAGACAAACGGCATGTCTCTCACGGGATCGAGCCGCTTCAATCGGTCGACGTCTTCGGAGGTGCGAATGCGGGGCTCGAGGATCGGACCCTCGCCGGCGTCGATCCGCACCCGGATGCCCATCGCCTCGACCGGCAACAGGAGATCCGCGAACACGATCGCGGCGTCCACCCCGAGCTCCCGGAGGGGCTGGAGGGTCACCTCGGCGGCCAGGTCCGGCGACTTTGCGATTTGCAAGATACCGTGCTTCGCGCGGATCGCCCGGTAGGCCGGGGAGGACCGACCGGCTTGACGCATGAACCAGACCGGGGTGCAGTCCACGGGCTCGCGCCAGCACGCACGCAGGAAACGATCGTTCAAGAATTCCGGACCTCCCGGAGCGCGGCCGCGGCCGCCTCAATCGTCCGCTCGACCTCCGGCTTACGGTGCGACGAGGATAGGAAGAAGCTCTCGAACGGAGCGGGCGGAAAGTACACACCGCCCTTCAGCAGAGCCCAGAAGAAGCGCCCATACGTGGTCTTGTTCATCGCCTGCGCGTCGCGGTAGTTCCGGACGGGCTCGGGCCGGAAAAAGATGCCCATCATCGATCCGACGCGCGGCACCTGCACCTCCATGTCCGCGTCGTCGGCCGCATCCCGGAGCCCCGTCTCGAGTTGAGCGCTGCGCTTCTCCAAACTCGCGTACAGGCTGGGGCGCAGCTGACTCATGGTCGCTTGGCCGGCCGCCATCGCCATCGGGTTCCCGGCGAGGGTCCCCGCCTGGTACACCGGGCCGAGCGGGGCGACCATCTCGAGGATGTCCCGCCGCCCTCCGTAGGCCCCGAGGGGCATGCCGTGGCCGAGGATCTTCCCCAGACAGGTGACGTCCGCCGCGACGCCGTACTTCTCTTGGGCACCGCCCGGCGCAACCCGAAAGCCCGTGATGACCTCATCGAAGACGAGCAGGCTGCCGAACTCCCGAGTCATCCGGCGGAGGCCTTCGAGGAAATCGGGATCCGGCGGGACAACGCCCATGTTCCCGGCGATGGGCTCGACCAAGACGGCCGCAATCTGATCCCCGTAGCTGCGGAAGAGACCCTCCACGGAAGCGAGGTCGTTGTACTGCGCCAACAACGTGTCCCGCACCGCGTTGTCGGGGACGCCCGCGGAACCCGGCAAACTCGCGGCGGCCAGCCCGGAACCGGCTTTCACGAGCAAGGCGTCCGCATGTCCGTGGTATGCCCCCTCGAACATGACGATCTTGTCGCGACCCGTGAAGCCGCGAGCCACGCGGACGGCGGACATCGTGGCCTCCGTTCCCGAATTGACGAAGCGGAGCAGGTCGATGCTCGGGAACCGTCGCTTCACTTCTTCGGCCAGGCGGACCTCCGACTCCGTCGCGGCCCCGAAGCTCATCCCGCGGCCCGCGGCACTGCGGACGGCGCGGACGACGGAGGGATTCGCGTGACCGAGTACAAGAGCGCCCCACGACATGCAAAAATCAAGATACCGGCGTCCGTCTGCGTCCCATAGGGTTACGCCGTTTCCGCGAACAACGAACCGCGGGGTTCCGCCGACGGATCGAAACGAACGGACCGGACTGTCGACTCCGCCAACGAGGCTCTCTTGGGCCCGCCCGAAAAGCTTCTCCGACTCCGGCGCGCTCAGCGCCCCGGAGGCTGTGAATCCCATGTCAAATCCCCAGGGCGTCGAGCATCTGCTCCGGCGTGGATAGGATGCACGTAAAGATCGGCGTCTCCCGCTCCGTGTACTTGCTCGCCTCGCTCGAGCGGAGGTCCATCACGAGGTCGAGGAAGTCGAGTGGATTGTCAGCCTCGAAGGACAAAACGAACTCATGATCGTCGAGCCCGAACGAATAGGCCGTGTGAATCTTGACGTCGGGATACTTGTGGCCGATGCGGAAGTGATCCCGCATGATCTCCTGCCGATGTTCAAAGGGAATCGAGTACCACTCCCGCTTCTTCACGAACGGATAGACGAAGAGGTAGCGGCTACCGTGCGGCTCCGATTTCATGGCGAGACCGTCCTGACCTTTGTGGGTGTGGCCGCCTGTGTATTGGGACCGCTTGCTCGCGGCGAGATATGCATACGTCGTCTCGAGGTAATGGCCGAGTTCCGTCGATGAGACTCGACGGGCCATTTCCCGTAACGTCTCGAGGTGCGGGTCGATCGCCCAGACCATGAAATCCACGTCGGCCCGGATCCCTTGAAGGGAGTAGCACCAGAGGGTGATGTCTTCCTCGAGATCATGGAGGAGCGAGGCGAACTCCGCTTTCTGTTTCTTCTTCCGCTCCGAGTCGAGCAGCCGCCATTCGGGTCGGACCTGGTAGAACGTGTACTTGAGGAACTCGCGGGATTCTCCCGCCTCCCCGGTTTCGTCGGATCCTTGCCCCTGAGTCGGCTCCGTCATGCGCGTCTCTCCCGCCGCCATCGTGCGAAGTCCTTCGCGTAATAGGTCAGGATGAGGTCCGCGCCCGCGCGACGGATTGCGGTGATCGTCTCCTCGACCACGGAGCGTTCGTCGACCCATCCCCGTTCCGCGGCCGCCTTGATCAGGCTGTACTCTCCGCTCACGGAATACGCGGCAAGCGGCGCGTCAAACCGTTCGCGCGCCGCGCGAATCACGTCCAGGTATGCGAGGGCGGGCTTGACCATCACGATGTCCGCACCTTCCTCCAGGTCGAGAGCGATCTCGCGGAGGGACTCGCGCAGGTTCGCAGGATCCTTCTGGTAGGTGCGGCGGTCGCCGAACCGGGGGACGGAATCGGCGGCGTCTCGGAACGGGCCATAGAACGCGGAGGCGTGCTTCGCTGCGTACGCGAGGATCGCCGTCTCCTCGAATCCTTCGCGGTCCAAGGCCGCGCGGATGGCGCCGACCTGGCCGTCCATCATCGCGCTTGGAGCCACGAGGTCGGCGCCCGCGCGTGCCTGGCTCACGGCCGTCTTGGCGAGCAGTTCGAGGGACGCGTCGTTGTCGATTCGACCATCCCGGACCACGCCGCAATGCCCGTGGTCGGTGTATTCGCAGAGGCAGACATCCGTCATCGCGATGAGATCCGGGGTTGCCCTCTTCACCGCACGGACGGCCTGCTGCACGACGCCGCTTTCGTCGTACGCTCCCTGGCCGAGCGAATCCTTCTCCGCCGGGAGGCCGAAGAGGATCACGGCGGGGACGCCAAGTTCCGCAAGCTGCTCCGCCTCGGACGCGGCCTCGTCCATCGTCAGTCGAAAGATGCCCGGCATGGAGGGAATCGCCGACCCCATGCGGGGATCCTCCCGAATGAAGAGCGGTTGCACGAGACGATCGATGTCGACGGACGTCTCTCGGACGAGCGCACGGATGGCGGCGGTCCTCCGCAACCGTCGGGGCCGATAGCGGGGACGCGGGAGCTCAGCCATTGGCACGAACCTCCTCTAAGCTTTCGACGAGTCCGTCGACCGTATGGTTGCGCGCGACCGCGCAAACTCGGAACCCGAGAGAACGTGCGGCCTGCGCGGTGACCGGTCCAATGCACGCGGCCTCGGCCTCCTTGATCAACCGGTCCCGCACGTCTTTCGGAAGAAGGTCCATTAGATGAGTCGCCGCGGACGCGCTCGTGAACAGCACGACATCGATCCGGTCCGTCTTCCGGAGAACGTCGATGTCCGGCGCGGCCGGGATCGCGTCGTATGCATCCGCCTCGATGACCTGCGCACCTCGATCCCGCAGCTCGTCCGCGAGGCTTTTCCGCGCGATCCGGGAGCGGGGCAGGAAGATCGTTCGCCCGCACACGTCGCCGAGCGCACCCGCGATGGCATCGGTCAGGAATTCGTTCGGGACCAAGGACACGGCCAGGCCCGCTGCCTCCGCGGCCGCTTTTGTCGCGGGGCCTACGGCCGCGACCTTTCCCTGGAAGCCGGCCAAGTCCACGCCTAAGGCCCTCGACCGGTCGACGACCGCCTCGACGCCGTGGGCACTCGTGAAGACCACCCAATCCAACGTCCGCCAGAGGCGAAGCCCGCGGTCCAGGTTCTCGTAGTCCGCCGGTGGAACCAGGCGAATCGTTGGGAATGGAATTGCGCGGCCTCCTCTCTCCCGCACCGCACGAGCGACTTTGTCGGCGAGGTCTTCCGAGGTTGCGACGAGGAACGTCTGGCCGCGAAACGGGAGGTCGTCCATCTACGCCGCCTCGGCGACCAGGTCGGCCGCTCCTTGTTGAACGAGTTTTGCCCACACGGAGTCAACGATTTCCTTCCAGCGAGACGCGTCGCCTCGATCCTCGGATCGGATGATGCGGCGACCCTCCGGGTCTGCAAGCACGGCGCGAAGACGCATGCCGCCCTCAACCGTGGCGAGCGCTCCGAAGGGGATGTTGCATCCGCCGCCAACACGGGCGCCGAGGGCCCGCTCCGCCTCGGTCGTGCGGCGGGCACTCGGGTCGTCAATCGCGGACAACAGGTCGAGAACCGGACGGTCGCCCTTTCGCGCCTCCAGGGCGAGCGCGCCCTGACCGGGGGCGGGGGTCATCACGTCCGGCGACAGCGGGTGAGCGAACCGGTCATCGATGTGGAGTCGGCGCATGCCCGCGGCCGCGACAACCACGGCGTCGAAGTCGTTCGAGTCGAGTCGGCGCAGACGGGTATTCACGTTCCCGTGGAGAGCGATGACCTCGAGGCCGGGCCGTTGCGACAAGAGCTGCGCGCGCCGACGGAGGCTGCTCGTGCCGACGCGGACGCCCGGACCCAAGTCGTCGAGAGTCATCAGGCGTCGGCCGACGAGGGCATCTCTCGGATCCTCCCTCGGCGGAATCGCCGCGATGACGAGTCCGGTCGCGGTTTCGGTCGGCAAGTCCTTCAGGCTGTGGACCGCGAAGTCGATGCGCTCCTCCAGGAGAGCGTCCTCGATGCGTTTCGTGAAGGCCCGCTTGCCGTCGAGGGCCGTTCCCAAGTCCTCTCGATATCCTTCGTCCCCATGGGTCCGGATCACGACGGTCTCCGTCCGGAGGCCGGGCCGGATCGTCCGGAGTCGTACCACCACTTCGTCCGCCTGGGCGATCGCGAGCGGGCTCCCCCGAGTGCCGGCCCGCAAGGACGGAGTCATCCAGGACCTCGTTGGAGGCTCTCGACAATCTGCCGGACGATTTCCGTGCGTGTCCCCTCGGGGAGGGAGCGTAGGCGTTCGGTGGGACCGTGGAGGAACCGGTTCACCAAACGAGTCGCGAGCTTGTCCACGACGGCGCGATCTCCCTCGGAGAGATCCGGGAGTCGGGCCAACGTCGTTTCCACCTCGTGCCGCCGGACCGCTTCCGCCTTGCGTCTGAGGACGGCAATGTCCACCGACGCGGCCGGGCGCAACGATTCGATCATGCGTTCCGCCTCCCCCCGGATTCGGTGCTCGACCCGGGCCTGGGCGCTCGGTGACGGAGGACGCTGACCCCAGGGCGCGAGTCCATCCAAATCCACCACGTGAACGCCCGCGAGGGTGCGACAGCTCGGATCGACGTTCCGGGGAAACCCAAGGTCGATGAGCCAGATCGGGCGACCCTCGCGTCGACGGATTGCAGTGCAGAGCGTCTGCGCGGTGAGGAGCGGGTGTCGGACCGCGGTCGCGGCGAGGACGATATCGGCTTCGGTGAGAACCTTCCGAAGATCCGCCAGCGGGACGGCCTTCCCGCCAAGGGCTTCTGCCAGCTCGCGGGCCCGCGCGAAATTCCGATTCAGGATGCGGATCTCGGCGCGCGGCCGGAGACTCTTCGCCGCGATGCGTGCCATCTTCCCTGTCCCAATCAGTGCGACGATTCGATTCTCGACCGGAACGACGGCCTCGAGGAATCGAACGGCGGCGTGACTCGCGGACGCGTCGGCGACTGAGACGCCCGCGAGTTTCCGGATCCGGGAAGCGCTCCGGGCGGCGTGAAGGAATAAATCGGCCAGGGGCCCGCCTGCCGAGGCCCGGGCCGGTCGCTGTCGTGGGGCGTTCCGGACCTGCGCGGCCACCTGCTCTTCGCCTTCGGCAAGCGAGTCCAGACCGCTGGCGACGCGCAGAAGATGCGCCGCGGCATCGCGGTCTTCGAGGACGTACAGTAGATGCTCGTCCTCGGAGACGCCGAGGGCTCTCAGAACGGCTTCGCAGGCCCGTCGAGGGGCCTCCGTGAGCATGTATACTTCGACTCGGTTGCACGTCGTCAGCAGGACGAGGTCGGACCAGGGACTGGTGCGTCCGCCGGCCTTCCGAAGCGACGGATAGGAGGCTTTGCCGAGTAGCCGCTCGCGCACGTCGAGGCTCGAGGTGCGATGGTTTGTGCCGATTACGAGGAGGTGTAGCGCGACCGGGGGGGTGACCCCATCAGAAGGACCCGGAGATGAAAGCGCCTCGCGACTCATCGGCCTCGCGACAGGTCCGACCCGACGAGCCTATAAGAACGTGTGCGCAGACGATTCACATCATAATGATAACTTCGGCGGAACAGAACGGTTTGACGTGACCGGTTGAGCGACGGCCTCGACCGGGGCCACGAGGATCTTGCGCCCCGCCCATCGATCGGACTCTCTGCGTAGTTCCGAAAGTCAGCGCCGGCTCCGACACGTCAGGTCTTGCGGTGCACGGAGACCAGGTGCTGAACGTATCCAACGAGGCCTCCTGCGGACATGTAGTTCTCCGGGTTTCGGAAGAACGGACATCCCAGCGCCGCGGACACGGCGCCCACCGCGATGAACGCGAGGAACCCGATCGCCTTCCAGTTCGGACGCTTCATCGTCACCCCGAATTCCGCGCGCGTAGATATCATTTGCGGGTTTCGACTCGAAATGGCAGTGGGCTCGACCGGATTCGAACCGGTGACCTTCGCCATGTCAAGGCGATGTCATAGCCACTAGACCACGAGCCCGCGCCGCGGCCTAACCCTGCGGCTCGCTTAAGACTTTCTCCGCCTACTCCTTGGCGCTCACAGAATCGTGAGCAAGTTCGCCCGACGTCCGACTTGGGTTCGTCGGGATCTGTTACGCTCGCAACGCCCGCAGCGCCGCGGCCGCCGCCCGCGCGACGGATTTCCGAGGATCGTGAGTTGCCTTCTGCAGCGCGGGTGCGGCCCGTCGGTCCCCGATCGCTCCGAGCGCCGTTGCGGACGCCTGACGCACAAACCATTGCGGGTCGTCGAGCGCGCGGACGAGAGCCGGAACGGCTCGAGGGTCTTCGAGCTTCCCGAGGACGCCCGCGGCAGTCAAGCGCACTCCACCGGACTCGTCCTCCAGGAGGCGCGCGATCTTTGGCACGGCGTCCATCGCTTCGAGCCGCAGCAATGCGATCATCGCAGCCCGCCGCACGGTCATCGCGGGATCCGCGAGCGCGCGGATCAGTCGCGAGACGGCCCGGGAATCCCCAATCCGGCCGAGTGCATCGGCCGCTCCCGAGCGCTCGGTGGCGGTCCGCGAGCTTTCCAGGGTTTGGAGGAGAGGCGGGACCGCAATCGGGCCCAAACGGGCGAGGAGGACCACGGCTCGGTTGCGGGCCGTCAGGTACCGCCAACGGAGGGCGGGAAGGAGCAGCTCGAGGCTCCGCATGTCACGGCGTCGGACGAGGACCTCGGCGCGACGAAGCACGCTCCGCCAGTCCGCGGGTGCGCGGACCATCGACGCCGCTCACTTCGTCAAAGCGGAGACGATGGCCCGACAGAACGCGGGAAGATCGTCTGGGAAACGCGACGTGATGAGATTCCCGTCGACCACACATTCCTTGTCGACCCAGTCCGCGCCCGCGTTCAGACAGTCGTCTCGCACGCTTGCATACGAGGTCATCCGGCGGCCTTTGACGATCCCCGCGCTAATCGGCACCCACGCCGCATGGCAGATCGCTGCAACGACTTTGCGGCCTTCGTCCATCGAGCGGACGAACGACAGGATTTCCTTGTGCTGGCGCATCCGATCCGGGCCCGCAACGCCTCCGGGAATCACGACGGCGTCGAAATCCTTCGCCTTCAGGTTGGCGGCCGTCACGTCGACCTCGCACGGGTACGAGTGCTTCGACGTGTAAGTCCGCTTCTCGTGACCTGCGAGGACTACCTCGGCCCCTTCCTCCACGAGCCGGTAGTATGGCACCCAGAGTTCGAGATCCTCGTATCCATCTTCCGCGAGCACGACGACTTTTCTTCCTTCCAGCGTCATGGGTGGGCCATCACGGACCGCGGTCAAATCTCTTGCGCATGAATCGGGGCCGGGGGGATTCGACCAAAATCGATATGAGGGGTGACGGCCTCGGTCCGCGCCGAGGGAGGACTCGATGACGTCCAAGGACAACTTCGAATTCGCGCACGAGCACCGCCACGAGGTCGCCTGGATGTCGCAGAATACGAACACCCTCCCCGTCCATCCATCGATCCTCGAGGCAATCCGCACGAGCGCCGACGACCGCGAGTTCAATCTCTACCCGCGGAAGGCCGGGATCTCTGGGCTCTCGGAGGCGATCAAGGCTGACCTGGGCCTCGACGACGCCGACATGATCCTGACGAACGGCGGGATCGAGGGGGAGTACATCGCGACCCGCGCGCTCCTGAAGGCGGGGGACGAGGCGCTCTCGACGGACCCTGCGTTCCTCCCGATCCACGACCAGGTGGCTATGACGGGAGGTCACGCGATCGAGGTCGACATCTACCGCAAGCCGTACGTGCTCACGCCGGACCTCGCGCTCGAATCGATTACGCCCGCGACGAAGATGCTCCTCGCGATCGACCCGAACAATCCGCTCGGCTCGGGATATTCGCGGTCGCAGATCAAAGGCCTCGCGGACATCGCGAGAGACCACGGCCTTTGGCTGATCGACGACATCACCTATCGAGACTTCAACGCGGACCACATCCTTGCCACGGACTTCTACCCGGAGAGGACCCTCTTGTCCTATTCTTTCAGCAAGGCGCCGGGCCTCGCGGGTCTTCGGATCGGAGCAATCATTGGACCGGCGGATGCGATCCAGACGCTGCGGCGATTCGACACGAACGTCCTTGGGGTGAACGTCCTCGCGCAGCGAGCCGCGCTCGCCGCGCTCAAGAGCAAGAAGGAGTGGCTGCCGGGAATCCGGCGGACCTGCGGAAAGAATCAGGAGACGATCCGGCACGCCGTCGAGAAGGTCGACGGCGCCTCCCTCCCGGTCTACCCCTCGAAGGCGAACATGTTCGTGATCGACCTCGCTTCGACCGGTGCGAAGCCGGAGGTCGTCGAGGAACGCCTACTGTTCGACCACCTCGTCCACACCCGCGCAGGGTCTTACCTCTCGAAGAAACACGGAGGCGAGTTCCTCCGCGTGTCGTTCACGGTGTCGGAGGCCGATTGCCAGCGGTTCGCGGACTCGTTCCCCGTGGTCATGGACAAGCTCGCCAAGTAGTGTCCGACAGGCTCATAGAGCCCGACGCGTCTGGGGGGGACATGGGATTTCTGCAGGAGCTCGCAGGCCGAGTGGAGGAAGTGGCCGCGGCCGGCGGAAAGTTCGCCGACGCGTTCGTTCGGACGGCAGGGGCCACGTTCTCCAGTGCCTTAGTGTTCATGGAGCGCGAGATTGGCTATGCGCAAAAGGCAGCGAAGAAACGGGGCGGCGAGAAGGCAGATAGCCGCAAGGGCCCAAACCGCAAGTAGGGCTCTGGAACTCGGACGTGCATGATCGGTCGACGCACCGCATCCGGCCTTTTTTTCGGCGCCTACGATCCGTCTTGCGATTCGTCCCCTTCGGGGTTGGGAGCGAGCCAGGCGCGCCTTCCCGTGGGCTCCGGCATGTCCGCAGCCGCGGCCATCACGGTCTTTGCCTCCCTTCGCCGAGGCGCATGTTTCTTCGGTCGGAGGGTCTTGACCTTCTCGTTCGGCGGATTCCGAAGATGTAACTCTGCCTTCTGGATGTCGCCGAACTCACGGTCGCATGAACATTTGTAAATCGTTCGTTGCTCGACGTAGATGCTGTGGGCCTTCATGTCATCCCGTGGCTTCCGATTCATGCCTCCCGCACTTATAGTATTCCGAGTGAATATCGAGTTTGGTGAGAAAGGCGGGGGCTTCGAAGCGCAAGCGTGCTCGAGGATGAACGTCGCTTCGCCTCCCTCTCTCGAGGCGCGAAAGCTACTTAGCGGGCGGTGACTCTAACCGCCTCCACCGGGGGCAATCGAGTGGGCAAGTCAGAGTATCTCAACTACGTGAACGGTGCGTGGGTACCGTCCCACACGGAAGCGACGTACACGGTAATCAACCCAGCGACGGGCGGGAAAATCGCCGCGGTGCCGCAGGCGGACGTCGAAGACACGCGGGCCGCGATCGACGCGGCGAGAGCCGCCTTCGACAAGGGGAAGTGGCCGCGCATGACGCCGGGCGACCGCTCCGCGGCCTTGTTCAAACTCGCGAACCTCATCGAGGCGGACATGGACCACCTCGCGCCAATCGAGGTCCAGAACCAGGGGAAGACGATCAAGCAGGCGCGGGACGCCGACATCCCGTTCTCCGTCGACAACCTGCGGTTCATGGCGGGCGCCGCGCGGACCCTCACGGGCCTCGCGTCGACGGAATACGCGTACGGCGCGACGAGCGTCATCCGGCGGGAGCCCATCGGCGTCATCGGGCAGATCACCCCGTGGAACTATCCGTTCATGATGGCGATCTGGAAGCTCGCCCCCGCGCTCGCGGCGGGGAACACCGCGGTCCTCAAACCGGCATCCCTCACGCCGCTCACGACCCTCGAACTGGGGAAGCTCGTCGAACAATCCGGGATTCCAGCCGGCGTCGTAAACCTAATCACGGGTCCAGGCCCTGTCGTCGGGAATGAGCTCGCGTCGAGCGACAAGGTCGACATGGTCTCCCTGACCGGTGACACGGCGACCGGGAAGGACATCATGGAAGCGGCGAAGTCGAACGTGAAGAAGCTTCATCTCGAGCTCGGCGGCAAGGCACCGTTCATCGTCTTCGACGACGCGAACATCGCGGCCGCCGCGGAAGGCGCCGTCGCCGCGTCGATGGTGAACGGCGGCCAGGATTGCACGCAGGCCGCGCGATTCATCGTCCACGAGAAGGCGTACAAGAAGTTCGAAGACAAGTTCCTCGAGCGACTCAAGACCGTCCGGATGGGCGACCCGCTCATGCGGGCGACGGACCTCGGGCCGCTCGTCTCGCAGAAGCAGCGGGAGAAGGTCGAGAAGTACGTGGAGATCGGCGAGGACGAGGGCGCGAAGCTCGCGCTGGGCGGGAAGAGGCCGAAAGACAAGGCGTTCGCGAAAGGCTGGTACTACGAGCCGACCGCATTCGTCGATACGGATCCGTCCATGCGAATCGCCCGCGAGGAAGTCTTTGGACCCGTGGTCAACGTCCAGAAGTTCTCCAACGAGGACGAGGCGATCGAGGCGGCGAACGATACGGTGTACGGCCTGTACTCGTCCGTCTGGACGAAGGACGTGCAGCGCGCCCACCGCACCGCGAACGCGCTCCGCTTCGGGGCTGTCGAAATCAACGATCACCTGCCGCTCGTGAGCGAGATGCCCCATGGTGGGTACAAGCAGAGCGGCTTCGGGAAGGACCTCAGCGTCTTCTCCCTCGAGGATTACACGCAGATCAAGCACGTGTTCATCGACCTCACGGACCAGGTCCGGAAGCCGTGGCACTATCTGACCTTCGGCGATCCAACGTAAGCTGGATTCGGAAGGACCTCAGCCCGCTCGGCTCGATAGGCCGAGTCAACCCGCGAGGACGCGTTCGGACCAAGCCATCGGGAGATTCCGCGCGGCCCATTCCTTGAACACGCGCGCCGGATCCAGGCTCTCGGCGGGATGGACGCCCGGCCCGGGCGTCGCCTTGTCCGCGATGAGTGCCGTCCCGATCGCGACGCCGACGGCGCCCAGATACGAGGCGGCAGTCGTCGAACGCCTCCTGTTCGCCTCCTGATGCGTCAAGGTAACGTCGCCTCGGTGCACGACTCGCTTCCCACCGGTCTGACCTTCCACCTCGACGCTGAGCGACTCGGCCCCTTCGAGCGGCAGGACCAAGGCGGACGGCTCCGGGAACGCCGCAAGAAACGCCCGGCGGAACGAGACCATCTGATTCCCGACCCGGATCAGGTGGGCATCCGCCAGGAGGCCGAGCTTGTCGAGGGAGAGGATCGCCTGCACCAGGTGCGGCTCCAGGACGTACTTGAAGTCCACCCGGCCGATCGGCTTGCCGAGGTACCTCGGCAACGTCTTCACTTCCTCGTGGGAAATGAGGTACGTGCGCTGCGACCCGACCGGCGGGGGGAACGGGTATTCTTCCGGTTCGCTGAGCGGTGCCCGGTTCTGGAGCACCCCGTCGAGCCAGACGGTCGGCGGCGTCAAGACGTCCGATAGAAACACCTCGCGGGAGTAAAGCGGGAAAGTGGTGTACCCGGGCAACGCCGCGACGCTGCCGGAGCGAATGCGGATCGCGTCGACCGTGTCGAGCCGTTCGGCGGCGCTCCGCGCCATGACATTCGAAATGCCGGGGTCCAGGCCCATCGAGACGAGGGCGGTCAGGCCGGCGGCTTTGAACGCCTCCCCCATCGCGAGCTGTTCGAAGATCCCCGCGAGTCCGCCGGCATCCCGGGGTCCCGCGGCCGAGGGGTCGAGGTAATTCGCGCGGACCTCGAGGGCCGCTTGCATGATCCCGAGGTTGTATTTCGGAAGGGTCGTGTTGATCACGAGGTCCGAGCCCGCAATCGCCTTCGTGAGGGCGATTCGGTTCTCGACGTTCAGCTGCTTCGCCTCAATCGCGACCCGACCGCGGATGCCGGTGAGCACGCGCGCCCGTTCCCCGAATAGGTCAATGAGCAGCAGGGACGTCACACGCGGGTCCCCCCGGAGTTCCGAGGCCAGGGTCCGGCCCAGCCCCCCCACGCCAAGGATGGCGACTCGCATCGATTCGAAGGAGGGATTCTCCGAGGGTTTAGTCTTTTCGCGGTGGTTCAATCGCCAAGACAGAGAATCGAAGGGTCGCTCGATCCAACGGTGCTTCTAGAGGAATTACCACACCGATAGTAATCGCTCATGCCCGAAGGGCTTTGGTCCAAGCAATGATCGCCTCGGCGGTTGCCTCCGACGCGTCCCACATCGGCGTGTGCCCCGCCCCTGCCAAGATCGCGCGGACATCCGGAGGGCCGCGCTCGATTCGCGCGGCTTCCGAGACGGGGATGAGGCCGTCCTCCGTTCCATGGATTACGAGGCGAGGTCCGGCAAACGAATCGAAGACCGCCGTGCGATCCGGTCGTGCGGCCATCGCAGCGAGTGCCGCGATCACGCCGTCTGGGCGAGCCCGTTCGATCAAGAGCTCGGCCTGATGTCGCCAGGTAGATCCTCCCCGAGGCCCGACGAGTTTCTCCGCGAGACTGGGGAGCAGGACCTTCGTCCCGCCCTTACGGACCTTTTCCATCGTGTCGTGCCTCCCCTGACGTGCGGTCTCGTTATCCGCCGTCGTCCGCGAGGCGATCAGGCCGAGGCCCGCGACTTGGTCGGGAAGACGCTCGGCGAGGGCCAAGACGACGTATCCGCCGAAACTGTGTCCCGCGAGCGCAACCCGCCGCGCCCCGAATGGGCGGGTGAATTTCGCCACCTCGTCGGCATACGCTTCGACCGTCGCCCGGCCGAGTTCCATCGAAGGGCTGTCCCCGAATCCAGGAAGGTCCGGGGCCAGCACCCGCGAGCCCGCCGCGGCGATCCGAGCCGCGACGCCGGACCAGATCGAACGATTGAGAGGCCAGCCGTGCAGCAAGACGACGACCGAATCCTTTCCATGGCCGGTCGAGTCGAACGCCAGCACGCGCGAGGGATGCGACTCCCGTCGCCATAAAGCATGCGGACCCGGGCGAACCGCGTCCATTGCGTCGCCTTGGAGCCTTCGTGAACGGTCCTCCGAATACAGCTACGATACTCTCAGGAAATTGAATAGAAGAATAATCCCGCATCGGTCGTGTTTGGAATGATTTCGACTGGCGGCTTCGTCGTCCACGTAACTCCTGCCCCTTATACGCCGCACCTCGAATGGCCTCTCGTGACGGCGGTCCGAGGAGCCCATCGGTGATGGCGGGCGGCATCGCGAGGTCCGGGCATCGATCCCTCTCCCGCTCCCGCGCATCCCGACGTCTCCCGATTTCGACGGAGATCGCGCCCCGCGCACCGGGACCTTCTCCGTCCGTTCCGAAGACCGTCGTCGCGTATCACGATACGCGGAGGAGCCTGTGGACCGAATGATCGATGAGACCTGGAACCTGGAACCGGACTGGAAGATGGATGAACGGTGGGCCGGAATCATCCGCCCCTACGGGCCGGAAGACGTCGTCCGGCTTCGGGGAACGATTCGGATTCGGCATACCCTCGCGGAGCGCGGGGCCGGTCGCCTCTGGAGCCTCCTGAAGTCGGAGAACTACGTCCCTGCCCTGGGAGCGCTCACCGGAAACCAGGCGATCCAGCAGGTCCGAGCCGGTCTCCGGGCGATCTACCTGAGCGGTTGGCAAGTTGCCGCCGACGGCAACGGGGCGGGCCAGATGTATCCCGATCTGAGCCTCTACCCGGCGGACAGCGTCCCCAATGTCGTCCGGCGAATCAACAACGCACTCCGGCGAGAAGACGAAAAGCAGCACATGGCCGGGAATCACGACGTCGACTGGTTCGTCCCGATCGTCGCGGACGCGGAAGCCGGATTCGGTGGGCCCCTCCACGCGTTTGAACTCATGAAGGCCATGATCGAGGCCGGAGCGGCCGGCGTCCACTTCGAGGATCAACTCGCAGCCGCGAAGAAGTGCGGCCATCTCGGAGGGAAGGTTGTCGTCCCGACCTCGGAGTTCATCCAGAAGCTCGTCGCGGCTCGGCTCGCGGCCGACGTGATGGGCGTCCGGACGTTGATCGTCGCCCGGACCGATGCGAACAGCGCACGCCTCATCACGAGCGATGCCGATCCGTCCGACCGTCCGTTCATCGGAGGCGAGCGCACAGCGGAAGGCTTCTTCCAGTTCGAAGGCGGGCTGCCGGCGGCCATCGCCCGCGGCCTCGCGTTCGCCCCGTATGCGGACATGCTGTGGTGCGAGACATCCTCTCCGGATGTGGAGGAGGCTCGCGAGTTCGCCGACTCGATCCACGCACGCTTCCCCGGAAAGCTGCTCGCCTACAACTGTTCGGCCTCGTTCAACTGGAGGAAGAAGCTGGATCCCTCCGCGCTCGCGGAGTTCCAGCAGGAGCTGGGGCGGATGGGGTATCGGTTCCAGTTCGTCACCCTCGCCGGGTTCCACACGCTCAACCTATCGATGTTCGAACTTGCCTCTCGATACGCGGACCGCGGGATGACCGCCTATGCGGAACTCCAGGACGACGAGTTCGCGGCGCGGGAGCGCGGGTACCGAGCGACGGAACACCAGGCCTTTGTCGGGACCGAGTTCTTCGATGCGGTCAGCCAGGTCATCTCCGGCGGGACCTCGTCGACCCTCGCGATGAAGGGGTCGACAGAACGAGAGCAGATCGCCGATGCGACGCCGCGGTTTCCCCTGTCCGCCCGCTCCTAGACCGGTTCGACCAACGACAACGACTTCTAGCGGGTCCCGCCTCTCGATGAGGCATGCGCGCCATCCTGGGTACGGAGAGCGAGGTGCCGGAGGGCGGTACGAAATGCGTTTCGGCTAATCAAAGGCCGTACGCGTTGTTCAAGGTCGCCGGGAAGGTGTACTGTCTCGACAACACGTGCACCCACTTGGGTGGGCCACTGTGCCAAGGCCGGCTTCAAGGCTCCATCATCCAGTGCCCGTGGCACGGGTCGCGGTTCGACGTGACGTCCGGGAACGTCGTGGGCCCTCCAGCCCGGAAGCCGGTTCGGTCCTATCCGGTTGCAATCGAAGACGGGAAGGTCGTCGTCGAGTTGCCTTGAACAGCGAGCTCGGACTAGTCAATCTCCGCGGGCGCCATCGGTGAACCGCGAACGTTGAGGATCATGTCCCTCGCCTTCTCCTTCGAGGGATACACACAAAATGTCATCTGCGTTCCCCACTTCGCATTGATTCTTCGCACGAATTCGCTCAGGCCCGCGAAGTCCTGCTCGGTGAAATGCACGACACCCAGATTGAGATCGAATTCGTATTTCGTCGGCTGGCCTCGGTGAAACCGCAACGGAATCGGTCCGTAGAGTTTATAGTCGAACGTCTTGAGACCATCGAGGACCTCGCGGAGGACGTCGTCCCGCGCGAAAGGCTCCATCGGGTCGAATGGCGCCGCGGTGCTGGTAGCCATGGCTCAGGCACCGAGGGCTTGCGGATAAAGATGCGGCGAGCCGATTGCCTTAATTCGACGAGTCCAATGTTTGCCGGAGAAGCGGATGAAGAGCGACGGTGCAACTGGGTGCTACTGGGGCGTCACGCTCTTCGCGCGGGCCGCGGCCGCCTTGGCGGCGAGCGCCGCGAACTCCTCGCGGCCAAAGGCGGTGCCCGAGAGCCCCCAACCGCCCTCTGCCGCCTCGGTGAGTATTACCCAGGTGCGACTCGCCTGTGTCGGATCTCCAGAGACCTTGGTCACGATCTCCGTGATTTCTTTGACAAGTTGCTTCTGGCCTTCGCGGGTCAACGCCGCGGGAGGCGTGATGACCTGGACACGCACCGTGCGGGCGGAGCTGGTTGCCGCGGTGTGGACCGCGTTCGGGTCCATTCGGTGGATGAAAGCAGCGGTGTTATTCAGATGGAAGGGCCCGGGGCTTGCCACGCCCTCCGCGCGGAGAACGGCCATGGTGAGCTCCTTGCCAAGCAGACTGTTGGTCCCGGCCGGAAAAAGGTCTGCCGGCGCGTACACGTCAATCATGGGCATAGTCGAGGACTAAGTGAGGGCTGGATTTATCGCTTTGCTATGAGTTCAAGCAATCGCACCGAGGTGCCGACTAACGCGACCCTGCTACGGAGCGGTCACGGTCAACCCTTCTCGGCCTTTTCGAGCGCGGCGATCAAGGGACCAAATCCGGGATAGCCATCGTATCGAGCGGCCCCGATGAAGAACGTCGGCGTCCCGTTGACGCCGCTTCGGACGCCGCTCATGAAGTCTTCTCGAACTCTGCCTGCATGGACGTGCTGAGCCACCTCCTGCTCGAGCCGCTTCACATCCAGCTTGAGTTTCTTCTCGTAAGTGTTGAAGAATCCGTGGTCGCCGAGCGATGCTTGGTTCTCGTAGAGAAAATCGTGCATCTCCCAGAACCTCCCTTGGTCGGCGGCCGCTTCGGCGGTTTCCGCGGCCCATTCCGCTTCCGGGTGGGAGGTCGTGATGGGGAAGTTTCTGAAGACGAACCGCAGCTTCGTTCCAAGTTCCTTCTGGACCTTCTTCACGATCGGGTAGGCCGCGCCGCAGTAGGGACACTGGTAATCCCCGTACTCGACGAGCACCATTCGAGCATCGGACGGCCCTTCACTGTGGTCCCGTTCTCCGACGGGCAGAGTCAGTCTCGGCGGTTGGTAATTCTGCTTCGCCATGATCACTCGCGTCAGCCGGGTGATTTGAGTTTCTCCAGTGCGGAGAGGATTCCGTCAGCCCCCGGATTGACCCCGTCCGGTGAGAGGTAGCTCCATCGGATGATCCCCTTCGGATCGATCACGAAGAGCGCCCGCGCCGATTCGCCGTTGCGTTCGGTGAAGACCCCGTAGGTCCTGGAGATCGCCCCTTTCGGATCGAAGTCGGAGAGAAGGGGGAAGTTCAGGTTGCGATCCTTCGAAAACGCCAGATGACTCCAGACTCCGTCGACGGAGACTCCGAGGAGTTCGGCGTCGAACTTCCTGAACTCAGACATCAACTGCGCATAGAGTCCCAGCTGGTCGCTGCAGACGGGGCTCCAATCCGCAGGATAGAAGCAAAGTACCACGGGCCTTCCGAGAAAATCCCTGAGAGAGACGTGCTGATCCGGCGTCGTCTTGAGGGTGAAGTTTGGCGCCTTGGTGCCGGGCTTCAACGGCGAGACTTTTTGGTTTTTCGTCTGAAACTCTTTCATCTTCACGTTTGACCTTGATCGCTGACCGTTAAGGAGTGGTCAGCTGCGTGCTTGGCTCGGCGTCTAACATCTTCGGCGACGTATAGGGTTTTGGTCGAACCCGGCCCGGTCAATCCGCCGTCTCCTGGACGGCCTCCTCGATGAGCTTCACGAATCCGGTCGCATAGTGGGTGATTCCTCCCGCGTGACTCGCCGCAGGGAACAAGACGGTCGTCGCCCCGGCCCGCTGCGCCATGAAGAGTTCCTCCGCAGGATCGACCATCAGGTCCTTCCCCGAGATGGCGTACCAGGACGGCAGCGTATGCCACGCGACCGGCCCGGACGGGGTCACAGCGATCGGGAAGTTGAGCGGGATCTGCTCATCGTTCAGGATCGCCCCGAGGTTCGGGTTGAGGTCCTGACAGAAGAACTGCGCGAAAAAGGCCGGGTCAATGAAGGCCGGTGAAGCGAAGGGCGTGCCCGTCCAGATGAAGTGGTTGAACGCCTCGGATGTATGGAAGCCCGCGCCGAGGCTGAATATCGAGTCACCCTGATCGGGAACGAACGCTGCGGTGAAGACAAGGCCGAGCACGTCGGACCGGCCGTACGCCGCGTTGGAGATCACGATCCCACCGTACGAGTGTCCAACGAGGATCTTCGGGCCCGAGATGCCGTCGAGCACCGCACGGACGATCGCGACGTCGTCGGCGATCGACAGCAGGCCGAGGGTCGGGGTCGCGGTCGCGAACCCGTCCTTCTGGAGCCCCGCGACGACCGTGTCCCAGCCGGGCGCCGAGGCCCAAGCGCCGTGGACGAGGACGATCGTGGGCCTGGTCTCGGAATTGTTCGCGCGCACGGTCGCCGGCAAGACCGAAACGATCAGGACCGCCGCGATGACGATCATGAGCCGAAGCAGCCGCGGCCTTCCGGAACCGCGAGCGGCGCGTTGGGCGTGTCGAGCGAATGAGGCGTTCACACAAAAACCTTCGAGGGGCCCGATTGAATCGCGTCTATAAAGGCGAGACTGACAGGGACTATATAGACGGCAACTGGCGCGCTCGAACTTGACGAAGGCTCCGCGAACTCGTTTGGGGATGCTCCTGGCGGGAAGTCGGTACATTGGCAAGCAAACCCGGCAAGCCCATCGAGAGATATGCCAGTGGAAAATTTCTATCGTTGGGCCTTAGAACTGTGCGTACGGCCGGTTCCCGCTACGGGAATTAGCGCTCTTGTTGTCCCCGTCCAGTCAAGCTTCCACTTGCTCGGGTTCCAACGGTCGGATTGGCTTGGTCGTCTTCTTGTTGATGCGGACGACCTGACCTTTGATGCCGCCAAGTGCGAGCGCGTGTGTATGAGATCGCATTGATCTTCGTAATACTGGTGGGCTTTTGCCCGTTGCGTTTGACCTCCTGGCCCCGCTCCCACGGTTCTGAGCGGCGATAGGAACGTGTGGTGACAGGCTGCCAACCAATCGTCAACGCCCCGACGGATGCGTTCAAGAAATGCGCGGCAATTTCGGGCGATGCGGACCGGCAAGGAGTCGTCGCGACGTCGTCCGGGAAGACTTAAGTCGAGGCCCTCGGATGCCGGCGCGGGGGCGATACAGCGTCGAGAGACGACGTGCCCATCGAGATAGTCCACTTCGCAGACCCGTGGTGCTGGTGGTCGTGGGGCCTTGAGCCGATTCTGCAACGCCTGCGGGAGGTGTACGGGGATAACGTGGAGGTCACGTACAAGATGGGCGGGGAGTTCGAGACCTTAGCGGAGTGGATGCGGGAGAACGGGGTCGATGAGCGGGGCACGGTTGACTGGATCCTCGAATCCATCGCGCTCATCAAAATGCCCGTGCGGCCCGATTACTACTTCCGGAGCAAGGTCGAGAGCTCGTTCCCCGCGTGCCGAGCGTTCAAGGCGGCGGAGCTCCAATCCAGGGAACTAGCAGCGAAGTACTTCCGACGGATGATGGAAGCGTTCGGGCTCGAATGTCTGCCCGCCACGGAAGACACCCTCGTGAAATTGGCGGCGGAGGTTGGGCTCGACAAGGATCGCTTCCGAAAGGAAATCCATTCGGATGCGGTGAAGGACGCGTTCGAGCGAGATCGGCAGGAGATGGCGCGGGCCCATGCGAACTTTGACGCCCTCCTCGTGCGGAATCGTCGAGGACAGGCGGAAATAAAGGGCGCGACGTTCACCGCGAAACCGTTCGAGGACATGGTGGACAAGCTCGCCCCCGGGCTCCCGAAGCGAAGTCCTGCGGACATCCTGGAATACTTGGAGCACCACAGGGACTTGACGACCGCGAATGAAATCGCATCCGTCTTCCGGATTGGGGTGGAAGACGCCGAAATACGGCTATCCCAGTTGGAGCGAGCCGGGCTCCTGACCCACCACGACTTCGAAGGAATCGAAGCCTGGCAGTGGAAGGGAACGAAGGCGGACAAGCTGCCTCTTGAAATCGTGAAGATCTCGCACGTGCCGCCCGAAGTCCAGGTCGAGACGGTCTCAGACCTCAAACCGATCATCACGAAGGCGGTGCAATCGCTATACACGGAGGTCGCGACGCGGCCCGACAAGGGGTACCACTTCCCGCTCGGTCTGGAGGCGCTCCTATACGTGGGCTACCCGGAAGAGGACCTGCGTAAGCTGCCGCCGACGGCGACAGAATCCTTCGCAGGCGTCGGCTATCCGCACGCCGCCAACGCGATTCGGTCCGGCGATACCGTGCTCGACATCGGGTCCGGCTCCGGGACGGACGTGCTGTATGCGTGCCTCAAGACCGGTCCGTCGGGGAAGGTCTACGGGCTCGACATCACGCCCGCGATGATCGCGAAGGCGCGCGGGAACATCGAGCGGATAGGCGCAGAGAACATCGAGATTCTAGCGGGGGACGCCACGGAGATCCCTCTCCCCGACTCAAGCGTCGACGTCGTCACGAGCAATGGCGTCCTGAACCTCGTGCCGGACAAGGTCGCGGCGTTCGCGGAGATTCGCCGTGTCCTCAAGCCGGGCGGGCGCCTCCAGCTCGCGGACATTGTCGTGCAGGAGGACGTGGGCACCGTGTGCGGGCTGAACCCGCAGCTGTGGGCAGACTGCATCGGCGGGGCGGCGGTGGAGCCGGAGTACCTAGAGATGATCAAGTCGGCGGGGTTCTCCGATGTCCGAGTCCTGAAGCGGCTCGACTACTTTGCGAAGTCATCCTCGGAGAGCACGAGGCGAATCACGAAGACGTTCGGGGCGGAGAGCGTGGTCGTGGCTGCGCAGAAGCCCAAAGATTCCCATAGGTCCCGCTCGGTTGGCGAATCTACTCGATGAGTCCGCGCCGATGGATTTGAAAGCGAGGAGGGAAAGGTGGAACAGATGGCGAAGCGACAAGACCTGATCATTCTCGGCGGCGGAGCAGCGGCCTTCAGCGCAGCGATCCGCGCCGATCGAAACGGAGCGAAGGCCTTGATGATTGACGGCGGCATCCTCGGCGGCACCTGCGTGAACGTGGGCTGCGTTCCCAGCAAACGCCTCCTTGCGGTCGGGGACCAGTTCTTTCGCGTGGCGAACCGTCCGTTCCCGGGGCTCCATCTCGAAGACGGATGGTCGGCGGAATTCCGAGCGGTGATGCGCTCGAAGGAACGCTTGGTTGCCGACCTCCGCAAGGCGAAGTACGCGGATGTCCTCGCGTCCCTGAAGGACGTGGAATACGTGCGGGGCCATGCCGCCTTTGTCTCATCCCATGAAGTCAAGGTCGGCACGGAGCGGTACGAAGGAGACAAGTTCCTCATCGGTACCGGTTCCTCACCCACGATTCCTTCGGTTCCGGGAATCGACAAGGTGGACTACCTCACAAACGTGGAGGCCTTGTCCCTGAAGGAGCGACCCGATTCCATGATCGTCCTCGGCGGCCGCGCCCTTGGCTTGGAGTTCGCCCAGATGTACCAGCATCTCGGCACACAGGTGACGGTCCTGCAGCGCAGCCCGCGAATCGTTCCGGAAGAGGAGCCGGAGATTTCTGAGTACTTGAACCAGTACCTGAAAGAGGATGGAGTCGAGATCCATGCCGGCGCGGAAGTCCTCTCAGCCGAACAGCGAAACGGGCGGAAGATCATGGTCGCTCGCATTGGCGACCGGAAACGCACCATCGAAGCGGACGAGCTGCTCCTAGCCACGGGTCGAACCCCCAACACCGCGGGGCTTAACCTCCAGGCGGCGCGCGTCGAGGTGAAGCAAGATCAGGGGGTGAAGGTCGACTCCGAGATGCGATCGACCGCGCCAGACATCTTCGCGGCGGGCGACGTGATCGGGAAACCGATGCTCGAGACTGTTGCGGCGAAAGAAGGATACATCGCTGCGGAGAACGCCTTGGCCAATCGCGGCCTGAAGATGGATTACCGCGCGGTGCCTCACGCCGTGTTCACCAATCCCGCCGTCGCCTCCGTCGGGCCTACCGACGCCCAGGCGAACGCGGGCGGCCGAGTCCGGTGCGCTTGCAATACGATTATGTTGAAGCAGGTCCCCAAGCCCCTAATCGTGGAAGACACCCGCGGCCTGGTGAAGATTGTCGCGGAGGCGAAGAGCCACAAGATCCTCGGGGTGCACATTCTGGCCTCCCTGGCGCCGGACATGATCCACGAGGGCGTCCTCGCGGTAAAGCATAGCCTCACCCTCGAGGACATCATCGATACCGTCCACGTGTTCCCAACCCACAGCGAGGCGATCAAGCTCGCCGCCCTCTCATTCTTCGAGGACGTGGACAAGCTCAGTTGCTGCGCCATCTAGCTGAGCCCGGGTGGCTGGAGTCCGGAGCGAAAGTTGGGCTTTATCAGAAACCGCGTGTACTCGGCACACCGGGCGAGTAGGTCGGCAACCGAAGTCGATTAAGCGGGTGTCGGAAACATTTCGCGCGTGCGGCGAATGATGCGGCGTGTCACAAAATAGCATGCTCCCGGCGGGAAGTCGGTCTATTGGCAAGTGAACCCGGCAAGCCCATCAAGAGATGTGCCAGTGGAAAGTTTTCTACCGACAGGCTTTGAAGCCGTACTTACGGCCGGTTCCCGGCACGGGAATCATCGCTTTCCATAACGCCACCCGATCGAAGGCGGAACTTAGTCCTCTGTGACCGAGTGCGATCACATGGATTGAGACGAATCCCAGCAGGCCCGTACCCTTTCCAGCCGGTGACGAGCGCTACACCGACAGACAAGGCCTGAACCGTGCCTAGCGGGCGAGCCTGATGTCGATTTCGCGTTCGACGTACTCCCATTCTCGCGTTCTGCGAAGCCGCGTTACGAGCTGCTCGAACGAGGCCGCATCGGAGGGTGAGTACTCGAACCATGTCAGGAAGTCAAAGGGCTGGCCAAGGTCGCGGCAATGGTAGAGGCGTCGGGCGATCGCAGGGAGGTACTCGAGGCCGATCGCGATATGGTGCGAGTCTTCTTCGAGAATCGCACGTCGTTCGTCCTGGGGCAGCTCCCACCATTCCGCTGACTTGGCGATGGGGATGAGGGCGGCTCCTGTCGCTCCCGCCCGTTCAAGAGGGGGTTGCACGGCGGCGAGACGGTCGTGCTCGGACCGTGTTGCATAACGCTCGTGGCTGGTGATCCCGCGGAGTATCCACGCAGCGTGCTGCGGAGTTGTCTTGAGTCCGAGGCTGACCTCCAAGTGGCTGGCCTTCGCCAACGGCGGCCCGCGGATAGCTTCTAGTCTCTCGACCTTCCATTTCCCAGTAGCGCCTGCCACGAAGGCCGCTTGTACTGTCCTGGAGCCTTTCGTCCCCCGGTCCGTGATCGGACCGGTCGTGGCCTGGACTCTGCGCACGGACAGGAGACGACGCGTCCATTATATGGCGCTTGACCGAGAACGCCCGCGGGTACTGTCGCGCAATTTCGTGGATCTTCCCGGGAAGAGGATCCCGAGGCATGGATCATCCAGAAATCGAGGACTGTCGGTTGCCTGTCGGTCATCCCATGGGGTGCGGACCTCACGGGATTCGAACCTCACGCCAGGAGCTGAACATCGGTTCGCCGTCGTACGATGTCGGGCTCCGCTCGCGAAGAGGTTCGAATCCTTGAAACACAAGCTTCAAGCCCGAACGTAGCCGTGCGGACTCTGCCGACACCCGAGTGGAGCCGACTGGACGCCAACATGGGAGAGACGTTTCTTGGAGGATTCGCGGGCGGCTTCCTGGAAAAGGGATTCCACGTCGGATACGGGCTGTACTTCACGACGACTAGAGTGATCGGCATCGACCTTGGCAGCCACGGCGGTGGAGCCCTCGGCGGCACCCTAGCCGGCTTCATCAAAGGCGAGCTCATGCCAAACCTATCTCCTGAGGAGAGCGCCAAGGTGATCGAGGACCTCGACCGGTTAAAGGAGTTCGATATTGCAAAGGACCAAATACGCCGCATCAAGCTCAAGAAGCCGGGTTTGGGGGTCGGACATATGACGATTACGCCCGATCAAGGAGACTCGATTACAATCAAGCTGCGACACCGAACCGCCTACGACCGGCTCTTGCAGCTCACCCAGGCCTTCAGTCCGGAAGTGGTCCGCTCATCTTAGACGATCGGATCGGCGATTGTCCGCATCGTTGCGTGGACGCATCAATCCTCTCCGACGTTACGCCAGGAGGTAGAGCACCGGGTATCAGTGTCTGCTTCCTCCTGCGCGATGCGTCAGCCGCCGATGGTTGCAAAAAAGCCGAGCAAGGAGTCGCTGAACTCGACCGTAAGCGTGCTATGAAATAGCATGCTCCCGGCGGGAAGTCGGTCTATTGGCAAGCAAACCCGGCAAGCCCATCAAGAGATATGCCAGTGGAAAGTTTCTACGATTGGGCTCTGAAGCCGTACTTGTAGCCGGTTCCACGGCAGCGCGTTAGCGTGTCCCTCCGGCAAGCGTCATGCGACGACCGGTTCAACAGGAAACCGGATTTCCGCGGCCGGCGTGGCACTCGCAACGCTAGGTGATGGATCAGGAGTTTCTCCCATGAGTCGTTGGCGGGGCCTAGGCAGGCGTAGGAGTCATTGACGCTTTGCCTTTGAGCGCCATTCGAACCACAGCTGCTCCCAGCCCACCACTTTGCTGACTTGGACGTGCGCCGAAAGGGTTTCGATGAAACGGTCGGGATTCGAGGACCAGCTGGTGGCGAACCGAAGGAGTCGGGTCCTTCCCGCAGGCGAGCGAACCCTCAGTTCGACCAGTGGAACCCCTTTCGTGTTCACGAGGAAGTGAGCCTCACTGATGTCGGAGTAGCGGACGACCTGTCGAAGCCCTCGAACCATTCTGCCCAAGGAGCGTATGGGGAAGATTACACCGTTCGCATCAAGAGTCATTTCTTCGAACCCGCGGTACGAATACCCGAGAAGCACGAGGCCGACGAGAATTCCAGCCGCGAACGCGACGAGCGCGGCGACTTTCGTTGGTGTCTCTGACCCGCTAATCGGTCGCAGGGTAATTCCGGGGAAAAGGCCGAGCGCCACAAGCAAGACGATTGCAGAAGCCACGAGAACGCCTAAGCCACCTCCTCGAAAAGCGCGTTCTGTCTGCTTGACAAGCGAACCTTGCTTCGCTGTCAACAAGATGACCTTCCCTGGTTACCGCCCATAGTCTGCCGCCAACGTCGCGACGGCGGCTCCGACCGCCGCCGTACTCACAACCTCTTCAACGGCGTTCAAGGGAGAAACAGGGCTAAGGTCGAAAATGTCCTGGTTGGCAACTGTGATGAGCAAACCAATCCCAGCTAGGACGAGCCCGGGCCATGCACCTTCGATTGTGTTGCTGTTCAGAGAAACGAACAGGCCGATGATTGCCACTGTGAACCCTGTGAGCTTAAGTCGCGGCATCGCCGGCCAGTTTGGCGGACTCATTAGGTAACTGGAATCTGATGGGCTTGAAACAGAGAGACGGCCATGGCGGCTTCGTCTCTGGAAGTGCGGATTGTTAATGGCGCGCCTCCCCTCAATTTGAGAATCAACGGTCCTGAAGAGACTTTGCGAATCGATTCGATTTCGACCCATGAGATGCCCCTTTCCTTTCCGGTCAGGTACCTGACTCGAATGCCTGATTCCTCGAAAGTTACGCGTGATGGGACTCCTCGCTTCGCGTTGTAATTCGCGACCGCGATCGCAACCGTGACCGCCCAAGCCGCGGCCCCGGAAATCACAGCCAGACTACTAAGCGTGGACAACCACAGAAGGATGGCGACGATTACTAGTCCAATGGCGGCCGCGAGGTAAATCAAGCGGAGCCTTCGGATAAACCGCTCCGTGGTCAGAATCACCCACTCCGACATTCCTCACCTCACAAAGCCACTATCGCGAAAGCAATCGACCCGAGTGACAAATCGAAGCTGATCCAACCCGCGAAGACGGCGCCAGAATTCCCGGCGATGTATGAGGCCGCCAAGCCCGCGAGGGCGGCCACGAAACCAGAAAACGCGAACCCTAGAGCGAGAATTGCAAGGCCCGATGCTCCAGGAAGCACTGCCGCCCCTGCCAAGAGAGCTCCTGCAGCTGATATGACCACTCCGGCGAGGGCGATAGTGGTACCGGTGGGATCGACCGCTGAGAGGGCAGCTAGACCGATGAATCCCGCGAAGGCACCGAAAACGATAGACGCCAGAGCCGCCTCAGATTTCCGCTCGTCGGCAAGTTGTGGGTCCGGACTCACCGCGTTGGCGTAGGCTAAGGCAATCTCGGAGACGCTACTGCTGAATGGGTTCATGAGTCCAACGGACGGAGTCTTCGCCGGCAGCGCGAAGTCGACGCCGGTAATTGCCTTGAAGAGTAGCGCACCCGCGATAGCGCCCGCTACGGTCATGATTGCCAAACCAATTGGTGCGATCGGGTAGAGAGCAATTCCTATCGCCACGACGGCGGCACTCAGCCCGAGGAGGATCCAGATGTATTTCCCGGCGAGAACGTTGACGAGCCCCTGAATCGTAGAAGGGTCGAGAGAGCCCATGGTTTGGTACTGCCGTAGGGCTGAGGGGTACGCGCTCTGGACCGATAGGCGTGTCTCAGATGTCGATTCGCTCAGCCCGGCGAGTAGCGGACCGATGAGCTTTTGGACCATCTGCCTAACGAGCAACGTAACGAATTCAAGCACCTGTCCCAGCACTTTCGCCGCCGCTTGCACCGCGCTCTTGACCGCGTTCCCGGCGGCCACGAGCCACGCGCCGACCTGCGCGAGGACGGTACTGATCGCCTTGAATGCGGTCGCGGCGATGACGATCGCCGCTTGCACCACGCCCGTGACGACCGACACGAAGCCATTCCAGACGGCTTCCCACCACGGCCTCTGCGTGGGTTGACCGCAAGACGACGTGCAGAACGTGTACGACCACGAGGAAGCCGTCAGGGGCGGGAGGTAGCCGACGAGCCGCACGACGCGGTCGGGGAGGGAGTAGAAGAGCGGGTTCCCTGCGACCTCGTCGTTGATCGAGAAGACGAACGATCGGCCGATCGTCCCACCGGACGCGTTGACCTCGAGGTCGTCGACGATCGTCAGGAAGTCGTCTAGGGTGACGTTGCCGTAGAGGACTTCCTGCAGGTCGTCCGCGTTCGCCGACGCCGTCGTAGCGTTCTGCCCATACGAGAGCTGGCTCACGAGGGTCGGCGGACTCGTCGAGTTCAGATATGAGTAGAGGAGAGTCGAGAAGAACAACGACCGCGGGACAAGGATCGCCTCCGGATCCGTGCCCGCAATCGACGTCACGTTAAGCAGGAGCGCGACGAACCGCGGTTCGCCCGTGTAGCGCCGCGCGAGGATGTTCCCTTGGGAATCGGTGACGTTGTAAATCCCCGAATAGTCTGCCGGCACGATGAGGGACGTGCCGATCCGGTACGGCACGATCGTCGAGACGATGACGGTGAGTGGAAGGGCTTGAAGACTGCCGCCGTCGTGGCCTGAGAAGTTGTACCACGTGGAGTGGTATGGCGCCTGAAGGTAGTACTGGAACGTCACCGGACCGTACCGATCATAGCAGACGAGGACGCCCCCGACCGTCTCGCAATCCTGGGCAATCGCGATGTTCGAGTGCTGGTTGTGTCCGCTGGAGTCGTAGGACCACATCTGCAGCGTGATGTTCACGGACGTCGAATCGTCCGGCACGTCGACGGACAGGTAGTGCCCCTGCACGGTGTTTCGGGTCCCCGGCGGCGTGGTCCACCAGTACGCCGCGACGGCGGCTCCGACCGCCACCGTACTCACAACCTCTTCAACGGCGTTTAAAGGAGAAACAGGGCTGAGGTCAAAAATGTCCTGGTTGGCAACTGTGATGAGCAAACCAATCCCAGCCATTACGAGCCCAAGCCACGCGCCTTCAACTGTGTTGCGGCTGATCGAAACAGTGAGGCCAAGGATCGCGATGAACCGCGAACCACCTGAGAGGCTCAAGTGTCTCCCTCCGGCCTTGCAACGGACTCCAAACGACGAACGATTTCCGAGTCCAGGGGACCGTACGTTACCTGTGAACCACCGGACAACCTTGTCACCCAAGCGGCCCCAACTCGAATCTGCGGGAGCTGCAACCGGACTGGCTTTGACCGCCCGAACAACCGGATCGAAACATGTTGCCCATCGACTTGGACGTGAAGAGGAACGCGCCGGGCTAAGAGAAGCGCAAGGGCGACGACTAGCACCGAAACAAGCGACGAGAACGCAAACGCCACGAGCGTAAAGCTCACCCTGAGGGAAAATCCGACCACAATGCTGCAGGCCAAGCCTCCGACGAAACCAAGGTACGTCAACCGGCGGCGTCCCGATCGATTGAACATGTCCTCAAACACAGACACTGGCCGCGGTGAGTGCGGTGCGCGGACGCCCTTGATCCCGAGGAGATGGAGAGCCCGGACGAAGGCAGGCCAGCTGACGATCAGGCCCTTCTCGATGGCAACCGTCCGCCTACCCTCTGCCGTGTTCACCTCGAAGCTCACAAACGCCTTAGGCGGGGATTCGTGGAGCTCAGCCCCGGCGATTGCTTCCGAAGGCACACGGTATCCTCCTTCGAGGAACCGTTTCGGAAGCGGGAGGTATACCCCATCCGACGTTACCCTCGGGTCACTTAGCCGGCGATAGATGCGAACGGCGCCCGAAAACGGCAAGAGACTCAGGACGAGTCCCAAGATCCCGATCGCCAAGACCGGGGAAAGTCCGTAGATTGCGCCCGCAACCGCGGTTGGAAGACTTCCAGCGACGAAGAGGAGCCCCTGCAGGACTCCGGTTCGGAATATGCGCCGTTTGACCAGCGCGAAGGGTTCTTCGAAACCCGGTCCGTAAAGATCCACAGCGGTTCCCTACCCCTAGTGACTTGCTTTTCCTTGAGCTACCGAGGGTGACCGCATAAGCCTGCCGTCTCCTTGTTTCAACTCAACAAGCATCGACCAGCCGCGTGATATAAAATAGCATGCTCCCGGCGGGATTCGAACCCGCGTCTGAGGCTCGAAAGGCCCCGATCCTTGACCGGACTAGACTACGGGAGCGGAAAGCCGGGTTAGTCCCGAATCCCATAAATGCTTTTGGAAACGAAACTCACTGGAGGCGCAAAAACCGGAAACTTCTTGGACGCAACCACCTTCGGCGGCCGGGAATGCGCCGCGAGAAGCCGACGATCACGGAATTGTCGTTTTTCGTGTGCGGGTTCCTCGTCATCATCGTCGGCTGGTTGGCGGACCTCCTCGGCGTCTTCGAGCTCAATACGGTCACGGGCGGACACAGCACGGGAACCCTTCAGCTGCGCATCTTCCTCACCATGTTCGGCGTCGCCTTCGCCACGATCGGCGTCGCGTACGACAACTTCCCGGAGATCCTGAGTGACGGCGAGATGGCGAAGCGGTACCTGGTCTCGTTCCTCTTCCTCGCCGACGGGTCCCTCCACCTGTACGCGCTCAACGATCATCTGGGAGAGGCATTCCCGGCAGCGTTCTTCGGCGTGTTCTCGGGTCTCCAACTCGCGGCCGCCTTCCTCATCCCCTACGCCCACAAGGATCTGGATTGGGCGTGGCTCGGAATGACCGCGTTCCTGATCGCGGCATATATCGTCACCCGAACGGTTTCCGTGTGGCCGATTGGATACGTCGAGGATCTCGATGCGCTCGGTGTCATCTCGAAAGTCGTCGAAGTGCTGACCGTGCTCGTGCTCCTCTCCTTGATGCAATCGGAGCGCGTCGCGCGACGCAAGACCGCGAAGGTCGCGGCGGTGTCGACCCGTTGATCCGTCAGACCTCGCCCGCGACTTCCTTGGCGAGGACGGTGTATTCCTGCTCCTTCATCGCCGCGGGATTCGCGGAAATCAAGAGGTACGAGTCGTTGATCACGATTTTCTCGTTGACGTTCTGGAGGAATCGCATCACGGACGGGAAGCCGTTCTGAGAGATCAGATACTCGAGCCCCTCGAGCAGGACCGCGGCGTTCCCGCCGTCGGAGGCGAACTCGGAGATCGCGGACGCGATGTCGACGAGGGCCGTGGGCTCGGCGATGGCCATGTCCTTTCCTTTCTGACCGGGGGACTTCGAGAGCCAGATGAAACCTGCGGTCTCGAGGCCGTAGCGCGTGCGCGCGTCGTCCGGATGGATCCGGGTAATGCAGAGGCCACGCGCCTCGCCCCGGAGGAGATCCCCGAACAACTCGAACACGCGCTCCGCTTTCGGCTCGCGGACGAGGTATGCGCCACGACGGCGGAGGTCTTTCCTCGCCACCATTTCGCCGCCTCCCACGACGGGGATGCCCTCTTCGTCGAGCAGCCGGGCCTCCATCGCCTCGACGTCGCGGTACAGGACGGCCATCTTCGACTTCGCGAACACCATCAGCTCCGTCGACGAATATCCACGGCTCATCAGGGAGGCAATCTCTCGCCACGCGGCCTTCAGGCCGTCTTCGAAGCCTTTCAAAAAGGCCTTGCGCGTCTCGTCGTCGCCCATCCCGATGGCGAGGATAAGGCCCCGTCGGGCGTATAGAGATTTCGCGGTCTCAGCCAATGTACCCGAGGTCTTCGCGCTTGTCCGGCGTCTCCGGCGCAGCCTCGATGTCCTTCAGCTTCGACGTGATCTGGTCGATCTGCTTCGCCTTCGTCTCCAGCTCATTGAACGAAATCTCGATCCCGAGATACTTCGTCAGGACTTCAAGGACCGCTTGCGCGGACTTTGGATCGACGAAATATCCGGACGTCTCGCCCATGAGGCAGACCGCGTTCATGTCGTATAGTCGGCCGAGGCCCAGCAGCAGGCCGCTCGCCCCCACGATCCCGGCGCCCGGCTCGCCCCGCGAGAACACGACGCCGTACTTCTCCATCTCCTTCACGAGCTCCAGGCCCGTCGCGGCCCCAAGGACCCGCGGCTTCGTCACCATGCGGCCCATCCCATACCCGCCGAGGGTGAAGACGCGGCGCACGCCGAGCTTCTTCAGCTCCTTCAAGATGAAGTCGCTCAGCTCGTACTGCCCTTCCGGCGTGAGCCCTTGGTAGTCCCCCGTGAGGAGAATCAAGTCCGTCCCGTTGTTCCGCTTGACATAGTGCATCTCGTTGTTCACGAGCTTCACCTGGCCGTCGTCCTGGACGAGGACCTGCGGCGGGAAGTACTTCGAGAAGATCTCCGCGAACTTGACGCCCTTCAGCTCGTCCTTCAGATGCTCCGCGGCGAGCTTGCCGACGTTCCCGATGCCGGGGAGGCCTTCGATGAAGATCGGGTCTTCCAGCTTCGGATGGTCGAGGTACCGGATCACGATGTTGTCCATGGTGTCTCATCTCTCCAATTGATGGGCCCGCTTAAGTTTGCGCCTGTACGCGCCGTAGCGGTCCTCCGGGGAGTACCGGGGCGGCATCGGATTTCCGGCGGCGTGGCCGCACGCCGGGCACACGTCCTTGAGGGTATACCGACCGCAGGCTCCGCACTTCTTCAGGACGGATCGCATCGCCTCAGTCCTTCCGATGGAACTTCGCTTCGCCGCCCTTCGCGGTCAGCGCCTTGATGACGCGATTCGCCGCCTTCTCGATCTCCTCTTCCGCGGTCTTGTAGTCCGGCGCGCGCACGACGATCCGATAGCGTGGCGCCCCGATGTACTGCACCTTGACCGTGATGCCGTCGTTCTCCTGGACGGCTTTCGTGAGCGCCTCGCGGATGTGCACGGCGCCGTCGGGACAGAAGTCCATCGCCTCGACGTAGCCGTCGATCGTGACGTGCGGCGGGACGATGTTCTCCCGGGCGACCTCGACGAACGTCTTCACCCAGGGTCCTTTGAAGCCCTCATCCTCGAGGGCGTGCTCGTCCATCACGCTCTCTTCGAACGCGCGATAGAGCGAGCCAAACGAGTCGAGGAGGGCGTACCCGAATTCCTCCCAGCACACTTCCACCGTCTTGCCGAGGCGCGTCGCGACGATGCCCAGGAGGTTCTCCGCCTTCTGCTCGTTCTTCCATTCCTGGATCTTCTCGCGGCGCTGGTGCTCGTTGACCGCCTTGAGCGAGAGGTCGATGTGGCCTTTGTCCTGGTCGACCTTTAGGACCTTGCAGACGACCTTCTGGCCCTCGCGCACGTAGTCTCGGATGTACTTGATCCAGCCCGAGCTGACCTCGGCGATGTGGATGAAGCCTTCCTTGTTCTCGTACTCGTCCAGGGTGACGAAGGCCCCGAAGTTCTTCACGTTCGCGACGGTGCAGACGACGAGTTCGCCCTCGTCGGGCCACTCGTACGCTTGCCGGGCCGTCTTCGCTTCGGCCATTACTCGAGGACCCCCAGGATCTCGCCTCGGACCACGGCCTTCCCGCCCGTCGGCTTCGCGACCGTGGCGCCGCAGACTTGGCACAACACGATGCTCGCGGCGCGGTCGAAGACGATCTGCTCGTTGCCGCAATCCTCGCACTTGACCCGGAGGAACCGACTCGTGGGCTTCGGGATCACTTGTGCACCTCCACGAGCTCGAACTTCTTCGCGCGGATTCCCGGCCGCTGGTGGGCCTTCTTGCATTCCCGGCAGCGGAAGCGGAGATGGATCTTCTTCGTCGGCTTCTCGCGACCCTCGGGCTTCGGACGGGGGAAGCCGCCGTACCCGGCCGTGACCCGCCGGAACCGCCGCTGGCCCGCCCGGAGCTCGGACCGCGGGCGGTTCTTCACCCGCTCGACCTCGAGCTCGACGTGCTTGTTGCAGAACGGACAGTAACCGCGGATACGCTGGGGCATCTTCATGGAGGGGCGACCGAGCATCGATACAGAGGAGAACTGCTATTTGAGGGTTCCTGGGTCGCCGAGTCCATCTCCGCGAAACGGCTTCGTCGGCCGGCGAGAATCGGTCCATCGCGGTCCCAGAACACCACGATCCTACGCTCCGCGACGAGAGTTCACCAGTTGCATCGCAACAAATATATATTGCTAAATTAATAAATGGCGGGGAATTCCAACGAGCCGGGAGGTCCGCCTCAGTCGGAGGGACGAAACGCTGGTGGACCTGCTGATCGAGACCGGCTTGTCGAGGAACATCGCGAAGACCCTCGTATTCCTTTCGAAGCGCGACGAGACGACGTCGGTGGAGATCGAGAAGGCCACGGGCCTGCGTCAACCGGAAGTCAGCATCGCGATGCAGGAACTCCGGCGGCGGAAGTGGGTCGACAAGAGGGACATCAAGAAGGAAGGCAAAGGCCGGCCCGTCCATTCGTACCGGCTCAGTGTCCCGTGGGCGGACATCCTCGCCCAAATCGACCGGGAAGAACAGGCGAAGATCGATCGGATCGAGGCGAACCGCAAGAAGCTCAAGTCGTTCGCGTAGGCTCGAGCGTGCGGACGCCCATCTGGGACGCCACCAGCACGGCGTGGGCCATCTTCAGGAACAGTCCGTGGCCGACGACGCCGGGGATGCTCGAGATCCGGCCCGCGAGTTTCGCGGGCCCCCGGATCGCGCCGAAGTGGGCATCGAGGATGTGGTTCCCGTTGTCGGTTCGGAATGGCTCCTCGCCGTTCTTCCGCAATTCGATCTTGGCGCCGAGCGCCTCGAGCGCCGCGGCCGCGTTCTTCCAGCCGAACGGATGGACCTCGACGGGCAACGGCGTCTTCGTGCCGAGGCGACGGACGAGCTTCGAGTCGTCGATGATCACGACGAACTTCTTCGACGCCGCGGCCACGATCTTCTCGCGGAACAGGGCGCCGCCCATGCCTTTGATCAGGTCGAGCTTGGGGTCGACCTCGTCGGCGCCGTCCACGGTCAGGTCGAGCCAGAAGCTCTCCTCGAGGGAGGTCAGCGGAATCCCGAGCCGCTTCGCCTCCTCCGCAGTCGCGAGAGACGTCGGCACACCCTTGATGTCCATGCCGCCGGCCACGAGCCGGGCGACGCCCGCGAGGAAGTGCCGCGCCGTCGATCCGGTGCCGAGACCGAGGACCATTCCTGGCTTGACATACGCCAACGCGGCCTCCGCGGCGTTCCGCTTCAACTCGTCTCGGGATGCCATGTCAGGCCCTCCGGCGCAGTTCCTCGACGAGCTTCACGAGCTCCCCGATGACGAGATCATCGAGCTTCTGTCCCAAAGCCTTCGAGGCTTTCGACGGATCCCCGGTGACGCCGGACCAGTACTTCCGCGGGTCGTCGACGACCGCGTATGGAGGAATCTCGTTCTTCCCGGCCGGACTCGTGCCCTTCACGAGATCAGGCCGCGCCGTCAGGATCCGGGACGTCTCCCCCGCGCCCGCGTGGCCGTCGCCCTCCGGTAGGAGGCCCTGCGAGGCGTAGATGATGTCGTAGTCCGACAGGACGGTCGCCTTGAGTCCGGTCCCTTCGTCGACGACCTCTTGCGCGGCCGCCCGCAACGCCATCATGTGCTCTCGCCCGGCGTGACCGCTCAAGATCATCACGCGTCGCACACCGTTGCGGACGAAATCGGCGAGGATATCCCGCACGAAGGCCTTGAGCGCGTCGACGGAGACGCTGACGGTCCCCGGATACGGCCGCGTCGTCGTGCAGACCCCGTACGGAATCGGGGGGGCGATGTAGGCGTGGGTGCGCCGCGCGACCTCGTCGACCACGTGAAGCGGTTGAATCACATCTGCGCCGAGGGGGAGGTGCCGACCGTGTTCCTCGAGCGCGCCGACCGGGATGATGACCACGGGATCCTTCTTCGCGATCGCCGCGAACTCCTCAGAGGTCATCTCGTCGAGGCGCACGCGGTGGAATCCGCGAGAGGGCCATAAATGGTTCGCGACGATCGGCGTCTAGGTTAACCTTAAACAAGGTTAACATCGGGTCCCGAAGCCTTTTCCCCTCCATGGCCCTCCGACTCGCGTGCGCGTGGCCAGCCTGTTCTCCGGAGGCAAGGACTCCACCTACGCGACCTACGTCGCGATGCAACGGGGTTGGGAGGTGACGCTTCTGCTCTCGATCCTGCCGGAGGACCGCGACTCGATGCTTTTCCACACGCCGAACCTGCACCTCACGCCGCTCCAGGCGGAGGCGATGCGAATCCCCCTGATCCACGAGACCGCCGCGAGGGGAGAGGACGGCGAGCTCGACGCGTTGCGACGGATCTTCCGCCGGATCGACGTGGATGGCGTGATCGTCGGGGCCATCGCGTCGGACTACCAGCACGCCCGGGTGAATCGGATCGCCGACGAGGTCGGACTCCGCGTCTTCGCACCGCTGTGGCGCCGCGACCCGAGGCGACTCGTGTACGATTATCTGGAGGCGGGCTTCGACATCGCCTTTTCCAGCGTGTCGGCGGAAGGCCTCGATGCGGGCTGGCTCGGAAAGCGATGGGACGATCGCGTCATCCGGGATCTCCTCCGGATGCAGGAGACCCGAGGCGTCCACCCATGCGGGGAGGGCGGGGAGTTCGAGACGCTCGTCCTCGACGCCCCTCCCTTCGAGCGCGCGATCGAGATCGTGCGTGCGACGCTGGATTGGAGAGGCACGGCGGGGGTGTGGCGCGTCGACGAGGCCCGACTCGGGCCGAAACGGAATGCGGAACTCAACGGCTCAGACCGGGTCGAATCGACTTGAGGTCTCGGAACAGAAGGTCGCGGTCCTCCTTGTCCTTGATCCTCGAGCCAACCTCTCGCGCGAGGGCCAGATGCCGCCGGAGGTCTCGCTTCCGCCCCGCGACCGCGTCGGCGCGTGCCAAGGCTTCGTAGGCGAAGGCGAGCGGGAAATCATTGATGCCGTTTTCCTTGCACATCGCGAGGGAGCGGACTGCGTGATACGTCGCAGGCTCCGGGCGACCGAGGATCGCGTAGACGTGAGACACCTGCCACTCTCCGATCGCGCGATTCACGGCGGTCCCGACCTCACCCCAATGGTAGCGAGACGCATGCGCCGCGTGGATCATCCGGTCGTCTTCGGCGGGCGTGCGCTTCTTCTCCAAGAGCCGCCAGACCTCATTGAACAGCCCCGCGGCCATCTTCCGATGCCATCTCCGCTCTGCCGTCGTGGGTTTCCGTGCCATGGACTTCCCTCCGCCGCATCCGATTTCCCGGTAGGCCGCGTGGAGTGGGGCTGGGCAGACTTGGAATTTACTACTTGATCGCTTCCCAAGGGATAATCCTTATTCCGGAAGATACGAATTCGGGGATGACCGCGATTGCACTTCGAACCCTTCGTTATGTACAGCTATTCGTTGAGTCCCGGAGGGATCCACTCGATATGGGGGGAATTCAAACCAGGAGATAGCGGACCCGTCCGAGATAGGCAGATGAACTCTTTGGGGAAAACCCTCGAAAACATCCGGAATGAATTTACATCATGTCTTTTGCTCATATCAGGAAGACCTCCAAGTGAGGTGCTCACGAATTCTCACCTTCTGCTAGACAGTCGATACGGAGTCGGGGAACACAATGGAAGAATCGCGCAATACCCCGAGCCATACGCTGCTTTCATCGCGGAAAGCGGTGCCCAGCCGGTGGATTACGTCGGCTTGACTTCGCCTGGCGTCTCGTTCGCCGCCCTCTTGTCTGAGAAACGGCTAAGCCTCCAAAGCATCCAGGATTTGGTTGAAAAGGCGACAGGCACGGAACCCCTTCGGGCAGCCCTGTTCGACCTGATCACGGCGTACATCGGTTTCGATCACGACGCGTTCTTCACATTCGAAACCAAGGATGCCGAGCTCATCCGGACAGTCCTGCGGTCTGGAGATGTCTGGGAGAATCAGCCGCGATAACAATTGTAGTGGGGCTGGGCAGATTTGAACTGCCGTCGCAGGCTCTTCTGCCCCAATGCGGGGTCCCAAAGCCCGAAGGATAGACCAAGCTACCCCACAGCCCCAGATGCGCGGAAGAACCCGGACACGCGATAAATACGTTGTCGCCTACGTGGCACGCGGCTCGCGGATCGAGGTCCACGCATCCCGTGCGGCCGCGCGCACCGCCTGTTCGCTCGTCTTCCTCGGCCGCCATCCTGCCCTTTTCAGCCGGTCAACGGCGAGTTGCATCGTCCGCACGTCTCCGGTCCAACCGCGGCCACCTCCCGCGCCGCCGGTCCACGCGTACTCGACGCCGTCGAGGCCGAGCTCCTCGCAGATCGCGTCGGCGAGGGCTCGCACCGTAATCGCATCCGCACTCCCCAGATTGTACACGGAGAACGGTCCCGACGGGCCCCGTTCGCCGGCGCGGATCCCGGTCATGACATCGTCTAGGTGGACATACGACTTCGCCGTACCTGGATCGGATCCGAGGATCTCGAGCCGTTTGGGATTCCGCGCGAGTTTGCGGACAAGGTCGACGACCACACCATGGCCGCTCCTCGGCCCGACGACGTTGGCGAGACGGAAGACGAGCGCCTGAACGCCGAACGTGTGAGCGTACGCGGAAAGGAGCGCCTCGCCCGCGAGCTTCGACGCGCCGTACACGGAGATCGGCTCGAGCGGACTGTAGTCCTCCGGTGTCGGAACGACCTTTGCCTCGCCGTAGATGGTCGAAGTGGAGGGGAACACGATGCGCGGGACCGAGGCCGCCCGGCACGCTTCCAAGACTCGATGCGTCGCGACGATGTTCTCATCGATCGTGGGCTTCGTCCCTCGACGGTCCAGGCGGACATCCGGGTTTGCGGCAAAGTGGTAGACGACATCGGCCCGCCGGAAAATCGGACGCAAGTCGCCCTGGAGGAGATCGCGTTTGACGAGCGTCGCCCCCGCCTTGATGGCCTGCGCGAGGTTCGCGCGCTTCCCGGATTTCAGATGATCGATCGCAACGACCTCGGCCTCGCCCACGAGCGCGTCCGCGAAGTGGCTGCCGATGAACCCCGCACCGCCGGTGATGACGACTTTGGGTCGGACCACGGTCTCCGTCGCCGCAACTCGTAACGACGTATCAACGTTCCTTCCGCGACCGGAGGCGTTCGGTCAGCGCTTCGACGGCCTTCGCGCGATGAGATACCGCGTTCTTCTCGCTCACGGTCATCTCCGCGAACGTCTTCGTCGCGCCATCCGGGACGAAGATCGGATCGAAACCGAATCCGCCGCTCCCGCGCTCCCGGTCCGGAATCGATCCCCGGCATTCCCCGTGGAAGACCTCGTGGTCGTCCGCCGTCCGCAGGAGGAACACCGTCTCGAACCGAGCCGCGCGGTTTCGGGCCCCTTGGAGCAGTTTCAGGATCCCAGCGCAGCCGAGGCGCTTGTATACGTACGACGAGTACACGCCCGGGAAGCCGCCGAACTCTTCGATGAACAATCCGGAGTCATCGATGAGGTAGTCCCCGCGGATCTGGTCGTCCAGGACGGTCGCCGCGAACCGGACGACCTTCTCGAGACGGTCTGTCTGGATCTCCGGATAGGAACGATCCTCGTGGACCAGCTTGATATTCGCTTCGCCAAGCTTCGCCGAGACCTCGCGGAACTTGCCCTCGTTCGTCGTGACGAAGGCGATCAGGTGTACCGACCTCGCGACTCGATCTCCTTCACTTTCGCGATCACCTCGTCGGCCGCTTTCCCCATCGTGTCGCGATACCCTCGGAGCGCCTCCCGATAGTACGACGCCGCCCGTGCGTGCGCGCTCCCGAGGCCTTCCTTGAGTAGGTGGAGGTCGACGCCGCGGGCTTCCACACGGTCGTCCTTTCCACCCAGGCTGAAGTCGATCATCACGATCCGGCCGTCGCGGACGATCATGTTCGAGGTCGTCAGATCGCCGTGGATGATCCCGGCCCGATGGAGGCGACCGACGACCTGGCCGATTCCCCGTGCGACCTTCATGGCCGCAGGGCCGCCTCGATCGAGGACGTCCTTCGCGGTCGGGCCGTCGATGAACTCCATGATGATCTTGTTCTCGACCAGATTGATGTCGTACAGGATCGGCACCGCGACTCCGGCCGCTCGGGCTTCCGACATGAGACGCGCCTCGTACCGGATGCGAGACCCGCGCAGGGCATCGTCGAGTCCCTCGAGACGATACGCCTTCGGTGCGCGATGCTTCTCGATGGCGGCCCGTCCGAGGAACTCCGTCCGTCGGAGCTCGGCCTCCGCCCCCCGCTTGACGAGCACGCGGCGCGATGCGAGGCGACCGAGAAAAACCTTTCATCGCGTCGTCCATCGGGTGACCGATGACCAAACCGGAAAAGGGGGCGCTCCACATCCGCCGCGCCACCAAGGGCGATCGACCGGAGTGGCTGCGCATGCGCGACGCACTTTGGCCCGAAGAGACCACAGCGAGGCACCGCAAAGAGATGGACGAATACCTCCGGGAGAACGGAGCCGTGGCCTACGTCGCGGCGCGCCCGGATAGGGGCCTCGCGGGGTTCGTGGAGGCGACCATCCGCCCCCATGCAGACGCGTGCGACACGAGCCCGGTCGGCTACGTCGAGGGCTGGTACGTCGACGCCGACGTCCGTCGTCACGGAGTCGGTCGTCGGCTCGTCCGCACCGCGGAACGCTGGGCCCGCGAACGCGGTTGCACCGAGATGGGATCCGATTGTCTGCTCGAGAACGAGGTCAGCCTTCGGGCTCACCTCGCAATCGGCTACGAAGAGCGGGAACGGCTCATCCATTTTCGACGATGGTTGGCCCGCCCTGCGCACCGGCGCCGGTCGTAGACGAACATCCTCAGCCGCTTCTGTTCGGTCACGACGCTTCGAGGAATGCTCGGACCTCGGGCGCGGGCTTCCTAGACGGCCTCGGATCGAAGTCCGGCGGCAGGCAGCGGGCATACCGCGGTTCGAGAAGGCGTCCCTCCAACAGGATGATCGCGGCACGATCCCGCTCGCTCCGAATCGGGCGTCCGGCGGCCTGGAGGACCTTGTTCACCGCCGGGAAGACGTAGGCGTAGTCGTATCCTTTCGCGAATCCGAACTTGCGGCAGTAGTAGTCCTTCAGCGCTTCGACCTCGACGTTCGGCGGGCTCAGCGGGAGGCCCACGACGACGACCGCCGCGAGGACGTTGCCCTCGTAGTCGATGCCTTCGCTGAGCGAGCCGCCTTGGACGGCGAACAAGACCGCGCCGCCCTCTCCGCGTGCGACGCGCAACGCCTCGATCGACCCATCGCGTTGCGCCTTCGTCCACTCGGGTCGCTCGACCAAAATTCTCTTTCCGACGCGGAGTGCCAGGAACCGCGAGTGGGCCTCTTCGAGCAGCTCGTACGACGGGAAGAACAGCGCCACGTTTCCTGGGACCGCGGCGGCGATCGCGGCGATCTGTTGCGCCATCCGGTCGTGCATCTGCGGGCTCCGCTTGGCGTACAGCGTCGTGAGCTCGGGGTGGACAAGCAGAAGGCGGTTCGTCTTCGGGAACGGAGACCCGTACGTCCGGATCATGCGACGAGCCAGGTCGATCCCCAGGAGGTCGGCGTACATCTCCGCCGGATAGAGGGTGCCGGACATCAGCACGCTCGCGTGCACCCGGTCGAACACGCGCTTGCTCAAGACGCTCGGGTCCATCAGCCGGAACGCGAACTTGCCTTCGTGGCCCGGGACCACGAGCCGGAGGATGCCGACGTCCTGCTCCCTCCACCGGGTGAGGAACTCCGCGATTTCGGGCAACGTGGAGGGGAGGCCGCGCCGTACCGCGTCCTCGCCGGCGAAGGCGACCATCTCGACGAAGTCCGTGTATCCGAGGGATCCGCCGCGGCCTTTCGCGAGCCCTTCCTCGACGAGGTCGAGGAGCTCTTCCTTCCGGGCCACGCGCTCGGACCGCACGACGAGCAAGAAATGCTCGATCGCCTTCGCGACGCCGACGAGCCGATGGGCCACCTCCCCGTCGATTGAACGGGCTTCCTTCGCGGCCTTCAGGAGATCGTGCACCGGCAGGTCGCCGCCCAGGTGGGCCCGAATCCGGTCTGGGAGGTTGTGGGCCTCGTCGACGATCAACACGAGGTCGTCCAGAGAACGGCCGAGCCGAGGCAGGAAGCGCTCGAGGATCTCGCTGAACAGATAGTTGTAGTCGCACACGACCAAGTTCGCCCGCGACGCCGCATCCATCGCGACTTTGTGCGGGCAGACGCCACACGCCCCGCTCGCCCGGACGAGCTCCTGCACGTGGAGTGTGCGTTGGAGGACCGCGGTGACGACCGCGGAGTTGTCCCTCGTGAAGAACCCGCACGTCCGCGACTTGACCTTGTGATCGCAGAACTCGTGGAACGCGCGGCCGTACGCGGGGGCGCTTTCCTGGAGACACATCGACTGCTTGGCGATCAGGTCGACCGTCGCGATCCGCGGTCCTTTCGCTTCGATCCGGCGGACGGTCTCGATCGCGATGCGATGCTGGCTCTGCCGCGACGTCAGGAATAGGACGAGCTTGTTCGCGCGGAGCGCGTATTCGAGGGACGCCACCAAGGCGACCGCGGTCTTTCCAATCCCGGTCGGAGCGTGGGCGAGGAGGTGTCGGCCGTCCGCGATCGCGAAGCGAGCGTCCGCGAGGAAGTCGGCTTGGCCCTCGCGCACGCGATCGAAGGGCCATGGGATTCGGACGGCGCTCGGGGACACGGGGACGGGTGCCACGAGCGTTTCCAAGACGGACCTCCACAGCGGCGACGACGTCCCACGCCCGGACGATATGAAGGACTTCCGGAGGGAGAAGGCCGAAAGTACTCCGGTGGCTTTCGCCCTGAGATAATTACGAAACAGCGCTTAAGCCGGGCCGGGAAGCTCCTTCCCTCGTGCGGCGCCGTTGCTTCGTCTGCGGGTTCCGGTCGGCGAAACCCGTGTGCCCTCGGTGCAATACGATCCTGCGACCCGACCAGGCGGTCTGCGCGACGTGCGGGAAGGCGTTCGATGGCTGGATCGCGGCCTGCGACGCGTGCGGCGCACCGATGAAGCCCGCCCATGAGACGTCCGAGGAGGGA
>DATMDM010000165.1:0-11374 GCA_035557795.1 Thermoplasmata archaeon | reverse complement strand
TATAGCCGTGACATATAGTACCTCCCGACGTGGTGTCGTCCGCGGGCGACTTCGATTGTTATAGGAATTCACATGGCTACGGCACAAAGAGGTCCGTCGGAGGCCACAACCGGCCGTCGGATACCCCCAGTCACTTCCTGTTGAACGTCCACTTTCGTCCGTCGCTCTGAGGACCAATCCGACCCCCTTTTTCGTTCATTGGCCGAGAGGAGCGAGGGAGGCCAACGCCAGCACGACGGTTACGAACGCCGCGAGCTGAAGGATTGCCCGGACCGTCTGCCATCTCGTAAACGCACGGTAGATGTCTACGAGGATCGCCTCCTCAGGTATCCCGGAGCGGAGCTTGAGCAAGTTCGGGGCCGCGCGGGTCGTCGCGAAAACGTGGGCCACCGAGAGCGCTGCGGCGAAGTACCCAAACGAAGCGGCGGCGACAGGTGCACCCGGGTCGACCACGAAGGCGATCGCGAATGCGATTGTGAGGGCCGGTGCACCTAGACCCAGCGCAGGGTAGATCCAGAAGCCGGTGTGAAGGTCCGCGGCCCGATGGTAGGCCGCCATGGCAGGGAGTCCGATCGTTCGGCGAGCCGGAAGTTCCACCACGGATTTGATCAGACTGCCGCCCGCCAGGATGCCGTTGAAGATGGTGGCCGCCACCAGGAAGCTCCACTCGAGAGTTGAGATGATTTCATGCCCCCGCGACTTGCCGCGGCTGGGACCGCTCCTGCTGTCGATGTCCAGGAATGGAACGGGGTGGCAATGGCCGGGCCGCGTCTCGACAAGATGCGTGGGGCAGGATTTGAACCTGCGAACCCCTACGGGACAGGATTCTGAGCCCTGCGCCTTTGACCAAGCTGGGCCACCCACGCACGACGCAGCCGGACGCGATTTCGTGGACTCGTAATAATCTTATGGTGGACAGCGAAAGGAACGCAAGACCTAAGCGCTCCGGTTTCATTGCACGGACGACATGTTCGAAAAACGGGACGTGCGATCCTTCCCCGGACTCCGCCGCGATGACGTATGGGCGAAATCCTGGGACTGGTGGGGGCGCCAGGGATTCCATCTCACGAAGACCGGACCGTACCGGTTCCGCGGGTCCTCGTACTACTCGCGGATCGGATTGCGCCGCGAGCTCGACCTGATCGTGGACGACCCCGCGGGCGGATGCAACGTCGATCTGACGTTCAGCGCCCAGATCACGGAAGAAGGTCTCATCGCCGGCGCGGTGACCGCGGTGCTGCTCCTGCCCGTCGCGGTCCTCGGCGGTGCGGTGTCCTATTCGGAATACGAAACGGACGCACGGAACCTCATCCTCGCCTTCTGGCAGTTCCTCTCGATGGCACCGAGCAGACCCATCGCGAAGGCGACCCCTGCGATGCCGCCGCCGTGCAAGGGTTGCGGCGCGGCTCTCCTCCCAGATTGGAAGGTGTGCCCGTACTGCGGGCGCGCGCGAGACTAGACGCATCGACGTGTTGGCATTCCATGCGTCAGCGTTGGCGCTTCATGATTTTCATGAAGCCGTTCGAATCGAAGACCTCGAGTTGTCGGTCCGCGAGCGTCGTCCGGAATTCATCCCAGGTGATGACTTCGATCCGGTTGTTCCGACCTTTCGTGAACTGAATCCCGTCCGTCCCCTTGACGCGGCCCGGCCGGAGACCCTTCTTCTTTGCCTTCTCGATGGCCTCCTCGACGCTCACGGGCTCCATGACCATCCGATCCCTCCTGGGCGCGGTCCAACTCGCGCGCGTTTGCAATCCGGACGTCGCTATATAATGGTTGTTTCAGGGAGGCGCGGGCGGCTCGCGAGAGACTTTCTATTGCGCGCGCAGTATCTCGATTGGTGCCGCGGTTCGGTTCCTCCGGGATTCGCGGATTGGGGAACGTCGACGTGACCCCCGAGCTCGCCCTCCATGTCGGGATGATCCTCGGAGAAGTCTACGGGAGCACGATCGTCGGGCGGGATCCCCGCGTCACCGGGCCGATGCTCGTCCAGGCGCTCACCGCCGGTGTCCTTTCCTCCGGCGCGCCTGCGATCGACGCGGGGCTGGTCTCGACGCCGACCTTGGCCCGCGGAGCCCGCGAGTTCGCGTGCGGCGCGGTCGTCACGGCCTCTCACAACCCCGCCCCGTATAACGGAATCAAGTTGTGGAATCCGGACGGGATGGCGTTCGACGAGGATCAACAACGGGAGATCGAGGAAGCGCTTGACCGTGCGCGTCCTGCGGTGCCGTCTTGGGACCACGTTGGCTTGGTCTCGTCTCGGCCCGATCTGGTCGAGCAGCACGTAGAGGCGATTCTCAAAGACCTAGGGACCGCGAAACTGCGCGTCGTCGTGGACTGTGCGTGCGGTGCGACTTCGACGATCACCCCGTTCCTCCTGCGGCAGATGGGCTGCGACGTGATAGCCATCAACGCCCAGGCGGACGGACACTTCCCCGGTCGAGATCCCGAGCCGCTCGAGGAGAATCTCGCGGTCCTCTCGTCGACCGTTCGCGCGGTCCGTGCGGACCTGGGTATCGCCCACGACGGCGACGGCGATCGCATGGTCGCGGTCGACCGCGAAGGACGATTCGTCGGAGGAGACACGCTCCTGGCCCTCTTCGCTCGCGAAGAAGTTCGACGCGGCCTCGTCGTGCCGGTCGACGCATCGATGGTCCTCGACGATCTCCTTCCGAAGGCGAAAATCTGGCGCACGCGGGTCGGAGACGTCTACGTCGCCGCAGAGCTGAAGCGTCGAGGAGCCGACTTCGGAGGCGAGCCCTCCGGGACCTGGATCTTCCCGAAGGCCACGCTGTGTCCGGATGGCGTCTACGCCGCGGCGCGGCTCGTCACGATGGTCGCGGCCCGCCCCCTCGACGTGATGGTGCAGGAAATCCCCTCATATCCCGTCCTTCGCGGATCGGTCGCGTACGATCCGTCGAAACGCAAGACGATCGAATCCCGACTCGACGCGGCCCTGCGGGCACTCGGCGGGCACGTCAGCACCGTCGACGGATGGCGGCTCCAGTTCGACGACGGCTGGTCGCTCGTCCGTTTCTCCGGGACCGAGCCGAAGATTCGCCTGACTGCCGAGTCGCGGGACGCGACCAGAGCAAACGAGATATATTCCGCGGTCCTATCGAGCGCGAAAGGTGCCACCGAATGAAGGCCGTGGTTCTCGCGGCCGGAGAGGGCACCCGGATGCGTCCCCTCACGGCCAATCTTCCGAAGCCCCTTCTTCCGGTGGCCGGCAAGCCGTTTCTCCGACACACCCTGGAGGCGCTGCGTTCCGCGGGCATCTCGCAGGTGGCCGTCCTCATCGGCTGGCAAGGCCATCGGATCCGAGAGAGCCTTGGCGACGGCGAAGCGCTCGGTCTCTCGATCGCGTACGAGGAACAGACGGAGCGGCTCGGGACCGCCCATGCGATCGGATGCATGCGGTCCCACGTCACCGGCTCCTTCCTCAGCGTGAACGGCGACGTCGTGGTCTCCGGCGAAGCGCTCGCCGCGATGATCGCCCACCACGGAAAGGTCCGCGCTCCCGTGATCGCCCTGGCAGAGGTCTCCAACCCGCAGTCGTTCGGGGTCGTCGAGGTGAACGATGGCAAGGTGACCGGCCTGGAGGAAAAGCCCCGTCGGCCGAAGACGAACCTGATCAACGCGGGCATCTACATCTTCGACGAGGACATCTTTCCGCTCATCGACAAGACCCCAAAGTCGCCTCGAGGGGAGTACGAGATCACCGATACGATCCGTGCGTTGATGGAGAAGCAGGACGTCTACGGATTCCGCCTCCCGGGCGAATGGATTGACGTCGGCCGGCCGTGGGACCTCCTCCGTGCAAACGCTGCCCTTCTCGCCCCGCTAAAAGGGGCGAACCACGCGGACGTGGACGGGGGCGCGACCCTCGTCGGCGAGGTCCTCGTCGAAGCGGGCGCGCGGGTCCGGCGGGGCGCGTACATCGAAGGACCCACGGTCATCGGTGCCGATGCCGAGATCGGCCCGAACTGCTACATCCGGCCGTCGACCTCGATCGGCCCGAAGACGAAGGTGGGCAACGCGTGTGAAGTGAAGAACTCCATCTTGATGGCCGGCGTCCACGTGCCCCATCAGAACTACGTCGGGGACAGCATCCTCGGAGAGCGCTGCAATCTCGGGGCGGGGACAAAAGTCGCGAACCTCCGCCTCGATGAGGCGCCGATCCGTGTCGTATGGAGGGGAACAGAGGTCGACACGGGCCTCCGGAAGCTCGGGGTGATCATGGGGGACGACGTAAAGGTCGGGATCAATGCGTCGATCGACGCGGGCACGATCATCGGCGAGGAATCGTTCCTCGGTCCGGGCTCTCACGCCCGCGGGAACATCGCGCCCCGCAGCCGGATTTTCTGAGGTGCGGGGATGAAGATTGCCCAGGTCACGCCGTGGTTCTTCCCGCATCTTGGCGGCGTCGAGAGCCACGTGCGCTCCCTCTCCCGGGAGCTTGCGACGCGCGGCCACCAGGTGACGGTCGTCACATCGCGCCACGACCCGTCCCTCCCTGCGGAAGAAAGCCTCGACGGCTTCCAGGTCGTCCGCGTGAAGCCTCGAATCATCCTCATGCGCACTCCCATCACGCCGAAGATGCGAGCGAACCTTCGCAGTCTTCCGGTCGATGTCGTCCACGCCCATTCGCCGCCGCCCCTCGCCTCCCATTACGCCGGCGCGGTCGCCGGTGAACGCGGGATTCCGTACGTGGTCACGTACCATTGCGACGTCGACCTGCCTTCCGCTTGGGGAATCTTTGCCGAATCCGTGTACCGGCGGAGCTTCGGTGCGTCCACCCTCCGGAATGCGGACCAGGTCCTCGTCACGACGCGGACCTACGGTGCGACGAGCCGCTCGGTCTGGCGGTATAACCCGGTCGTGGTCCCGAACGCGGTCGACCACCGCCGGTTCCGCCCGGATGTCGACGCCACCTGGGTCCGCGAGCGCCTGAAGATTCCTCCCGGCGTTCCTGTCGTGCTCCTCGTCGGGCGGATCGTCCCGCACAAGGGAGTCGAGCACTTCATCGAGGCCGCGCGGTTCGTGCCTGACGCCCGGTTCCTGGTCGTCGGCGAAGGCTCGCTGCTCGAGGCGATGAAACGCTTCGCCGGTACCATGGGCGTGGCCGACCGAGTCCGCTTCCTCGGACGCGTCTCGGAGGAGAATCTCCCCAAGGTCTACGCGGCGTGCGATGTCTTCGTGCTGCCGAGCGTGTCCCGGCTCGAAGCGTTCGGGATCGTCGCCCTCGAGGCGATGGCGACCGCGAAACCGGTCATCGTCGCCGACATCCCAGGCGTTCGAGAAGTGATCGAGGACGGCCGCGAAGGACTCCTCGCAGAACCCATGAACGCGCGGGACCTCGCCGAGAAGATCCGACGCCTCCTCGGGGACCCGGAGGCGCGGCGCGTGATGGGTCAGCGGGGCCGGGAGAAAGTCCTCGAATCGTTCGGGATCGAGCTCGTGACGGACCGGATCGAGAGCGTCTATCGGGCGGTCCTCGATGGACGCGAGGGCGCTACGTCACGACCTTGAGCGAGGTCCGCTGCCCTTTGTTCGTCCACGCGGCCCACGAGTCCTCGGTGTACGGATAGCCAATGATGAGGTGGATCCCGCCGAACTTGTTGAATAGGGCGCGGTCCTCGTCCGACGGTTCGTAGACGCCACTCGGATGGGAGTGGACCGTGCCGACCACCGAGAAGTCGGCGGGGAGTGTGTGGAGCTGGAAGATCGCGTGACGCTTGCCGCTGACCGTCCCGGGGACCAGGATGAGCTCCGTGATGATGCCCTCCTCGGCTCGAAGGATCGCGCCGAACTCGCGAGGATACATGTCGCGGGACGCCTCCAGGATCATCCGGAGGGTCTTGCGGGCGATCGCCGTGACGCGCTTCATCGGACGTCCTCACTGCCGGGACAGCCTCTCCTCGATTCGTCGGTAGAAATCGTCCTGGAATCGGATGAACTTGGCCCGACGCTCCGATCCGGTCAAGACGACGTCTTCCGTCCCTTTCAGGGTCGACTCGTGCTGCCCGTCCATTACGAGCAGGCACTCTCTCGGCTTCCCCAGCCGGACGTGGACCTGGGCCGCGGCGGGGAACACGTGCGGACGCGAGGCCGGCTTGAACGGTGCGATCGCCGTCACGATGATCGCGTCGAGGTGAGGGTCCACGATCGGCCCGCCCGCGGACATGGAATACGACGTGCTGCCGGTCGGGGTCGCGACGATCACGCCGTCCGCGCGGACCCGCTCCACCATCTCCTCGCCTAGGCGGATCTCGAAATGGCGGATCTTCGCCACGTGCGCCGTGTGGACGACCGCCTCGTTCGTGCAGTCGAACATGCGCTCGCCGTCCACCGTGACCTTGAGCCGCATTCGCTCCTCGACCTTGTAGTCCCCGCGCACGATTCGGTCGAGGTATTCGTCCACCTCCTCCGCGTAGACCTCGGCGAGGAACCCGAGCGACCCCGAGTTGATCCCGAGGACCTTCGAGTCGGAGAGCTGGAGGGCGCGGAGGATCGTGCCGTCCCCGCCGATCGCGAGGATTACCTCCGCTTTCATGTGCGCGAGCGGCATGCCGTTGCGGCCGAAGACCCGTGCCAAATCCGACTCGAGGACGACGTCGTTGGCTGGCTCGAGCCGCGCCACGACGTGTTTCGCGGAGTCCAACGCGCTCGGGATGTGCGGATTCGCGGTGATGCCGATCTTCATAGGATCGCCTCCCAGGCCCGCCGGTCCCCGACCGCGACCAGATCCGTCCTCGCCTTCGACTCGAGGGGAAGGTTGAGGTCTCGGCCGTCCAAGTCAAGCACGAGCCCGCCGGCCTCCCGCACGATCAAGGTGCCCGCGGCGATGTCGACCGCGCGGAGCTTCGTGTCGGCGATTGCGCTGTGCATGTAATACAGATCCGCCGCGCCCCGGGCCACGAGGCAGAGGTCCAACGATGCCGCGCCGAGGCTCCGCACGCGCCTCGCGATACGGGCGACGCGTGCGGCGTCCGGATGGGCGTTGCTTCCGAGGTACACGGTGAAGAGAAGGTCCTTCGGATCGTACGCGTGAACCCGGATCGGTCGGCCGTTCAGTTTCGCGCCGTGGCCCTTCGCCGCATAGTACGTCGCGCCCGAGACCAGGTCCCGCACGAGCCCTTCCTCGATGTCGGCAAGGTGCGCTCGGCCGATCGCCATGGAGACCGAATACGCCGGCACACCTCGGAGCGCGTTGTGGGTGCCATCGATCGGATCGAGGACCAGGGTCGAGTCTCCGCCGCGGTCGATGAAGCCAGCCTCTTCGCTCAGGACGTTCAGGCGGGCGTCTTCGTAATCGAGGACCCGGAGGACCGCGGCCTCCGCCACCCGATCGATTCGCGTGCTCGGTGCGCCGTCGGCGCCGCGGCCCACGACCTCGGCAGGGTCGTCGACGAGCTCCGCGACCGCATGCTGGACGGCCTCCGCGAGCTCGAGGAGAAGCTCCTTCACGGGGCCGACCTACCCGCTTTCTTGATATAGAATTATGGGGGCGGTTCCTCCCGGGCCGCCGGAACGGTGGCCCTCGGGGGCTCTGACGCTATGCTTATATAGAAGTCTCAACATAGCCAAGCGTCCGAATCCAATATTCGGAGGAACTTACATGATGCCAGCAGGTACGCCGATTCTGGTCCTGAAGGAAGGGACGCGCCGCGAGCGCGGCAAGGGAGCGCAGTTCAACAACATCGCGGCCGCGAAGGCAGTCGCGGACGCGGTGCGCTCGACCTTGGGCCCCCGCGGAATGGATAAGATGCTCGTGGACAGCCTCGGGGACGTCGTCATCACGAACGATGGCGTCACGATCCTCAAGGAGATCGACATCGAACACCCCGCGGCCAAGATGCTCGTCGAGGTCGCGAAGACCCAGGACGAGGAAGCCGGCGACGGCACCACGACGGCCGTCATCTTGGCAGGAGAGCTGCTCAAGAAGGCGGAGGACCTGATTGACCAGAACATCCATCCGACCGTGATCGCGGCCGGGTACCGCCAGGCCTCGGACAAGGCCCACGAGGTTCTCGAGAAGGTCGCGTCGAAGATTTCGATCAAGGAAGTCGACACCCTGAAGAAGGTCGCGATGACCTCGATGTCGTCCAAGTCCGCAAGCGGCCACAAGGAGCTCTTGGCGGACATCGCCGTGAAGGCGGTGACGACGGTCGCCGAGCAGCGAGCCGACAGTTCGTACTTCGTCGACGATGATAACATTCAGATCGTGAAGAAGCAGGGCGGTTCGATTGCGGACACGACACTCGTCGACGGCATCATCGTCGACAAGGAACGCGTGCACCCCGGGATGCCCAGCGAGGTGAGGGACGCAAAGATCGCCCTCGTCGACGCAGCCCTCGAGGTCAAGAAGACCGAGATCGATGCGAAGATCGAGATTACGGACCCGACCCAACTCCAAGCCTTCCTGAACGAGGAAGAGGCGATGTTGAAGCGCATGGTCGAGATCGTGAGGAAGAGCGGCGCGACCGTGATCTTCTGCCAGAAGGGCATCGACGACCTCGCGCAGCACTACCTTGCGAAGCAGGAGATCTATGCGGTTCGCCGGGTCAAGAAGTCGGACATGGAGAAGCTCGCAAAGGCGACCGGAGGCAAGGTCGTGACGAAGCTCGATGAGCTGTCGAAGGACGACCTCGGCTTCGCGAAGCAGGTGTACGAGAAGAAAATCGGCGACGATCAGATGACGTTCGTGACGGGATGCAAGAACCCGAAGGCGGTCTCGATCCTCCTGCGCGGTGGCACCGAGCATGTGGTCGATGAGCTCGAGCGGTCCCTCGAGGACGCGACCAGCGTCGTCGCGGTCGCGATTGAGGACGGCAAGGTCATCACCGGCGGCGGTTCGAGCGCGATGGAGATCGCCCTGGCCCTGCGCGACTTCGCGTCGACCGTCGGCGGGCGCGAGCAGATGGCCATCGAGGCGTTCGCGGACGCCGTCGAGGTCATCCCACGGACCCTCGCGGAGAACGCGGGCTTGGACCCCATCGACATCCTGATCGAGCTGCGCCAGCAACACAAGAAGGGGAACAAGACCGCGGGGATCAACGTGTTCAGCGGCAAAGTCTCCGACATGAAGAAAGAGAACGTGATCGAGCCGATTCGCGTCGGGAGCCAAGCAATCTCCTCGGCGACAGACGCGGCGGTCATGGTGCTTCGGATTGACGACGTCATCGCGGCCAGGTCTGGCGGGGGCGCAGGCCCGGGCGCTGGCAAGGGCGGCGAAGGCGGCGACGGTGGGGGCGAAGGCGAAGATTTCTGAGGGGCCCCTTCCGGGGCCCCGGAGGTCCCCATGGTCTCGGAACCCTCCGGCGAAGGGGAGGACCGCTCCCCCGACGCCATCGACCGCATCGTCGGGCGCCTCGACGCGCACCGGAGTCTCCCTCCGATGGGAGGGGCGAGTCCACCGGCGCTGGGTCCCCCTTCGCCCGTTGCCGACGAGAGTCGTTTGGCTCGAGAGCCCACGGAGGAGATCGTCGTCGACCCTTCCTGGATCTACATCACCTTGGAACTCCGGGGCGCATCCCGCGAGAGCTTGGAAGTCACCACGACCCAGACTCTGCTGACGGTCCACGCGCTCGACGCCGAGAGGCGGGTGTTCCATCGCGAGATCGAACTGCCCCAGCCCGTCGAACCGGACCCAGCCATCGTAACCTATCGGAACGGCGTGCTCGACGTGAGCCTCCGCCGAATCCGGGGCCATCGCATCCGATTCAAGAGAGGTATCTGAGATGAACGAGAAGTCTCGCGCCCTGCAGGACGAAGACGAGGCGCCGGACGCCACCGTTCGCGAATCGAACGCGGCCGCGCCCCGGGACGAACTCGCCCAGCTGCGCCGCCAAAACGAAGAGCTCCTGACGAAGCTGAAGTATCTCCAGGCGGAGTTCGAGAACTATCGCAAGCGGGTGGACCGCGACGCAGAGACCGTCGTCAAGTTCGCCCACGAGCTCCTTCTTTCCCGGCTCCTGCCAGTCCTCGACGAGATGGACGCCGGGGTTGCGGCGCTCGAAGGTAAGGCGGGAGAGGGAGTCCGGATGGTACGGGCCAATCTGGCCAAGGCCCTCCAGGAAGTCGGCTTCCAGGAGATTCCCGCCAAAGGGCGGGCCTTCGACCCGTACGAGATGGATTGCATCGAGCAGGTGCCTGACCCCGAGATGGAGGATGGCACCGTGAAAGAGGTGGTGCGGAAGGGGTATCGGCTCCACGACCGCGTCTTGCGTCCCGCTCAAGTCATCGTCGTCAAGAACAGAGGTGAAACGAATGGCTAAGATCATCGGAATCGACCTCGGCACGACCAACTCCGAGGCCGCGTACATGGAAGGGGGAACGCCGCGAATCATCCCGAGCGCCGAGGGCAGCGCGTACGGAGGGAAGATGTTCCCGTCCGTCGTGGCCTTCACGAAAGAGGGGATCCTCGTCGGTGAACCGGCGAAGCGCCAAGCAGTCCTGAACCCCGATCGGACCGTGATGCAAATCAAGCGGAAGATGGGGACGGACTACAAGGTCCGGATCGAGGGGAAGGATTACACGCCGCAGGAGATCTCTGCGATGATTCTCCGGAAAATCAAAACGGACGCCGAGGCCTTCCTTGGCCAGCCGGTCAATCAGGCCGTGATCACGGTGCCGGCGTACTTCAACGACAACCAGCGACAGGCCACGAAGGACGCCGGCAAGATCGCGGGCCTCGATGTCCTCCGCCTCGTCAACGAGCCGACGGCGGCCGCCCTGGCGTACGGCCTCGACAAGAAAGGAGAAGGCAAGATCGCGGTCCTCGACCTCGGCGGCGGCACGTTCGACGTGACGCTGATGGAGATGGGCGAGGGGGTCTTCGAGGTCATCGCGACGGCAGGGGACACCCAGCTCGGCGGCATGGACATGGACAACGGGATCGTCCAGTGGCTCGTGGCCGAGTTCCGCGCCGAGCATGGCGTGGACATCTCGAGCGACAAGCAGGCGATGCAGCGGCTCCGCGACGCGGGCGAAAAGGCCAAGATCGAGCTGACGAGCGCGACCGAGACGACGATCAACTTGCCGTTCATCGCCCAGAAGTCCGGGCAGCCGGTCCATCTGGAGAAGAAGGTCACCCGCGCGAAGCTCGAGCAGTTGATCGAGCCCGTGCTGAATCGCCTGGACGCGCCCATCCGCCAGGCGTTCAAGGACGGCGGGTGGCAGTACCGGGACGTCAATCACGTGATCCTGGTCGGAGGGCCGACGCGCATGCCGGCGGTCCAATCCCGGTTCGAGAAGATCCTCGGTCGGCCCGCGGAGCGGACGGTCGACCCGATGCAGTGTGTCGCGCTCGGCGCGGCGATCCAGGCCGCGGTCCTCAGCGGCGAGGTGAAGGACATCCTCTTGCTCGATG
>DATMDM010000164.1:0-2909 GCA_035557795.1 Thermoplasmata archaeon | reverse complement strand
CTCTTCTCCGGGAAGGTCCGCCGCGGTCAAGAGCTCTGGGTGATCGGCATGCCGAAACCCCAGCGCGCGCAGACGGTCGCGATGATCGTCGGCCCGGACCGGATTCCCGTGGACGAGATCGATGCCGGCAATGTCGTCGCGGTCGTCGGCCTGAAGGACGCGATCGCCGGCTCGACCGTCAGCGACGACAAGGACATGCAGACGTTCGAGAAGATCGTCCACTACTCCGACCCGGTCGTGACGATCGCGGTGGAAGCGAAGTCCACATCGGACCTCCCGAGGCTCGTCGAGGCCCTCCGGCTCATCGCGAAGGCGGACCCGAGTATCGTGGTCGAGATCAATCAGGAGACGGGCGAGCACCTGATCTCCGGGATGGGCGAGCTCCACCTCGAGATCACGATCTACCGCGTCCAGAACGACTACAAGATCCCGGTCACCACGAGCCCGCCGATCGTCGTGTACCGAGAGGGCGTCCGCAGCAGGGGCGGTCCGTTCGAAGGCAAATCGCCGAACAAGCACAACCGGTTCTACATGGAAGTTGAGCCGCTCGAGGACAAGATCGTCCAGGCCATCCGGGCCGGAGAAATCGCCGCGGGCCAGCGGATCAAGGACTCGAAAGCCCTCGCGAAGAAGCTCGAGGAGCTCGGCATGGACCGCAACGAATCGAAGAACGTCGTCTGGATCCACGACACGAACATGTTGATCGATGCGACGAAAGGGATCCAGTACCTGCACGAGACGATGGAACTCATCAAGGAGGCGTACATCGAGGCGATGAGCAAGGGACCCCTCGCCGGCGAGAAGGCGATGGGGCTCAAGGTGCGCCTCGTCGACGCGAAGCTCCACGAAGACTCCGTCCACCGCGGGCCGGCCCAGGTCATCCCGGCGGCGCGATCTTCGATCTACGGCGCGATGGTCCAGGGCGGGCGCATCCTCCTCGAACCGATCCAGAAGGTCTTCATCAACGTGCCCCAGGATTTCATGGGCGCGGCGCTCGGGGAGATCCAGAGCCGACGCGGGGTGATCGAGGACATCAACCAGGAAGGCGAGATCACGGTCATCCACGCGAAGGCGCCCGTCGCGGAGATGTTCGGTTTCGCGTCCGCTATCCGGTCCGCGACGCAAGGGCGCGCGCTCTGGTCGACGGAGAACAGCGGTTTCGAACCGGTCCCGCCGAATCTGCAGTCCGAGGTCGTGCGGACGATCCGCACCCGGAAGGGCCTGCCGCCGGAGCCGTACGACGAAGCGTATTACGCGGCGTGAGCGCCGCGATCGCGCAGGACCTGAGGCCTTCACCGAAATCATAAGTACGGTCGTCGCCGTCTGCCCGCAGGGAGTCCATGACGGTCGATTTCAAATTCAAGCGAACTACGGGATACAACGTCGCGGCCATCCAGTACGTCGGTCCGTATGGCGAACAACACCTTCGCAAGGAGTTCCGCTCGCTCGTCGCCTGGGCGAAGCGTCGCGGCATCCGCACGGGGAAGTGGATTTTCCGAGAGCTCGACGGGCCGTACTCCCGCCGGCCAGACAACCGGAGGCGATGGGAGGCAGACCTCGAAATCAAGGGCCCCGCGAAAGGCGAGGGACGGATTCGGATCAAGAAGCTTAAACCGGAGACGGTCGCGAGCGTCACGTTCAACCCGGACGAAGTGTCCGCGCGACTCGTGTATCACGGATTGAGCGACTGGCTCCGCTGGCGGAAGAAGGAGAAACAGGTCCAGCGCATCGGACCTTCGCGCGAGGTCTACGATGGCGACCCATGGACGAACGCACGCGCGTGGGCTCATGCGGACGTCCAGTTCCTCGTTCGGAAATAGCGGTGGCTCCGCATTTCACTCCGTTTCGTTGCGCCGCGTTTTCCCGCCACCTGCGCATCGTTCGCCCCGGTGAAGATGGCAAGTTCATAAAGACGTCCGGGCTATGGGCTCCCGGCGCGGACCATGACGACAGACCGACGATTCTGTCGGTTTAACAAATCCGCGAGCACCGCCGCGTTCAGCGTCACGGAGATTCCGCAGGACGGCCTCTGCCTCTCCGCATTTCTCATCGTGACAGAAGCCGGCCGTCCCACGAACGTTCTGATGGGTCACATGAACCGCGAGGCCCCGTGGGATCACATCGGAGCCCTCGATCCCAAGCGCGTCGAGGAGCACTCCCGCGGCTGGATGCTTCCGTCTTCCCACCTCATCTTTCAGGAATCGCCGGACGACGCCGCCCGAAGGATCGCGAAGGAGCAACTCGACCTCCCGAATCTCCGGCTCTCGGTTCCCAAAGTGGTCTCCGAGGTCTACAGCCCGAGGCGCTTCCCCGCCGTCGCGCACCATTGGGACATCGAATTCCTGTTCCACGGCGAGATCGCTGCCGCCGACGTTCGCAATCCCGCGGCGTGGAAGGAGTTGGCGTTCGTCGACCTGCGCCGCACGAGCAAGTCGGAGATCGCGCGGTCCCACGAAGATGTCATCGAGTCGGCCGGCCTCCGCTTCGGCGGAGAGTAAGTCGGTCCGTCCCCATGCGCTCGTTCCTATGGAGAAAATCGCGCGGGTCAGGAAAGCATAAATATGACAGGATGATAGGGTGCGACCTACAGGGTAGAAACCATGCCGGCGAAGCCACACCTCAACCTCGTGTTCATCGGCCACGTCGACCACGGGAAGTCGACGACCGTCGGCCGGATCCTCTACGACACCGGGAACATCGACCCGCACGAACTGGAGAATCTGAAGAAGCTCGCCGAGCAGATGGGCAAGGCCACGTTCGAGTTCGCCTTCGTCATGGACCAGGTCAAGGAAGAGCGGGAGCGCGGCCTCACGATCGACGTCGCGCACAAGCGCTTTGACACGGACAAGTACTACTTCACGATCATCGACGCCCCGGGCCACCGGGACTTCGTCAAGAACATGATCACG
>DATMDM010000163.1:0-2581 GCA_035557795.1 Thermoplasmata archaeon | reverse complement strand
CGGAGTCGAAATTCCGTTGAGCGACACCGTTGCCGAGAGGTCCGTCATCATTCGGAAGTCGATGATCCGGCCCACGACGTCGAAGACGGATTGGCGGATGAATCGCTCCGCGGGGGCGAGGGGCCGGACGCGGGTCAGAGGCGGGACGTTGACGATTTCGAGGTCTTGCCACGCATCGTCCGCGATCCCGACAACCACGGCAATTCGATCCCCGGAAGGCGAGCTCCGAAGCGCCCATGCGTGTCCCGTGAGGCCGAGCACCGCCTCCGGGTCGACCGGGAAGCCGTTGAATCCGCCGGGATCGGACGCCGCGCTCACGTCGTAGATGCGCACTTCGGCGGGGCCACCGGACGCGACGAACTGACTCGTGGGCCCGACGTCCGCAGCGTACGACGTCGAACCGAGGCCAACGGGGCCCGAACCCGTCCGATCGGCGGCAATGCCCTCGACCATTCCACCCGCGAGGGTCACGTAGATCCATCGGCCGTCCGGCGCGACCGCGATGTCCCTCGCCGCCGGCGTCCCCGATCCGAAGTCGGGTCCCCGCCCTCGGAACGTCCAGATGCCCTGCGGGTCTCGTTCGAACGAATACATGAGGAAAGGAGCCGTGGCGGAGGGTACGAGGTACGCCCACGTCCGGGCCGAATTCAGCGCGACGAGGAAATCCATGTACACCAACTCACCGGGATTGAGCCGCTGGAGGACGGATCCGTTCGTCGCGCTAATGACGTACGGATACTCTCCCGCAAATCCGGAGTCGTGGGTCGTTGCGACGAGCTCCGTCTCCGTGGGCGCGGCGAGATCCCATGTGAGGAACGGGACCGTCAGGTTCTCCACCTGGGTCCACGACGCCAGGTCGAACGCCCGGATCGTGCGTTCACCGGCGTGGCCCACATACAGCATCGTCGCGGACGGATTCAACGCCAGGGCCACGGGTTGATCGCCAACCGGGAGGGTCCGCTCGACGCTCGCGGTGGCCAAGGATACCACGAGGACCTGATCGCGCAGACGATCGGCTGTGTACACGTACGGGCGGTTCGGGTCCATCACCAGGTCAGTGAGGTCCGTTCCGACTCCGACCACGGCCGAAGGCATCGTCGGCGGAGGGAGCTCGCTGGGCTCCGGCCGGTGGGACGGACTCACTCGGCTCATGGCCGGATCGTACTTCGGTCCCTCGTGCCGTCCAGGGAGGGCACTCATCACCGATGGGACGAGGGCCATCGCGGCGAGGAACAGGGCGATGAACCAAAGAGTGGATTGCGAGACCCGCATCTCCCCGCGCAATAATACGCGGTCTCACTCTAAATAGCCGATGGGGCACATTCGACGGAGGCGGTCCGTTGTCCGCAGGCTCCGCTCCCGTACCCGCTTTCCGGCTTCGGAACGGCCTAGGCGTCGCCCGATTTGTCGGAGGCGTTACCGGCAGAATTCGACGTCTGGCAGGCGTCGGAACGCCTCGTCACCGGTGAGGAATCGCGCACCGATTCGGCGCGCCGCGGTGTATCCAATCGCGTCCGCGTATGACAGCTTTGGATGTCGGGCCGTCAGCCCCATCGCCTCGAACAACCATCCGTCCTCCGGATCGATGGCAATCGTCCGGAACACCGCGAATTGTCGTTGGGCCTCGATTTCCCCTCGGTCCCGGAGAATGGCGAGGTACAGTTCGACAAGATTCCAGACGGTCGTTCGCAGCTCGGCGGCGAGATACTTTCGGTACCGCGGATTCCCCCGCACGACCTCGATGAGCGCATAGGTGTCCAGGAAGAACCTGGGCGTGCTACCAGCCCCGACGGAGCTGGTCTTTCAGCTTCTGTGGGTCCACGGTCCAGTCTCGGAGCGCGCCGAATGCCTCTTCGATCCCCGCCTGGTCGATTTCGAGGACGACTTCGTCGCCCGCCTTGAGCCTCAGCTCCTTCGCGACTTCGCTAGGCACGACGATTCCTAGCGAGGAACCCCAGCGGCGGACCCGGGCATGCGCACGCGCCATGTCTCCTATATGTTAGATACGATATATAACTCTTCTCCGACCTGGGTGGAAGTGTCGGCTCGAGCATTGGTGGCCCCCCCGGGAATTCGGGGATTGTTGCCGGGGATCCCCCGATCCGGAGTCGATGCCGGCTGAACAGACCGGTCCTTGCTAGGGTCCGCCGCAAAGGTCAATATGGCCTCGCCCCTTTGCGATTCGTCGGGGTGGCACGAGTGCGAATTTCGGTCGGCAAGCTCCGCGGCCTCCAGCAGATTTCGGACGACACGGGGCGGTTCACGATGATCGCGATGGACCAGCGGGGGAGCCTCCAGAAGATGCTCCATCCGGAGAATCCGAAGGCCGTGACATACGGCGAAATCGAGGCGGTGAAGCTCGGCATCACGGAGGCCCTCGCTTCCCACGCGAGCGGATACCTCCTCGATCCGGAGTACGGGGTGGCGTCCGCGATCAATCGGTTCGCCCTCCCCGGCCGAACAGGCCTTCTCGTCGCCCTGGAACAGTCCGGATACGAGAAGAAAGGGAACTGGCGGCTCACGACGCTCCTCGACGGCTGGAGCGTGGAGAAGGTGAAGCGCCTGGGCGCCAGCGCGGCGA
>DATMDM010000162.1:0-10191 GCA_035557795.1 Thermoplasmata archaeon | reverse complement strand
CGCTCGGATCCGGGTCCGTCGACGAAGACGCGTCGAACGCGACGGAGTTGTTGACCTTTGGGTACGGAGGCGTGAAGGTGAATCGGGCCGTCGGCCCTGTCGTCGCGATCGTGACGGCAATGGACGCCGTGTGGGACAGCGTCGCGCTCGTCCCGGTAACGACAACCGTGTACGACCCGAGGGCCGCCCCGCTCATCGTGCATGCGGACGTCTGGGTGCCACTGACGCTTGCCGGCACACACGAGGTCGTCACTCCTCCGGGGGTGGATGCGGCCGTGAGAGCGACGGCTCCGCTGAAACCCCCGGTCGACTGGAGAGAAATCGTGGAAAACGCGGATTGGCCCGTCACAAACGAAACCGTGTTCGGGGTCGCGGTGATGGAGAAGTCCGGGCTGGCCGGGGCCGTCACGGTGACAGAGATCGACGTCGTGTGGACGAGGGATCCGTTCGTGCCGGTGACGGTGACCGTGTACGATCCGGGGGTCGAGCCGCTGAGTGTGCATGTCGAAGTCTGGCCGCCGCTGATGCTCGAGGGGGCGCACGCCGCCGCGACTCCAGAGGGCGAAGAGGCCGTCGTGAGTGCGACCGCTCCGCTAAAACCATCGGTGGAGGTGACGGAGATCGTCGAGGTGGCGGCTTGACCCGCCAAGAACGAAACGCTTGTGGGATTCGCGGAGATGGAGAAGTCGGGAGTCGACGGGGCGGTAACCGTCACGCCAATCGACGTCGTGTGGACGAGGGATCCGTTCGTGCCGGTGACGGTGACCGTGTACGATCCGGTCGTTGACCCGCCCAGGGTGCACGTGGACGTCTGAGTGCCGCTGATGCTCGAGGGGACGCACGAGACGTTCATTCCTCCAGGCGCGGAAGTCGCGGTGAGATCGACGGTGCCGCTGAAACCGCCCGTCGGGTGAAGTGAGATCGTCGAGGTGGCGGTTTGACCGGCAACGAACGAAACCGTGGTCGGGTTCGCCGAAAGAGAGAAGTTCGGCCCCGCGGGGGTCGTGAAGAACTCGTTCATGTTCGGCGCGTTCTGATCATTTGAGGTCAGCGGAGGCAGGTTCCAATTCGATTCGATTGTCGAGAGGACCGAGAAATGGCTGTATGCGGTCGACGACGTGTACGCCGTCTTCACGACAGGACCCGCCCACACCGTGTAGATCGGTTGGCCGTAGCCTTCGTCGAACGTGATCAGGAGCGCGGCCCGCTGCGTGAGGAAGACGTTGCTCCCGAGGATGAGCGGCACGAGGACCGAGAGATAGTTGTCGCCGGTCGGAATGTCGCAGTCATGCATGTCGTTGCATTCGTTCGGGGTGAGCCACATGTAGTTCGATGCGGTGGACGTCGAGGCCAGGTCGGCGAGCAGGGCGCTGCCCGCGGTTCCGGACGGGACCACTTGGTTGCACCGGGTCGAATTGCTCACGATGTCGTTGTAGTAGACGAACGGATCGTGCCGGACCGCATAACCCCCGGAGTCGCTGCCGTAGCAGTTGCTCGGCATGTCCTCCATGTACGCTTTGAACGTCAACCCGGCACCGAGGATCCGATCGATGATGTTGACGGAGCTCCACGCGCTGTTCGTGCACGGGTTCGAGTTCGGGCCGCCGTCGTAGCCGGAGCATCCGAAGTCCGTTCCTCCCGTGAGGCACAGATAGTTCGGTAGACTCGGATTCACGTTGCAATAGTTGTCCTGGAGGGAAATCGAATAGGCGTCCGCGAGGGCCGTCATGTACGTCGCGGTGCCGCCGCAGTGCGTGTAGATGTCGCAGATGTTGTGGTTCTCCATGATGATCGTCAGGACGTAGTCGAAATTGAGTCCGGACGTGGCCAGGCCTCGCACCGGCTCTCCCGGAGAAACGGCAAGATTGCCCGGGGGGTGGATCGGAACGACGCTCGCGGCGACCAACGCGCCGACGAGCAGGAAGATCGACGCCAGCACGGCGCCGAGGCGGTACATCCGTGAATCCATGAGAGATTGCTCCGGGGGAGACGAAGGTTAGTCGAACACGAACCGCAGGGGCTCGTTGCCTGAGCATTCGAGTTCGCTCGGGGGCGGATGCGGGCGACCAGAGTTCAGAATCCGGGTCACCGGCGCACCACGAGAATTTTCGCACAGTATTTAGCGATTTGGGGACGCTGGTCGAATGCGGGTCGCGAGTTTTCGAAATGGGGCTCCGCATCTGAAAAAATTCCTTCTCTCGAATAAAACAACAGACCCGGAATCGACGCGGTTTTCTTGTGGCGAGCGCGACATCATCTGGTCGATTCCCCGTCTAAGACCCACGGCGGCGCTCGCTCGGAACATGTCTCGAGAAATCCTTATCGCCTCGGTATCGCTCCCACCATTCGTGGGCACAATCGAGGGCTGGGAATTCCCCTGGATGAAGCCAACCGTATCCACCGGGCCGATGTCCGAGTCGGAGTTGGTCCGTCAGCAAGGGGGCTGGGTGTTCGCCGGGAGCATCTCGAATTCGATCTTGGGCTTCGCCTTCTGGGCCCTCGCGGCGCATCTATTCACCTCGTCCGCGGTGGGCATCACAGGGTCCCTCGTCAATCTCTCTTCCTTGGCGACGTCGATCGGCATTCTCGGCTTGGACAACGGACTCGTCCGGTTCATCGCGCGCGTCGATCGACCTCGGGCCCTCATGTGGCAAGTCCTCCTCGTCGGCGGGGGCCTCTCTTCGGTCATGGGAATCGTATTGTCCACGGTGATCCTCCGGGTTAGCAACGCGGCGGCCGCGCAGGAGTTCGCGGTCCTCGTCGTGCTGAGCGTCGCGCTGACGACGTCCCAGACGTGTTTCCAAATCACGGACGGATCGATCCTGGCGGCACGGAAGAGCGAGTATCTCGCATACCGCGCCGTGGCGTACGGCCTCGCGAAGATCGCGCTCCTGTTCACAGTCGCGGCGGCCGGTGTCGTCGGTCTCCTAGGATCGTACACACTTCCCCTCCTCGCCATTACCGTCGTGAGCCTCTTCCTCGTGTGGCGGGTGTGGCCGGCGCGGAACGAGAACGGCATCCCCACCCGGATCCGGGATCTCTCCTCGCTCTCGTTTGGCAACTGGATCCACGGTTTCACCTACTCGCTCCCGAGCCGCCTCGGACCTTCGATCCTGCTGATCTTCGTCGGCCCGAGTCCCGTCGCGTACTTCTTCATCGCCTTGCAACTCGCCGAGGTCCTCAACTACATCCCGGAGTCGGTGTCGAAGTCCCTCTTCGCCCATGGCTCGCTGCGCGACCGCCTGCCGACGTCGCTGGCGTCCAGCATGCGACGCCTCCTCGCCGTCATCATGGTCCCGATGGTCGGGCTCGGCGTGGTGCTCGCGTACATCGGCATGACGATCGTCGGAGGGACCTCGTACGGAGCGCACGGACTCGCCTTGCAGCTGTTCCTGCTCGCGACCTTGCCGAAGGCCGGGATTCAATTGTACAAGGCGCAGTTCAATGTCGACCGCCGGCCCTTGGCCCTCATCGTCATGGGGAGCACGCTCGGCCTGTCGACGCTGGCCTTCTTGGTCATCGGCCTGGCCCTTCGGGTAGATCCGGACTGGTTGCCGTTATCGTGGATCCTGGGGGGCGTGCTGGCTTTGGGAGTCGGCTGGTGGCTCTCGCGGAGGCGGGCTCTGGGCGGACCGGAGACGCCTGCAGGGGCGGGCTGAAGGAGAACCGCGGTTGCGGCCTGCCTCCGGCGCGCGCCCAGGGCAATCGGCCGAGAATTCGGTAGTACACGGCGAACCAGCCGAAAAGCGAAACCACCGCGAACAAGAAAGCCGCGGGAGAAAGCACTGGTTCGACCTGCGCACTCACGAAGTCGACGGGAGATTTGGAAGCAAGGAATCCGTTATAGATTGCAATCAACATCCTCACGGCTGCGGCGAACGTACCGACGACGAGCATGGTCTTTGCGAGTCCGATCCGTGATCCGGAGTCGATTCGCGCCGCGGTCTCGAGTAGATACGCGCCTACCGCGAGGACGACGACGAACCGAACGGTCATCCGAATCGGATTCCACACGGCTTCGATGGGGCCAGAGACTAGTTCCAGGACGAGCCCGGAACAGAAAAGGAACGCCGCCGCGGCCGCGGCGACAAAGAACGCGGGCCGAGCTCGCTCACCCTGCCATTCGCGGGTCCAGGCCCGACCTCTTTCGATCCGGAGGATGCCCGCGAGTCCGATCAGGCCGACCACGGTCGGCACCGCGATGCTGAGGATCGGCGCGTACAGCTGGTACGAAGGCGTGGCCGAAAGTGCTTGAAGCCCCGGGAGAGCGGGGCCGAAATAGAACGGGACATCCATGACCAGGTCCGCGACGGCGGCGAGCGCCAGCGAAAGAAGGAGCCATCTCACCCCTGAAGCGGTCGCCGGGTTCGCGGAAACTCTCTGACCCATTCGGGCGCACGAAATCCCGCATGGTATTTATCGTGTCCGATTCAGAGTGAAGTCTTCCCGGACGAGGAGGTCCACTTGCCTTTTCTCGAAGGCGATTTCTAAGGCAACGATGAGAGCCCGCCTCACCGATCCGTCGCGGCGGACAAAAACGACCTGGCGCGCATCCGGCGGATGATTCGCTGTCACAAGTCGTGGGATAAGTTTCGGCAACGGCCGCAGGGGCCTATGTGTCTTCGTTCGGCAGGGAGACCCGCCTGGCCGCCTTGCGTCGACGGACGAGCAAAACGGCCAAGATGAGGGCAAGGATTAGCGACAGGCCACCTGTCACCTGTTCGGATCCGGTGGGATCGGCTGCACCTTGGATCCGGATCGAGACGCTCGCCGATACGTCCGGATTCAATGGGGTGTTGTCGTTGTTGACGAGTCGCGCGGTGATCGTGTTGTTCCCGTCCGGCATGTCGACGATGAACCCCAAATCATAGGCGCGCGGCTCCTGGCTGAGCACGCCATTCAGGAACAGCTGGACGTGGCCCTCGTTGGGGGCGTTCGGTTGGCCATACGAATCCACGAGCGTGAAGTTCGTGACCTCCACGGCAAAGTAGACGTCGTGGGCAATCGTCGGGCCCGGTTTCGGGGATACGATCGTGATGGTCGGGGTGCCGACCGCGGGGCCGTGGGTCGCGACGATTCGGACGGACGCGGAGACGTCGGGACTGAGCGGCGTGCCGTTGTCCTGAACGAGCTGCAGGCGAATCGTGTGTGGACCGGATTCGAGAGGGAGAGAAATGGGCTCGATGTGGGTGAGCAGTCGGGAATACGCGCCATCCACGTACACGTCGACGTGGCCTTCGCCCGCGTTGGCGACCTGCCCGACGCGGCCGGGCTGCACGAGGACGAAGTTGGCCACAGCGAAGCTCACGATCACCGGCGTCCCATTGCCGATGACCTGATCGTTCGCGGGCGCGAGGATCGACACGGAGGGTCCCGCCGCCGCGGCGGAAGGACTCGTCACCGCCCCCAGGAAAATCCCGAGGAGGACGGATAGCCCGAGCATGGCCACCCGACCGGGCGACGACCACTTCGGGGTGCGCGCCATCAGCGGGCCTCCAGTTTGCGATAGAGGGCCGCGAGGACCCCGAGCCCGATGAGGAGGTTTACGAGGGCCAGGTACGGCGTCGCGTCGAACGGCGTGACCCGTCCGAGGAGCGCCTGCACCGTGACGTGAAGGCTCGCCGTGACGTTGGGATTCAGCGGACCGCCCTCGTTGTCGACGAGTTGGAGCGTGACGGTGTGTGGGCCGTCTTTCAGGTTCAGATGGAGGGGCGCGTCGTGCGTCAGCACCGCATACGGCGCGTTGTCGAGTCGCGCCAGGATATGGCCCTCGTTGGGAACGCCCGCGGGCCCGCCGGGAGCGACGAGCACGAAGTTCGTGACCCGGAAGGAGAGCGTCGAGTCGGTCCCGACGAGCGCGCCTTCGCGGGGGAAGACAATCGAAAGGCCCGGTGTACCGCTGGCGGGTCCCCGAGTCACCATGACCGCGACGGATGCCGTAACGTCCGGATTCAGGGCGGACCCGTTGTCCGTCACCAGCCGTAACCGGATTGTGTGTGGCCCGGAGGGAAGGGCGAGGACGATTGTGTTGACGCTCGCCTTCGCGGTCAGCATATCATCCACCAATACGTCGACGTGGCCGGAGTTCGGTGAGGACGTCCCGTTCCCCGGTTCCGTGAGGTTGAAGTTCGTCACGGCAAAGACGACCGCGACCGGAGTTCCGTTGCCGATCACCACGTTGGGAGTCGGTGAAATAACGGACAGCGTCGGGAGCGGCGCGCCGCGGCCGTTCGAGGCGGGGATCCCCGAGGCGACGAGCATTCCGATTATCGCAACAATCAGGGCGAAGATCCGCGCGTTCACGATACCATCCTCGGTGTCATGCTAAGGACTCCCACCGCGGGCGTTCGCGTCCCGGGCCGCGAGTTTTCGGCGGCGCAGGATCAGGACGACCAAGATGAAAGCCAGGAGGAGTGCGATCCCGCCATTGGAGACCAGGGGCAGGCTCACGGAGGAGGACGCGACGACGTGAATTGCCACGGTCGCAGACGCCGACGGATTCGCCAGGACGGTGTCGTCGTTGTTCACGAGTCGCGCCCCGATCGTGATGTCCCCCTCGGGCAACGAGACCAGGAGTACAGGCTCATACTGAATGACCTCCATCACCACGTCGGTCCCGACGAGCAGCTGCACGTGACCTTCGCTCGGGGCGTTCGGTTGGCCCCGCGGCTCGACCAACGTGAAATTCTCAATCCGATACGACACGTAGATTCCGTGACCGGTCGCTTCGAGTGGCGTCGGGGACAGGATCTTGAGGCGGGGGGCGCCCTCGTCTGGTCCATGGGTCGCTACAACGCCGACGGACGCGCTCACATCCGGGTTCAGCAGGGTGCCGTTGTCCGCGACGAGCTGGATCCGAATTGTATGCGCCCCGGAGGTCACCGGGAGCGAGAACGGCTCGACCGCGGTCAGGAGTCGGATGTACTGCGTGTCCAGGAACACATTCGCGTGACCTTCGTTCGGTGACCCAATCTGCCCCACGCGCCCGGGTTGCACGAATGCGAAGTTCGACACGAGAAAGTCGACGAGAACGGAAGTGCCATTCGCAATCACGGCTCCGTTGGCGGGAGAGACGATCGTGAGGGACGGCGCCGCCGCGACCGCTGTCGAACTCGAAAGCGAAACACCCAACAAGCTCATCAGCGCGACGAGGGCCAGCATCGTCGAACGGCGACGCGCCTCGGGGTGCTGCCTTGCCGTGGGCGCCTGCGGCCTCACGCGTTCTTCCCTCCGAATCGGGCCGAGAGTATCTTGAGAAGATTGCCGCCCCGCTGCCGGTAGAACAACACGATGAAGATCGCGCCCGCGAGGACGATCTGCGTGATCGAGAGATACGGGTTGATGTCCACGATCGCCGCAAACTGGATCCGGAACGTGACCGAGTCAGATGCGTCCGGGGTCAACGCCTGGCCGGCGTCGTCGACCAGCCGGACCGTGACCGTGTGTTCGCCGTCGACTAGGTCCGAGAAGGGGATCGGTCGGAAGGCCATTACGGACATGTAGTAGACCCCGTCCAAGAACACCGCGACATGCCCCTCGTTCGGGACCGGCTCGCCGCGTCCCGGGGGCACCAGCGCGAAGTCCGTGACTCGGAAGGAGATCGTGACGTCGCGCCCCAGGACGAGTCCCGGGGTCGGATACGTGATCTCCACGTAGCTGATCTGGATTCGCGGCGTTCCGACAGCAGGGCCTTGTGTCACCGTCACCGTGATGGAGGACGTCACATCTGGACTGAGGGCCGTCCCGTTGTCGGAGACGAGCCGCAACAGGATCGTGTAGGTGCCCGAGGCCAGAGAGAGGTCGATCGTCTCCTGGCTCACGGCGATCGTGAGCACCCCGTCCACATAGACGTCCACGTGCCCTTCGGTCGGCGACGGGCCTGGGCCTCCGGTCCCCGGGGGAGTGAGGTTGAAGTCGGAGACGACGAAGATCACCGCGACGGAGGTCCCGTTCCCGATCACGACGTGGTCCGCGGGAGAGACGATCGTCAGGGTGGGTCCCGCCGCTCGAACGCCCGGCATCGACAGCCCGAAGACCAGCACGATTAGAACGCCGGCAAGGGCGAGCGCCGCGGTTCGCATGCTGAAGATCGTCGGTTCAGAACCGTTGATCGCGCAGTCCCCCACGTCTCTATCGAGGGATTAACCGATTTCGATATTAAACCTCGGCGTGGTGCTGTGTGGCCGTTTGCATCTGGATTCACATCGCCCAGGGCAAGGTCTTAGAAATGAGCTCTGTCTTACTAGCTCGTGCACGTCGTCAAGGCATCGAGCAAGGGCCAGATTGTAATTCCGAAGGAAGTCCGCGCGAGGCATCGAATCGGTCGGGATACAGACCTTGTGCTCTTCGAATCTGGAGACGCCCTCGTGCTTCGCAAGAAGTCCGATGTCGAAGGGATCCTGAACGACGAGTTCGCGCCGCTTCTTCGGGCCACGGAGGACGCTCTGAGGGACCTGTGGGACAACTCCGATGACGATGTCTGGGACGGCGTGGTTCGATGTGGCGCGCTGTATGGCAGCGTGACACCCTGAGGGTCCTCGTTCTCATTTCGACGAGCGTTCAACAAGCCTTAACCCGGCGCCGAACGTGGACCGAGGCGGAGGAGCGGAAATGTCGAACGCTTTGTACGCGGTTCTCGCGCTCGCGCTCGTGACCTCGGTCGGAGCCGGTGTCGCCATTCATGGGATGGACACCGAGTCGCCGGAGGCCCTGGTAATGGTCGAAGGCACGGTGACCGCTCTGGAATGGAATCCGCACTTCAACGTGAGCGTCGAGCTCACGCTGACCGCGGCGAACGGGACGAACTACAGCGTCGAGCTCGCGCCGCCGTGGTGGTGGGCCGAGCAGCACTTCCCGACGATCCACGTCAACGACACGCTGAAGGTCGAAGGGAGGCTCGACGATGGCCACGAGATCGAGGCGTTCACGGTGTGGATCAACGGCGGGAGCGCGATCGTGCTCCGGACCGGCGAGATGCCTGCCTGGGCCCAGGAGCGGTCGGGCCAGACCGGCGAAGACCACGGGAACGAGACCGAGGACGCGGACTCCGAGTAAAGCCCTCGAGGCCTGGGGCAGAGTCGCGCATTGCGTGCCCTGGGCACTTTCCTTTATTGAACCGGAATCTGGGGAGGCATTTCCGGAGGCGGCGGCGGGTTCGGTATCGGGCCGGCGGTTTCCGGAGACGCGGCCGGGTTTGCCACGGTGACCCTGCCCTCGGAGCGGTTTCGAGCGGTCGCCCGTTCCGCGACCGCTCCCGATCGGTAACCCGTGTACCGTCCCTTGCGGTACATGAGGTATCCGAGAGTCACCGCGAACCCTAGGACGGCCCCGATGCCTTTCACGATGTCCGGCGGCCACGGTTGCCAGAACTGTCGAAGAGGCTCGATGTAGATTCCGGCGTACGCCATGGGCCCAAGCGCCGCCACGAAACCGAGCGGCAGACCGATGAAGATGAACAGCGCCCACGCGGTACGAAGGGCACGGGCCCGTTTCGGCAGGTGTCGCTTCGGACCCCTGGGGACCTTCCAATCGGGGAGAGGCCGCTTCCGAGAGCTGGCCATAAGGACTCCGACCACCAGGATGGGCATCGATAAAGGCGACGACGACAATATCAGAAACGATAAGCGTCACCGCGTGGCAGAACGGACCGCCGAGACGACTTCTAAGCTCTGACGAGAAAATTCGGTTTACTCCGGACGACGTGGTGAAAAGACTAAGTCATTTGCGGTCATATCTTCTCACAGGCACCGACGGGATGCCGAGGGTTTCCCCTAGGGCCAGAGGGTAGGGAGGCTTGCATTCCGTGCGCTGGAGCGGGTTCTGGGCATCGTCCATCGCGGTCATCGTAGTCCTCACGACTCTCACGCTCCTGCCGTCCTTCGGGGGAAGCGCGGTGCCTTCAGGGACCAACCCTCCCCTCGGCGTGCACCTCAGTTACCTCGACGATCCGACGATGGCCACGATTACTTGGTACACGACCGCCGCGACGACTTCGCGGGCGGAATGGGGGCGTTCCATCGGGCCGCCATACCTGTTCCACACGTCGGGCGTGGACTACGCCTCACCCGGCGGCACCCATCTGCATGTGGTCAACCTCACGGGCCTCACGCCGGGGGCAACGTACTTTTATCGTATCGGCGACGCCGGCATGGCCTCCTCGTTCGGCCAGGCGACGTTCCGCGCCGCGCCTGT
>DATMDM010000161.1:0-3901 GCA_035557795.1 Thermoplasmata archaeon | reverse complement strand
GAACGTCTCCTCGATCGCGGCTCGGCGGGAAGCTGATCTCACCGCGGTGGCGTAAGAACCCGCTTTGATAAGAACCTTCGGATTCGCTTAGTGACGAGTATCTTAACACCAAACTATTTAGCCCGCAGATCCTTGGGGGCGCTACGATGCCCGAAGCCGTTTCAATCCGGCCCGACAGCCAGAGACAGGTTCGCGCGGCGCGATCCTCGAAGGGCTCCGTCATCGAGGTCGACCACCTCGTCAAGGTGTACGGAGGCCGAGGCCAAGAGGAAGTGAAAGCCGTGAACGACGTGAGCTTCTCCGTCGGCGCGGGGGAGTTCTTCGGGTTCCTCGGCCCTAACGGGGCGGGGAAGACTACGGTCATCAAGATTATCACGACGCTCCTCGCGAAGACGAGTGGCACCGTCCGTGTCGCCGGACTCGACGTCGACCGCCAGGGAGCGGACATCCGGCGCATCATCGGTTACACGGGTCAGTCCATCGGCGTCGATGGCGAACTGACCGGCCGCGAGAACCTCTGGCTCATCGGGCGGCTCTACCACATGCCCAACGCCCTCGTCGAAGAGCGGGTCGAGGAGCTCCTCGACGTCCTGCAGTTGAAGGACGCCGCGAACCGCCGCGCCTATACCTACTCGGGCGGAATGCGGCGGCGGCTCGACCTGGGCGCGGGACTCGTGCATCACCCTCGAATCCTATTCCTGGACGAGCCCACGACCGGCCTCGACCCGCAGACGCGCGCCGCGGTGTGGGAGTATCTGCGCCGCCTTCACCGGGAGGAGAACATGACGATCTTCCTGACGACCCAGTACATGGAAGAGGCGGACCAGCTCTGCCAGCGCATCGCGATCATCGACCTAGGCAAAATCGTCGCCGAGGGAAGTCCCGCGGAGTTGAAGGCCGCGATCGGCGCCGACATCATCACGGTCCGGATCACCCGCGACGAGGCGTTCCAACAAAGTCGGGACCGGGCTCTCGAGATTGCACGGACCATCCCCGGTGTGAGCCGCGCGACGATCTTCGACGAGGGAGTGAGCGCCTACACGGCGGACGGGGGCGCGACGCTCCTAGAGGTCCTGCGCCGACTCGACTCGGAGAAGGTCCCTGTCCATCAGGTCGCGCTCGCACACCCCACGCTCGACGAGGTCTTCCTGCAACACACGGGGCGGCAGATGCGCGTCGAGGAAGTGAAGCCGATGTCGCGGTCATTCGGCAGGCGGAGGCGATAGCATGGTCACAGACGTTGGACACGCACAGCGGGTCATCAGGCCGACACGAGATGCAGAAGCGAGCGGCGGGGTATTCACGGAGATCGGGCTCGTCACGTGGCGCAGTCTCGTGAAGCTCACGAGGACGCCGGTCCTCCTGTTCTTCAGCCTCTTCATGCCCCTGATCTGGCTCGTCATGTTCAGCCAGACGTTCGGGACGGTGTTCTCCTCCGCCGCCAGCGGCGGTTTTTCCGGGACCCCACTCCCCTACGATTACGTCGCGGTCCTCCTCCCGGGCATCACGGTCATGACCGCGATCCAGAGCGCATCCCAGTCCGGCTTCGGGATGGTGGCGGACCTCGAGTCCGGATTCATGGACAAGTTCTTCGTCGCCCCGATCCACCGAGGCAGCGTCTTGGCGGGCAAGCTACTCGCGGACGGCTTGCGCATGGCGGCCCAGGCCGGGATCATCCTCGGCATCGCGGCGATCCTCACGCTCTTCGGCTGGCGGATTCCGTTCGCCACGGGCGTCGTAGGCGCGGTGTTGATCACGCTCCTCGCGGCGGCCTTCGGCGTCGCGTTCTCCGGCCTCTCGAACACGGTCGCGCTGCGGACGAAGAACACGGAGTCGACGATGATGGTGAGTTTCTCCCTCACGTTCCCGCTGTTGTTCCTGAGCACGGCGATGCTCCCCAAGGCGCTCCTGCCTGCCTGGGTCCAGACCTTCTCGACGGTCAACCCGGTCAGCTACATGGCCGATGCCGCCCGTGCGCTCATCCTGACCGGCTTCGACTGGACGGCGATCGGGAACGCGTTCGTTGCGATTGCGGCGTTCGGCATCGTGCTCAACGGCCTGGCCATCATGGCGTTCCGTGCGCAAGGCAAGTGAGACCAAGGAACGGCAGTGGCCACGGCAGCCTGCTCGCCGGCTAGGACTGACTAGGCGGCCGCGATCAGGGGCGACATCGCGTCGGCGGCTTCCCCGGCGAAGCGGCAGGCGTCTTCCCAGGTCTGTAAGTGGCCTTCGTTTCGACCCTCGAAGTCACGGATGAACCGCACGAGATCGCGTCGAATCGCCGAGGTGTTCGCGCTTCGGAAGACCGCGCACACGCTGACGTGGGCCCCGCGAACTGCGACGAGGGCTTCCTCGTCGAAGCGCATGCTCGTGACGTCGTAGCCCTGGCTCTTCGGCATGCTGGTCTCGACGAAGTCCCGGACCGTCCAGATGATTGGCTCAAGCTGTTCCGCGGCGAACGGCGGCGCGTGGTCCGGGGCGACCATCGCAATCGGTTCGCCGGTGCGGTGGAAGAGGTATACGGCCCGCATTTGTCGGTCCCCCGCCGCTGCGGGGCGGAAGTGCATCCCGAACGGTAGGGCAAGCATGAGTGCCGCTGCGGGCGCGGCGAGAAGCGTGATCAGGTCAAGCATCCGAATAGGCCTCTCTCCGTTCTCGGAGGGAAGGAGGGGGTCAATACCGTTTGGTCAAGGGAACTTGAGCAGGCCCCTCCCACACCGCGAGAAACCTCAAGGCCCGGCGTGGACTCGGGGTTCCATGGCCTCCCGTCCCCTCCTGTATTCGATGGACATCAGCCACTATTGCATCTCCGCGGATCGCATGCTCGCGTTCAAGGGCGTGGAGTTCGACACGCAATACGCGCCGTACCACGACCGACAGGAAGTCCTCAAGGCTACGGGCCAGGATTACGTCCCGACCTTGATCTGGGAGGGAAAGCCGGTCATGTGGTACGACATCCCGGACTTCCTGGAAACGGCCCGGCCCAGGCCGACCCTGTATCCGTGGGGACAGAAGGGCCTTGCGGTCACCCTGGAGAACTGGGGTCATCAGGTCCTCGAGGAGCGCGTCTGGCGCTACGTCGTCACGAAGGTCCCGCCGGTCCTCAAGAGCGACGAGGAACGATGGGTCTTCGAAGAGATGCAGACCCGGGCCCGCGGCCCGTGGCAGGTCCTCGAGATGCGCCGTGAGGAATTCCGGCACGACATGAACAAACACCTCGGCATGGTCGACTCGATTCTCGACGGACGGGATTGGATCCTCGGGCAGCCGAGCCTGGCCGACCTCGGGATCTATGGATCGATGTCGCCGCTCCTCACGGTCGGCGAGAGCGTGCCGTCCGAGTTCCCGAGGCTCGCCGCTTGGGTTTCGCGGATTCGGGACCTCGGGTCGCCGGTGGGCTGAGGATCGCGTCCGCCAGGTCGGCCAGGGCGACCTCCCGCTGGACGCCGGACGCCATGTCCCGCACCGTGGCCCTCGTGGCCTTCAGCTCCTTTTCGCCGAGCAGCACCGCGTATCGGGCCCCGATCGCGTTCGCGTAGTCGAGGTTCTTCGACGGTCCCCGCCCGACGAGATCGATGTCCGCCCCGAGGCCCGCGGCCCGCAGCGACGTTAGGACTTCGATCGCCTTCCGCTGAGCACCCTCCCCGATCGGCACGACGTACGCGTCGAGGGGGCGCGGCGGCTCGATCGCCTTCTCCGCGTCGGCGGACATGACAAGCCGGTCCAAGCCGAGGGCGAAGCCGGTCTGCGCGATGGGCTCTCCGCCGAAGACCTCCGCGAGGTTGTACGCGCCTCCGCCGCCGACCTGCTTCTCCGCCCCGAGATTCGGGGAGTCGATCTCGAAGACCATGCCGGTATAGTAGTCGAGTCCGCGGACGACGCCCATGTCGAACGCGTAATC
>DATMDM010000160.1:0-14737 GCA_035557795.1 Thermoplasmata archaeon | reverse complement strand
GGTCCAACCGGGCCAAGTCGTGATTCCAAGGAAGGACTCAAGTATTCGCGGTCGAGTCCCCCAACGGAGCGTGGGTAGTCTAGCGGTAGAACTTGGGCCTTCCAAGCCCAAAGCGCGGGTTCGACTCCCGCCCCACGCACTCAATCGAGCGATCGGAAAAAATAGGGGGACCGGCGGAGTCGTGGAGGCGACCCTCTCCGCCGATCGGTGGGATGGATGGGTTGTGAGCGTCAACCGTCGTCGTCGGACACGTCGAAATCAAGCGAGCATCCATACGAGGCGTAGACGTCCTGCCAGCTCTGGTCTTCTCCCGCGTACATCTCGTTCACCGGAGCCATCATTACCTCGCTTTGCACGCCAGTCGGAAGATCGCCCCGGTATAAGGCGCGGAACGGGGGAGGGGTGAGCGAAAGTACTGGGCTGGAGGGGTGAAAGTACTCAGAGGCGTCGCCGACCGCCCGGGCTAGCCGTTACCGAGTCGTGAGCCACTCGAAGGCGTGGTTTGCAACGAGCGCCGCCGCGGCCCCAAGGGCCAGGAAGGCGAGCCCCGCCTCACCGACCCACGCGAGCCACGTGGCAAAGAGGATCGCCGCGAGGATGATAACCATCAGAAGCCGCGATGGAATCGTCTCGACGAAGACGACGAGGAGTCCTAGGAAGAGCAAGAACACGACCAAGGCGTAGAGGGCCGCTGCGGGGAGGTCCGGGATCAGCGCCATCCGCGGCGCCGATATCGCGGCTCCCCATAACGTTATGGAGGTACCTCGACGACATGGCGGACGTGGACCGCTTCGCCGCGCCGAAAATCCACCATCTCCCGACCGCTTAGACGTGCCGTGCCAACGGCCCGCACATCGTTCCCGTGTCGCACGACGACCTCGTCTCCGGGTCGAATCTCCGGGGCGGCGTCGACCACTCCGACGGCGAAGATGTTCCCTTTCGGGAGGAAATCCTCGATCTCGACCCAGTAGACGTCCGCGTCGGAGAGGACTTCTCCGCCGGCGAGGGTGAGCGAGAGCATGCCGCGTCCTGTGTACATCGCGAGCTGCACGCCTTGTCGGATGACGCGGACGTCCGGGATCCGGCCGCGGAAGGTGGCGCCCTTCACGAGCCCGAGGCCTGCATCGCCGAACTGGAAGCGGGCGATGTTCGACATCTCTTCGGCGAAGCGGAGGCCTTTCGGATGTCGGACACGAGACGAGGTGGCCTCGTTCAATGCATGCGTCAGCGAGGCTAAGGATTCGTCCGATGTCGGCCGCTCTTTCGCGGTGAAGACCGCGTCCGGGACGGCCGCCTTCACGATCGGGGCCTCCGCGCCCAAGTGGGCCACGACCGCGTCGTACCGGTTCCCTGCCAGGAAAGTCCGAAGGTCGTCGGTGACCATCGCGGCCTCGTCATGGCTCCAATCCCCGGTCACGGGGATGTCGTACGCTCCCGCGGGATAGAATCGCTCGAGCTCGCGGGGGATCAGGCCGAGGGGCGACGTGACGATCACCTCGTGGACTGCGGACGGATCCGCGCTCGCCAGGATCGCGTCACGGAACCGCCGATGGCTGCGGCTCGTCGAGTACGGCTTGCGGGCGGAGCATGGGAGCAACACGAGTACCCGAGACGACGGCGGCTTCGCATACCGCTCCCGGATCCGCCGGCGGAAGCGGACGATCTCCGGCCGCGTCAGCGATTCGGAGGCATACGCGAGCATCTCGCCGCCGGCTACGGGCGTGTAGGACTCGACCAGGCCGTACTCCCGCAGGTCCAGGTGGCGGACGATTGCCGTGTTCCAGGGAGCGTTCCCGAGGCGACGCTCCAGAAGCTCCCGGAGGCGACCGTGGACCAGGTGATTCCGGACGAGGAGCATCTCGCGGTACAGCGCCCGATCGTTGTGGGCCTGGAGGGGCTCCCCCGCCGCGCAGGCGGGACAGCCGCACGCATCGCGATCGGCCTCGGCGACGGGGACCGTGCCGTCTGCCGTGTGGAAGAGCCCTCGGGCACTGTCCAGCAGCATCCGGCTCGAGTCGACCACATCGATTCCGGAGTACACCAGGACGGCGAGGTTCGACGGGGTGGCCAGGCCCGTGACCGCAACGACCTTGGAGGGCCCCAGCGTCTCCCGCACCCCGCGGACCGCCGCGACGAACTCCCGCGGAGACCGTTCGAATTCGGGCCCGTTCGCCAGGAACACCCCGCCGGCGGACTTGGCGGCGACGAGGTCCGAATCCCCCGCGACGATGGCCCACTCGCCGGCGACGGTCTCCTGCGGGACCTCGAGATCGGCAAGCGACCGCGGTATGCCCTTCGCGGGTGGCAGGTCGTCCGGATCGACTGCCGGCCGCGGAGCGAAGAAGCTGCCACCGACGCGAATCTGAAATCGGGGATCATTAGTTCGCTCAGCGACGAGCAACCCCTCCGCATACGTCGGCGCCACGCGGGAACCTTGATGCACGAATAAGACGAGAGGCGTCGTCAGCGCGAGATCACCGCGGGACCAGATCCCTTTCCGGCCGAGACCGCCTCGCGCCTCGATCTCGAACATGGAGGGGCGAAGCGATGTCCCGTCTCCGTATAAAGTCTGACTACTCTAGCGTGACCGTGTTCCGCTCGATGTAGGCGAGTTCCTTCGCATCGAAGGCCCGCTCGTCGACGCTGAGGATCAGCGCCGCCCGATGCAGGGCGATCTGCTCGTTCACGTACTCGAGGAAATGCAGGATGCGTGCGAAGTCGTTGTTGATCATGAGGTACTCGATCCCGTCGAGCAGGATCACGGCGCGGGGTCCATCGGTCACGAAATTCGCGATCAGGTTGCTCAGGCTGTTCAGATTGTGCGGATCGACGTAGTCCTTGCCCAACGTCGTCGAGAGCCAGACGATGCGGATCTCCTTCTCTCCGCGACGCCGGACGATGTGGTTCGGATGCTGGCGCGTGATGTACATCGGACGCCAACCGGCGTCGACCGCCCGCTGGAACGCCGCGAGGGCCTTCTCCGGCTTCTTCTCCTTCATCAGGTAGGCGCGGCCTTCCTCGAGGTCCTTCTTCTTCCCGAAGAGAAGGTCCTTGAGAAGCTCGTCCTCCTTGAAAGCGAGCAGGAGCGGCCACGGGAGCCGCCACATGGAACCGACTTGCCATCCGGAGGTCGGTTTTTATACGTATCCTATCGACTATCGCACCTGAGACTCATTTGGGTCGATGCGTCGCACGGTCGTCATCGCCCGATTGAGGGCAAGCAAGCCCAATCGAGGCCGATCACCGGTTTCTCTCGGCCCTCCGTACACGTGGAGCGAGGGGACGGAACCTTTATCGCGCGATGGCTTCTCGTCCGCTCGCCATGGCGCCGGCCGTCATTGGGATCATCGGAGGATCGGCACTCGGGGATTCGTTCGAACTCGAGGACGAACAGGCGAAGTTCCTCGTCACCCCATACGGAGCGCCGAGCGATCCGCCGCGGTTGGGAAAACGCGGCGCGGTCACGGTGGCCTTCCTCCCTCGTCACGGAAAAGAGCATCGGATTCCGCCGCACAAGTTGAACCACCGCGCGAACCTGTGGGCCCTGAAAGAAATCGGCGCGACCCACATTCTCGCCACGTCCTCCACCGGCTCCCTGAAGAAGACGATCCACCCGGGCACCTTCGTCGTCCCGGACGACTTCATCGGATATTGGGACATCCCGACGTACTACGACGACCGGGTCGTCCACGCCACGCCCTCGCTGGACGGAGCCGTGCGCGCCGCCTTCGTCACCGCCGCGAAAGAGGCGCAGGCCACGGTCCACGACGGCGGGACCTACGTGCAGACGACGGGACCGCGTCTCGAGACGCGGGCGGAGGTCGCGCACTTCAAGGAAATCGGGGACGTCGTCGGCATGACGATGGCCTCGGAGGCGACGCTCGCTTCCGAACTCGGCATCCCCTACGCCTCCCTGTGCACAGTCGACAACTTTTGCAACGGGATCGTCGACGAGCCGCTGACGTTCGAGAAGATCCGAGAGACGCAACGACAGAACGCGGACCTCACACGCACCGTCGTCGGGAAGGCGTTGGAGCGAATCCGATGAGCGTCCTCATCCGCGATGTCCAGGTCGAGGGCGACATCACCCAGGTATACATCGAAGGAAATCGGATCGCCGAGATCGGCAAGAAGCGCGAAGCGGACACGGTGATCGACGGGAAAGGGAAGATCGCGCTTCCGGGATTCGTGAACCTGCACACGCACGCCGCGATGACGCTCTTCCGAGGCTGGGGCGACGACCTCGAGCTGTCGACGTGGCTGGAGACGAAGATCTGGCCGGCCGAGGCGAGGCTCACTCCCGACGACGTGTACTGGGGCACGAAGCTGGCGTGCCTCGAGATGATCAAGACCGGCACGACGACCTTCAACGACATGTATTTCCACATGGACGCGGCGGCGAAGGCGGTGAAGGAGATGGGGCTCCGCGCGTTCCTCGCCGAAGGCATCGTGGACCTGAACGACGCGGAGCGGGCCGCGAAGCAGCTGCGGACCGCGGACGAGGTGAGCCGTCGGATCGAGGCGTTGAAGACGGACCGCATCACGCCGGTGCTCGGGCCTCATGCGATCTACACCGTCTCGAAAGACTCGCTCCTCCGGATCCGCGAAATCGCGGACAAGACCGGTTCCCTCATTCACATCCACCTCTCCGAGACGAAACGGGAGGTGGACGACTGCGTCACACAGACAGGCGTTCGACCGGCGAAGTACCTCGACGGCCTCGGGTTCCTCGCGAAAGACGTCATCGCGGCCCACGGCTGCTGGCTCGACCCCTCCGAGATCGAGCTCCTGGCGCGCACCGGGACGCGGGTGGCCCACTGCCCGACCTCGAACATGAAGCTCTCGACCGGACAGACGATGCCGTACGCCGCGATGAAGGAGGCCGCGGTCGTCATGGGCCTTGGGACGGACGGCGCGGCGAGCAACAACAACCTCGACATGTTCGAGACGATGAAGGTCGCAGCGCTCCTGCAGAAATATGCGCACCACGATCCGACCGTCATGCCGGCGATCGAGGCGTTCCAGCTCGCGAACTTCGGAGGTGCGCGGGCCCTCGGCGTCGACGCCGGCCTCATCGGCGTCGACCGCCTCGCGGACATCATCATTGTCGATCCGCGGCGGCCGGAGCTCACGCCCCGACACGATGACATCAGCAACTGGGTCTACTCCGCCCACGGGAACATCGTGGACACGACGATCTGCGATGGCGTCGTGTTGATGCGGGGTCGCCGGGTGCGAGGCGAAGCGGAAATCCTCGAGAAAGCCGCGGGGGTCGCACGGGATCTCGTGTCGAGGGTCTGAGATGGCCCTCGACCGCCTGCGCGCGAGCCTCGGCGAGTCGCCGATCGTGCGCTTCGGGGACTACGAGTACTTCGTCCATCCGATCACGGACGGAATCCCGCTGGGCCGCCCGGAGGTCCTCGACGAAGTCCTCTCCGAGCTCGAGCGGATCGGCGACTGGAACCGCTGCGACAAAATCGTCACGGCCGAGTCGATGGGCTTCCCGCTCGCCGCGGGGCTGTCGATGCGCGTCCACAAACCGTACGTCTTCGTCCGGAAGCGTCAGTACGGCCTGGCGGGAGAGGTCTCTCTGAAGCAGACGACGGGGTACTCGAAGACGGACATGTTCATCAACAACATCCAGCGCGGCGACCGCATCGTCTTCGTCGATGACGTGATCTCGACCGGCGGGACCCTCTTGGCGATAGTCAAAGCCATGCGGACCCTCGGCGCCGAGATTGCGGACATACTCATCGTGTTCGAGAAGACCCGCGAGAAGGCCCGCATGGAGAAGGAGCTGGGCATCCGGATCAAGACGTTGCTCAAAGTCGACGTCGTCCGCGACAAACTCGTCGAGCGGGCCTAAGGAGGATCCGCCCCGGCGGACTCCGCCTGCCGCCGATCCCGATCCACCCTCGCGAGTGATCGTTTGAAGAGCGGCGCCGGGAGGACGGACACGAGGACCATGACGACCACGATCACCGAGAAGAGCGTATCCCGGATCACCTCCGCGTTCAGCGCCGACAGCGCGACGATCAGCCCGACCTCGCCGCGAGGGGTCATGCCCCAGCCGACGGACGCGGCCTCGTGGCGGGACATCTTCGAAAGCCACGCCGGGATCCCGCACCCGACGACCTTCGTGACGATCGCGAGGAACGTGAGGACCACGCCGAAGAGGAGGAGCTGCGAGCTTCCAACGGCCGCCGGGAGGTCCACTTGCAGCCCGAGAGAGATGAAGAAGATCGGCGTGAAGACGGCTCCCAGGTAACCGGCGCCCTCGGTGAAGTCCTCCCGGAGGGGCGTGCTCCCGAACAGACTCCCAGCGAGGAACGCGCCGACGATCGCCGAGAGCCCGACCACCTCCGCGACGAAGGCGTACAGGAACGTGATTGCCATCGCGATGATGAAACCGCCGTGCTTGAGCCCGAGTTTCATGCCCTCGACCTGGATGCGCACGACGACCTTCCGGAAGAAGTACAGGCCGACGGCCATGCCCACGCCGAGGAAGGCCAGGGCGGTCGCCACGAGGATGCCCAGGGCAACCGGGTCGAGTTGTCCCCGAGTCGTTCCGACGACCAGGGAGAGGATGATGAGGCTCAGGATGTCGTCGACGACGGCCGCTCCCATGATCGTCTCGGCGATCGGCCGCCTCATGAGGCCGAGATCGAGGAGGACTGCCGCCGCGATCGCCGTACTCGTGGCGGTCAGCGTCGCGCCGACGAAGAGGGCCATCGTGAACTGCGTCCCGTTGACGCCGACATCGGCCGCGGGCACCAGGAAGAACGCGGCCAGAAGGCCAAACACCAGCGGGAGAGCGACCCCGCCGCTCGCCACGAAGATGTTCTTGCGGGTATAGATCGTCCGGAAGTCGGTCTCCAGTCCGATCAGGAAAAGGAGGAAGATGGCGCCCAGACTCGCGAAGCTCGCCACGAGGGCCGGGTCGAACAGGGTCACGTTGAAGTAGAAGCCGAGGATGCTCGGCCCCAGGAGGATGCCGAGCACGATTTCGCCGACGATCGTCGGCTGCCGGAACCGCTTGATCGTGAAATGGCTCAGCGTCGCGAGGACGAGCAGGATCGTGAGCTGCTGGAAGAGCGCCTCGGTTCCCGCCATCGCGGGACTGAAACGCGACAACCGTATTAAATCGCTAAGGGCCGGGTCAGTCGCCTCGTCGACTCATTCCATCTCGAAAAAATCGCTTCGGAATCCTAACGGCTCCCTCACCCGAGGGCCCGATCACGGAGACCGTTTCGTTCGGTTCCTGCGTGCTTCGTCCTCGGTCACGATGACGCTGAGGTGGAGGACGCCGTCGTCCGGGTCTGGGTCGTACCGGACGCTCCGCCCTTCCGACAGAATCTTGTGGAACTGGATTTTCAAGGTCCCGCGACGACTCGAGGGCGCCGCGAGATTATGAAACGCGACGACGTGGTTCTCCGGTGCGATAGATGATAACGACTTCAAGGTCCTCGTTCCAGCGCGTGCGCTCGACCGGGAAACAGAAAAAGGGGGATGGGAAGAATCGGGATGGGCGCGATTATCTCACTGCTTCATCAGGTCGAGGCCGTTCCAGTCGCCCCCGAAGTCCTTGACCTGGCCCGTCGCCAGCTGGAAGCGGGCGCGGAGCTTGCCGTTTTCGAAGAAGATGTACGCGTTCCGGAGGCAGGATGTGTAGAGGTTCTTCCTCTTCCCCTTCTGGGTGAGGATGCGCTCGACGCACTGGATGAGTCCGACCTCCTCGAGGATGCGGATCTTGCGGTAACAGGCGGCAATCGGGATGCCATACCGCTGGCTGATTTCCTGGGCACTGATTTTCCGCTTATAGGTCGCGAGAAGGATCTTGGCACTGTATTCGTCGGTCAGCAGCTGGGAGGCCTCGAGAGGCGATAGCAACTTCGAGGTCCCTTGAAATCCGTCATTTTCCGGGCTGGTGTTTCCCTCCACGGTACCGACCCCGCACAGTTCTGCGCCGTCGATGATTTCGCGGGATATTTAAGCTATCGCGCTTGATTATCAGACAAGAAACTCGTTTTGGCCAATGATTATCAGCCTGCCTGGAAACGCGCGCGCACGCGCGCGCTCACGAATCGAGCGCCGCGTTGAGTTCGATCCATTTGCCGTTGATTTCTTTCTCGACATCGAACTCGAATTTGACCTTGAAGATGCCTTCCTGGTACACCAGCTGGGCCGACTTCAGGAGGGACCGGTACAGTTTCATCGTCTTCCCTTTCGGGGTCGTGACGATCTGTGCGACGTTCAAGAAGCCGGCTTCCTCGAGCTCGTGGATCTTGCGATAGCATGCGGCGATCGGGATGTCGTACTTGTCGCTAATCTCTTGGACGGACCGAGACGTGATCTGGGTCGCAACGAGAATCCGCTCCGCGTACTCGTCCGTGAGTAAGCGAGAGACGTCCTTTTCTCGCATCGCTCTCGATTCGGTGATGGATATTAATGACTCTTCTATCCGGTTCTCGATTTTGATACTCGTGGATCGGGAGGAAAGGGCCCGTTTCGGCGATGCGTTCCGATCACACAATCGGCCGAAGTTCCGCCTTCGGGACCCCGGAAGACCAGTCCCAGGCGAGGCTGAACAGCTCCGTGTACGGCTTCTGCCCGTACAGGACCACGGAACCGTTGATGCTGTCGAGGTGGAGCACGACCCGGGCGAGGTTCTCGAGCTTGGAGGCCGAGGCGCTTTGCGGGGTGACGAATCCGACGAACACGTCTTTCGCCCGCCGGACCGACGAGAAGACGCCGGACATTTCCTCCAGGACTTTCTCCTCGTACACCGACTCGAGCGTGTCGAACGCCATGAAGGCGAGGAACGGACGTTCGGATTTCGGGAGCTGAAACTCGACGTTCGTCCATTTCAGATCCGAGTCGACGTTCGTTCCTTCCATGTGGAGGACGGTCCGCGACACGTCCGCGGAGCCGAGCGTGGCCGATTCGAAGACGCGCACCTGCGAGTCGAACGCGCCGGGCGTCAGGTGGGGACTGACCAACTCGCGGAGGAACTCGGCGCTCCCTTTTCGTGGCGGGACGTGGGCGACGCCGCGTCCCTGGACGACGAAGTTGCAGATGATCGCGGTCCGCAGCCAGTCGACGTAGTCCGACGGCACCGCGTTGGAGATCTCGAACGCGACGACCCGACCCCGGTAGAGTCCACCCGTGAGTCGGTCGAGCGGCTCGAGCCCGAAGCTCACGGCGTCCTTCGAGAGGTCCTTCACGGGCCGCCACAGCTGCGGCTTCACCGGCCGAACTTCCTCGCGGATGTCGAACGCGGTGAGGCGGCCGCCGTCGAGCGTGTACAAGTATCGATGCTGCTGGATCTGCTGGCCGCGTAGCTTCTCGATCGTCAGGACGCGAAGCCGGCGGCCTTGATGGTCCGTCGACGCTAGGCTGACGACGCCGTCGCCCAGGTAGTCGAGGCGGGTCTCGCCGCTGCTTTCGAGGACGTACAGGACGTTCTGCTTGCTCCCTTCCACGAGGTCTTTCTGGAGGACCGTGATGAGCCGCCCCGCGGGGATGCCATAGTGCTCCGCGAGGGCGTCAATCGAATCGATCAGCACGAGGGACCGCGCCGGGATGCGGTCGTCGACGAAGTCGTATGCGGCCTCGAGTTCGGGCAAGTCGAATCCGAGGGTGACCTCGAGGAAGTTTCCCTTCACTTCCCCCGACCCGATCGCCTCGGGCTCCTCGTCCTCGCCTTCCTTTCCCTCCTCGAGCTTGCCTTCGAGCTGGTCCAAGGCGTGTCGCGCGACCTTCGTGTCGTGAGGGGACTTCGAGCCTGTCTGGAGGATCGCCGGCTTGATCCGCTCTTTCAGCCAGGTGAACTGGCGGTACAGGGACTCGTCCGAGACGCGGGAGCTGAGGTAGTGCGAGGCGGTGACCTCGCCGAGCGCCTCGGTGAGCTGCAAAGCGAACGTCGTCTTGCCGGTGCCGGCGGGACCCTTCGCGATGAGGGAGTGCCCTCCCGGGGCGTTGAAGAACTCCACAATCTCGCGGGGAATGCGACCGGTGGGAGGCGACACGGAACCGCGTCGAAACAGAGAGCCCGGATATACATAGGTTTCCGTGGCGTTGTCATTCGTGAGCAGGAACAGCAGCATCTGCCTGGTCTCGAATCAGCGCGCGGAAGCGAACCGCGTCCGGGTGCATCGAGAGATTGTTAAACATCACGTACGCGTCGTCGTACTCCCGACAGATCGCGTTGATCCGTCCGAGGTCGGCGTCGGTGTAAGCGTACCGATACATCGTCTTCCCCGGAGGGCTCCCGTGCAGACGGAAGTACGCGAGTCCGTAGGTAGCGGGCTCTTTGTCGAACGGGTCGACGGCGTGGACGAGACCGAGGTCCTCGCAGATTTTCTCGACGATATGCACGGCCCACGGACCGCGAAGTTCGATCGCTTTGGTGGCATCCGTCCGAATCGATTCGAAGAAGCGGTAGAGCGCGGTGCGGTTGGCTTCCGTCGGACCAAACGATGCCGGCGTCTGGAACACGATCACGGTGGCTCGGATCGCCTCCGCAACGGACCGAGTGGCCTCCCAACCCTCGCGGACCGGAGGCGTGTCCCGAAAGGAGCCGTACGCGGGCTTCTCCGAATCGGGAATGACGCGATCGGACCGGCGATACGTGGGCGACGTCGCCTCGTGGGTAATGAACTGCGAAGCCTTCACGCAGAACCGGAACTCTGGCGGCGCCTTGGCCCGCCACTTCGCGGCTCGCTCGACCGAGATGGGCCGGTAGAAGGTCTCCTGAATCTCGACCGCGTTGAGTTGTGCCAAGACGTCCGCCTGTCGGCGCCCGAACCCGCACGTCCCGGTCCAAATCACAAGGCGGACGAAGCACTCTGGAAACTATAAAGACGGCCGCGGGACATCGCGACCGCGCGTGAGGAACGAGGAGATCGCGACTCGATTCAGCGAGATCGCGGACATGCTCGACATCCTCGGCGAGGACACGTTCCGCAGCCTGTCGTACCAGCGCGCGGCGCGACAGCTCGAGTCCCTCACGGAGAATGTGGAGGACCTCGTCCGGCAAGGCCGCGTCGACCAAATCCCGGGAATTGGCCGCGCGCTCGCCGAGAAGATTACGGAGTACGTCACGACGGGTCGGATCGCATATTACGACGAATTACGCGCGAAATTCCCTCCCGGGGTCCTGGACCTCCTGAAGGTCCGCGGTCTCGGACCGAAGAAGGTGAAGGTCCTGTGGCAGGAGCTCGGGATTACGAATCTCGACACGCTGAAGGCGGCGGCGGAGAAACATCTCCTTCGCCGCGTCAAGGGATTCGGCGAGAAGACGGAAGAGAACATCCTGCATGCGATCGAGCTCGTCAAGGAGGGGGAGGCCCGGGCGTTCCTCGTCGATGCTGCGCGGATCGTCGACACCATCACGGAGCGAATGAAAGCGAGCAAGACCGTGGAACGGATCGAGGCGGCCGGCTCGTTCCGGAGAATGCGGGAAACTGTGGGAGACGTCGACATCCTTGCGGTGGCGAAGAACCGCGCGGCGGCCGGGGCGGCCTTCGAGCGTCTCCCGGGCGTCGTCGAGGTCCTCGCCTCCGGCGAGACGAAGGTCGTCGTCCGCCTGGAGTATCACGACTACGAGGGATCCGGGCGAACGATTCAGGTGGATCTGCGGATCCTCGACCCGGACAGCTGGGGCGCCGGGTTGCAGTATTTCACAGGTTCGAAAGATCACAACATCCGCCTGCGGACGATGGCTGAACGCCGCGGCCTGAAGATGAATGAGTACGGCGTGTTCCGCGACGATCAGCGGATCGCCGGGGACACGGAGGAGAGCATGTACTCGAGCCTCGAACTTGCATGGATCCCTCCCGAGATGCGGGAAGACCAGGGGGAAATCGACCTCGCGACGACCGGTCGGCTGCCGAGGCTCGTCGAGCTCCCCGACATCCGCGGGGACTTCCACGTGCATACGAATGCGACAGACGGCACCGAGCCGCTCGAGGCGATGGTCGAAGCCGCTCACCATCGGGGCTACTCGTTCGTCGGGATCTCGGATCACTCCGTGTCCTCGACCGTCGCTGGAGGGATGACCGCCGAACAAGCGCTGTCGCGCCGAGACCGCGTTCGGGCCCTCAACCGGGAATTGAAGGACTTCACTGTCCTCCTCGGGACGGAGTGCGACATCCTAGACGGCGGCCAGATGGACTATCCGGACGACGTGTTGAAGGAGCTCGACTTCGTCATCGCGTCCGTCCACTCGCGGTTCACCTTGCCGGAGGAGACACAGACCGCACGAATCGTGGCGGCCGTCCAGAATCCGCACGTGAATATCCTCGGCCACCCGACGACTCGACAGATCGGCTGGCGCGGACCGATTCAACTCGACCTCGACGACGTCTTCACGGCCTGCGCGAAAGCGGGGACCGCGATCGAGATCGATGCGGACCCGAGGCGGATGGATCTGAACTCGACGCAGGCGCGAGCCGCGAAGAACGCGGGCTGCACGATCTCCGTCGACACGGACAGCCATGCGAGCGGCAACCTGGTCTGGATGCGCTTCGGAGTCGGGACCGCGCGGCGCGCCTGGCTCACCGCCGCCGATGTCCTGAACGCGTGGCCTCTTGAGAAAATGCGCGACTTCCTTCGCTAGCGTCGCGGAGATCGGATCGCCTCGAAGGCGCGGGCCACGACCTCTTTGTCATTCTTCCAGTGCAGGAGGCGCATCGCCCCTTCGCGCGTCACCCACCGCGCCTCATCGAACCCGGGCTCCGGCTCGAGCCGTCCGCCGATCGGCTCCGCGAGGAAGTACGCGACCGTCTTGTCGTAATTCACGCTGCCGGGAGGCCAGAAGAAGGAGTAGCGGACTTTGTGCAGAGGTCGGAGGAGCCGCACTCGGAGCCCGGTCTCCTCGCGCACCTCGCGGACCGCGGTTTCCTCCAGGTTCTCCCCGGGCTCCACGGTCCCTTTCGGGAGACACCAGATGTCCTCGTCGGCGCGGCGCAGAAGCAGGATCCGGTCCCCTGGCCCCACGACGACCGCTCCGCTGGACGCGGTCGCTTGCGTCGGCTTTCCCTTGCGCGGCGGGCCGCTCCGAATCCGAGCGCGTTTCGCCGCCCCGAGTTTCGCAGCCTTCCGAAGATCGTTCGTCAGGGTGGGCTCGAGCCGCCGATTGTACAGGATCGCCGCAGGATGGTACGTGGGAAGGACGGGGATGTCCCCGTACGCGAGCGTCTTCCCCCGCGCGTCCTTCAAGTCCAGTCCCGTTCCGAGGAGGCCCTTCAACGCGGTGGACCCGAGCGTCACCAGCACCTTCGGACGGACCGCTGCAATTTGCGTCATCAGATAGGGACGGCAGGATTCGATCTCATCGGAACGCGGCCCTCGGTTCGCGGGAGGTCGGCACTTCACGACGTTCGTGATGAACACCGAGCTGCGGAGGATTCGCGCGGCGGCGAGTGCCTTGTCGAGGATCTTTCCCGCCGACCCGACGAACGGCACACCGATCGCATCCTCCTCTCGCCCCGGCGCCTCTCCAATCAGGAATACGTCTGCGTCGAGCGGACCCTCCCCGGGCACCGCGTGAATCCGGCCTGAGTGGAGGCGGCACAGCGTGCACGATCGCACCGCCTCGGCCGTCGTCTCCAGGAGCGCGACGCGCTCCTCGTCCGGGCCGGCCACGGGGCCGCAAAGGCGGGTGGACTCATAGCCTTCGCGGCGTCACGCCTTCCGCTCGGCCTTCAGGTTCGTGAGGGCCTTGATCTTCGGTTGGACCTTCTCGATTTTCGCCTCAAGTTTCGCGCGAATTTTCTCGAACCGACGCTCCGCCTTCACCCGGTCGACGGTCGCCCCCTTGAAGCTCTGTTGCGCGCGACGAATCTCCGCGCGATAGCCCGCTTCGATCTGTCGAAGCCGTTTCAACTTCCGATCGGCTTTCTCCGCGGACGGAATTCGGACACCTCCGTGTCCTCCGCCCGAACGACCGGATTCAGATGACGGACCGGTTTCGGGCGATTACGACGTCGAGCACGCCATTGGTATACGTGTACTTCAGCGTGTCGCGGTCCGCGTCGATCGGCAGGTCGACCTTCGTGAAATATTGACGGTCTCCCTCTCCCTGCAGGACGAGCTTTCCTTCCTCGAGGCGCACGCGAACGCCTTCCCGTGCGACGCCGGGCATCTCCGCGGTCAGGAAGATCGCTGATTCGGTCAAGATGACATCGACGAGGGGATCGCGGGTGCGGATCTCCTCGCCCTCGAGTGCGGGCCTTGCAGTCTCGGTACGTGATTCGCGCGATCGCGTCGTGAATCCGTAGATGAACGGCTCGCGGAAGACGCCGAGCTTGCCCTCGAACGCATCCTTGAGCATGCGATGAATCGCGCGCCGCGTCTCCTCGAACTCGTCTTCGATACTCATTGGGGAATCCTTCCTTCCCTGATTCGGACCGCTTTCGCGAAGCGCGCGGTCCCCTCTCTTCAACCCCGTGGAATTAATGGTTCGGAGATTTCATATAGTTTTCGCGAGGACGGGATTTTCCATCGGAAGTCGCGGCTCGGCCGTGCAGCGGGAGTCACGGGGACGGTTTTCTCTCCGCGGCCGGCGTCGGACTTGCCGGCGCGGCCGGTTTTGCGGCCCCTGCCGCCGCCGGCGTTGCGGGGGGAGGCTGCGCAGTGCGCGGGGAGATTCGTCCCGCCGCCACCATCGCAATCCGCTCGACGAGCATCCGGTACCGCGGGACACCCACGAACTCCATCCGCTCGTTCACCAGGA
>DATMDM010000159.1:0-4548 GCA_035557795.1 Thermoplasmata archaeon | reverse complement strand
CCACTGCCGAACCAGTACGTGAACTACCTCAGCAACCTCTTGACGGGGAACTGGTTAACGAGTCCGAGCGGTCTCCCCGTGCTCCCCCAGATCCTGAATGCCTTACCGGAGACCGTCGAGCTGGTGCTGGCGGCGCTGCTTATCATGATCGTCCTCGGCATTCCACTCGGGGTCGTTGCCGCCAACGGAGCGGGACGATGGCCTGATCACGTAGTCCGCACGTTCTACTTGAGCGGATGGGCGACGCCAACGTACCTGGCAGCCCTCGTCGGCGCCCTCGCGATTGGCCCTGCGCTCAATCTTCCGTACAAGTATGCGTTCTCAACCCAGACGCCGCCGTTCCCCCAGATCACGCACTTCTCGATCCTCGACGCGCTCCTGGCGGGGAATCTTTCCGCGGCGGGAGACGCAGTCCTCCACCTCGTCCTGCCCGCAACGGCCCTCGCATTCCTGAACATGGGGATCGCGACTCGAATGACCCGCGGCTCCATGCTCGAGGTGCTTCCTCTCGACTATGTCAAGACCGCCCGCATCAAAGGGCTCTCGGAAACATGGGTGCTCTACAAGCATGCCCTCCGCAATTCGCTGATCTCGACCGCGACGGTCCTCGGAGTCACCGCGGGCGGCCTCCTATCCGGCACCGTCGTGATCGAGTCCATCTTCCAGTGGCCGGGGATCGGACGGTATGCATACAACGCAATCACGAACTACGATTTTGCTGGGACGATTGGAGTTGTCATTTTCTTCGCGGTTGGCGTCGTCGTTTCGAATCTCGTCGCGGATGTGATGTACGGGGTCCTGGACCCGCGAGTGGAGTGGCGATAAATGGCGGTTACCGAGGGGCGCCGCGCCCCGGGAAGCGCGGGTGTCCCGTCCGGGCCTACGTGGGTTCGGAGGAGCCTTCGTTCCCTGCGTCCGGGACTCAGGGGCTTTGTGCGGGTCATGCGGGCCAACCCACTTACGCTTCTGGGCTTCGCCATGGTCGTCGTCATCGTCGTATTGGCCCTCCTCATCACGATCTTGCCGATAATAGGCCAAGCCTTGCTTGGACGTCCGCTTTCGATCCTGCCCTACGATCCTGCTTACTATCCGTCTCCCTGTCCCGGGCCGATCGTCAACAACGTGACGGTGTGCTCGCTACCCCCATCCGCCCAGCATTTCCTCGGCACCGACAACCTCGGTAGGGACATGTTCTCGCGGGTCCTCGCAGCCCTGCCCCTCGATCTCGCGATTGGGTTCTCGATCACGCTGTTTGCCCTCCTCGTCGGCGGGAGCCTTGGGCTCGTCGCCGGATATTGGGACCGACCGGGGACGATCGGGGGTGTCTTCTCGGTCATGATCCTCCGGCTCGCGGACGTCTTCCTCGCGTTTCCGAGCCTCGTGCTCGCCTTGGCGATTGCCGCCACCCTGGGGCGGGACCTCGGCCCGTCGCTATTGGCGATCCTGTTCACCTGGTGGCCCTACTATGTTCGGCTCGTCCGCGGCGAGGTCCTTGTCGTGAAGCAGCAGCCATATATCGTCGCCGCCAAGGCCGCTGGCGTATCCGACGTGAGGATCGTTCTACGGCACGTGATCCGAAACATCACCGAGCCAGTGTTGGTCTATTTCACCTTGGACGTCGGGACCGTGATCGTGACCTTCTCCACGATTTCTTTCATCGGGGTTGGGGTGAAGCTGGGCGTATTGGAGTGGGGCAACATGGTCGAGGGCTATCAGAGCTACCTCACGTCGTACCCTTGGATGGTGTTGTCCGCGGGCGCTGCGATTTTTCTCACGGTCCTTGCCTTCGGCCTCTTGGGCGACGGACTCCGCGATGTCCTCGATCCGAGAAGTCGAAGGGCACTCGCTCAGACCGCGGTCCCGACCACCCTTGCAACCGCGGCAGTACCGGCGGAGGCTTAGCGAACTCGGACGGCGTGGCGATGGCGGCTCCCGTGCTCGAAGTGAAGAACCTGTCGGTCGACTACGTCGTCGGCGCGGGGACGTTCCATGCCTTGAGCGAAGTATCGTTCGAAATCGAACCGGGCCGCGTCCTCGGGATTGTCGGCGAAACTGGCTCGGGAAAGAGCACGCTCGCGCATTCGATCCCGCGCTTGCTACCGGAGCCCCCCGCGAAAATCCGGTCAGGGGAGATTCTGTTCCGCGGAATCGACACGCTCAAACTTGAGAAGTGGCAGTTGCCACGCATCCGAGGGACGGGCGTCAGCATGGTGTTTCAGGAGCCTTTGAACTCCCTGAATCCCGCGTACCGTATCTTCGATCAAATCGCCGAGGCCGTACGGATCCGCCAACTTCGCGAAACGGGAAAAATGCCGGGTATCCTCCCGGCCGGAGAGCCGTTCGATTACTCGAAGCGCGATCCCCCGAAGGCTTCCGACGTGATTACGAAGCCGCTCGTTCCCTCCTTGCCATCGAAGAGGCTCCGGACGATCCTCAGAGCGGACAAATCGATGCGACGGGAAGTCCTCGAATATCTGAGACTCGTCCGCATCAACGATCCGGAGACGATCTTGACCTTGTACCCGCACGAACTCTCGGGCGGAATGAGACAGCGCATTATGATTGCCATTGCCTTGAGCGGCCGTCCCTCGCTCCTCATCGCGGACGAGCCGACGAGCGCCCTCGATATTACGATCCAAGCCCAAGTCTTGACCCTCATGAAAGAACTCATGTCGGAGGTGCGGACGTCGATTCTGTTCATCAGTCACGATCTCGGGGTGATCGCGGAGATGGCGGACGATGTCGGGGTCATGTACGCCGGCCATCTCGTCGAGTTCGGGCCGTTGGAGGACGTGTACGAGAATCCTCGCCACCCTTACACGAAAGCCCTGCTCCGTGCCGTTCCGAACCGCTACAAGACCGATGGCTCGCTGCCGTCCCTGCGTGGGACGGTTCCGAATCTTTCTCGGATTCCTTCCGGATGCCCGTTTCATCCGCGTTGTCCGTTAGCAAAGCCGGTCTGCTCGAAGGACCCCGGTCCGGCCCTTCTCCCGGCGGAAGGATCCCGGGTTCGCGGCCACTTGGCCGCGTGCTATTTCAGCAAGGACGTGGAGGCTCTCCCATGACGGAGGCGTTGGTCGAGACGATCGACCTCGAAAAGCATTTTCCGCTCACACCATCCCTCTCCGATACGCTGGCCCGCCGAGAAAAACGCGTCATCCACGCCGTGGATGGCGTATCCCTCCAAGTTCGGCGTGGGGAGACGCTCGGCCTCATCGGGGAATCGGGCTCAGGCAAGACAACGCTCGGGTGGGTGATCGCTCGACTTTACGAGCCCACCCGCGGACGGATTCTGTTCAGCGGAAAAGATATCACCCATCTCGAGGGCCGTGAGCTCCTCGCCTGGAGGCGGCAGGTCCAAGTCGTGTTCCAAGACCCGATTGGCTCGCTGGACCCCCGGATGCGCGTTTGGCAGATTGTTGGCGAACCGCTGCTGGCCCAAGGCAAGCTCAGCCGTGCGGAACTCCGCGCGAAGGTTAGCGAAGTTCTGCCCACCGTCGGCTTGCCGGCGGGTTCGATCGATTTGTATCCGCACGAGTTCTCAGGTGGCGGTCGGCAGCGCCTTTCTCTCGCCCGAGCGCTGAGTCTCCGCCCCAAGCTGATTATCTTGGACGAGCCGACCAGTGCCCTCGATGTCGCGGTTCAAGCCCAGATCCTCAATCGCCTGGTGGACCTACAAAGTCGGTTCGGGTTCTCGTACCTCATGATCTCGCACAACGTCGCCGCGGTCCGGTTCGTCGCCGACCGAGTTGCGGTGATGTATCTTGGCAAGATCGCAGAGGCGGGTCCAGTCCGCGGCGTCCTTGAGCGACCGCTCCACCCGTACACGAAGGCGCTCCTCGCGGCCCTACCGGTTCCCGATGCCCGACGCCGTGCGATGCGGTACCGCGTTTCGGGCGAAGTCCCGACCCTGATCAATCCGCCGCCGGGCTGCAGGTTCGCGGGACGATGTCCCTTCGTGATCGATCGCTGCCGGGAGGAGGAGCCCTTGTTGCGGGTGCTCCCCGGAATCCCGGATCAGTGGGTCGCCTGCCATCGCGCGGAAGAAGTGGGGGAGATTCCCCCCGAAGAGCTATTGGGCGAGATGCCCACGCTTCCGGGGTCGCCTCGATCCGAATCCGGGAATTCACGACCGAGCGAGTCTACGGTCGCGGGTTAGCTTTCGTGGGCCAGGGGGCGAACGGCGAACCGCCTCGATTTGGCCCGGCGACCGGTTTCAGGTGTATTCCGTATTCATGATCATTGTGAACGGGAGGCCACTCCCCATGGGGTTGAACACCACGCCGTGGAGGAGGGGATTGTAGACCGCGAACTGTTGGGGCACGACGAGCCACGCGTTCGTGTAGTTGTCGTACATCATCCGGGTGATCTGGGAATAGTCGTTCGTCAGGTTCGTCGGGTTGCTCTGACCCGCGGCATCAATCACGAGGGAATCCATCGTGAGGTTGTTGTACTGCGACATGCACATGTTCGCGCTACCGTAGCTGATCGCGTTGTTCTGGGTCCAATCATCGGGGGCGATATAGTCCGATGTGTAGAACTCTTGCC
>DATMDM010000158.1:0-2014 GCA_035557795.1 Thermoplasmata archaeon | reverse complement strand
GATGGACGCGGACCACAATCGGTCCGTGATCACATTCGTCGGCGATCGCGCCTCCGTCGCCGAGGCGGCGTTCCGAGGCGCGAAGAAGGCCATCGAGCTGATCGACATGAACCGGCACCGGGGTGAGCATCCGCGCGTCGGGGCCCTGGACGTCCTTCCGTTTGTCCCGATTGCCGGCGTCACGATCCACGATTGTATCGACCTCGCCCGAGCGGTCGGAAAGCGGATTGCCGATGAGCTCCAGGTCCCGGTCTACTTGTACGAGGCCGCTGCGACCCGGCCCGATCGCCGCGCCCTTCCCGATGTCCGCCGGGGCGAGTATGAGGGCCTGAAGACCGAGATCGAGACGAACCCGGATCGAAAGCCCGACTTCGGGCCACCGCGGCTCCATCCGACCGCGGGGGCGTGCATCGTCGGCGCGCGGCCCGTCCTCATCGCCTGGAACGTGAACCTCCGGACTGCGGATGTCGGTGTGGCGAAGCGGATCGCAAAGGCGATCCGGGAGAGCGATGGAGGACTGCCGGCGGTCCGGGCGAAGGGATTCGACCTTGCCGATCGAGGGCTCGTTCAGGTCTCGATGAACATGGTGGATTACCACAGGACGTCGCTCGTCCAAGCGTTCGAGGCGATTCGGGCCCTCGCGGCGAAAGAAGGCGTCGAGATCGCAGAGAGCGAGATCATCGGCCTCGTGCCTCTGGACGCGCTCGCCGACGCCGCGACCCAATACTTGAAGCTCGCTCGGTTCCATCGCGAGCAAATCCTGGAGACACGCCTGTGGGAATGAAGGACCGCACGCTGGAGGAGTTCCTCGCCGCCGTCGCGGCACCGACGCCGACCCCGGGCGGCGGAAGCGTCTCGGCGCTCGCGGGCGCCCTGTCGGTCGCGCTGTCTCGGATGGTCGCGGGCCTCGCGCGCGGCAAGATAGGATACGAAGGCGTAGAGGCCGAACTCGCGCAGCTCGAGACGAGGGCGAAGAGGACCCAGGCCCGCCTCGAGGCGCTCATCGATGACGACGCGAAAGCGTACGACGCCGTAATGGCGGCGATGCGTTTGCCGAAATCCACGGAGATAGAAAAGGCCGCCCGGGTGGAGGCGATGCAGCGCGCCTACCGGAAGGCCACGGAAGTACCGCTCGAAACGATGGAGCGATGCATCGAGGCGCTCGAGCTGGCCGAGGCCGCCGTGAAGAGAGGGAATCGCGGAGCCGTGACGGATGCCGCGGTCGCGGTCCTCCTTGCCGAGTCGGCGATCCGAGGGGCCAGTCTGAACTGCTCGATCAACCTCGCATCGATTCGCGACGAGGCATTCCGCACCGAGGCCGAAGAGCGCGTAGAGCGCCTCCTGAAACGCGCGGACGAAATCGGGCACGAGGCGATGGCGGTCGTCACGAGCCGCCTCTAGAGTCCCGGAATCCGGACGGACACGCCCGCGCGCAATGTGTCAGCCTCATCTTCCGAGGTGGGAAAGGCTCAAGCCCGGAGAGGAGGTATCACAGAGTCCGGATGGAACGCATCAAGGCCGCGCGCGGGCCGACGTTGCGATGCCAAGGGTGGCGGCAAGAGGCCATCCTCCGGATGCTCGAGAACAACCTCGAGAACGCGGAGAAGCCGGACGAGCTCATCATCTATGGAGGCACGGGGAAGGCGGCGCGGAATTGGGACGCATTCCACCGCATCGTCGAGACGCTCCGGACCCTCCGCGACGACGAGACCCTCATCGTGCAGAGTGGGAAGCCGGTGGCGGTCTTCAAGACGCACCGCGACGCGCCGCGGGTCCTCATCGCGAACGCCCACCTCGTGCCGAAGTGGTCGAACTGGGAGACCTTCTACGAGCTCGAGAAGTTGGGCCTCACGATGTACGGGCAGATGACGGCCGGCGGTTGGTCGTACATCGGATCCCAGGGGATTGTGCAGGGAACATACGAGACGTTCGCGGCGTGCGGGCGGAAGCATTTCGGCGGCTCGCTGAAAGGCCGACTCGTCCTGACGGGCGGGATGGGCGGCATGGGAGGGGC
>DATMDM010000157.1:0-3131 GCA_035557795.1 Thermoplasmata archaeon | reverse complement strand
CATCATGAGCATCGTCGATGCAGACCTTGAGCCGATCGGAGAGCTCGAGACCGGCAGCGACGGGTTCGTCCAGCTCGCCGTCCTCGTCGGCCGCCGCTTCGTCCGGATTTCGTATTACCCGGGCCAGCCGTACGCGGCGCTTACGTGGATCACGCTGGAAAAGTAGTCCAACGTTCACGCCATCGCAAATGGACTCGGATTTCGGCATATGGTTATCTATCGTCTCAGGGCCTCCGGGGGAATAGTGGGGCGGAGCGGATGAGGCAGGTTTCCGGTTTGGCGCGTCTCCGGGGGACGGCGGTCCTTGTATTCACGTTCGCGGCGCTGGTGTTGTTCGTCATGCCGGCGTCCGCCGCGGCCGTTTCGGGCACATATACCGTGACGGCGCTCGTCTCAAACAACGGCGTACCGGGGACCACGGTGGACGCGCGCTTGGTGAACGCCTGGGGCCTCGTCGCGGGTCCCGGAACTCCCTGGTGGGTTTCGGACAACGGGGCAGATTTCTCGACGCTCTACTTCGCTAGCGGCGTCAAGCGAAACCTCAACGTCTCCGTGGACGGCGCTCCAACGGGGATTGTGTTCAACGGAGACTCGGCGAGCTTCCGCGTCGGTCCCAGCAATGCCGGCGCCCTGTTCATCTTCGCGACGGAGGGCGGGACGATCGCGGGCTGGAATCCGTCCCTCGGGACGGCGTCCCAGGTCAAGGCCGGCTCGTCCGGGGCCGGGGCGGTCTACAAAGGGCTCGCGATCGCGACGACCGCCACGGGCCCACAGCTCTATGCGACGGACTTCCACAACGCTCGGCTTGACGTCTTCAACGCCACGTGGGCCGCTGTCACGCCGGCGGGCGGGTTCGTCGATCCGAAGATCCCTGCAGGCTACGCTCCGTTCGGGATCCAGACGATCGGTGCGCGAATCTTCGTGACGTTCGCGAAGCAGGGTCCGGGAGCGAAGGACGAAATCGACGGCCAGGGCCTCGGCTTCGTGGACGCCTTCGACACGGATGGGAATCTGCTCGTCCGCGTAGCGCAACACGGCCAGCTGAATGCACCGTGGGGCCTCGCGCTCGCCCCCGCGAGTTTCGGACAGTTCGGCGGGGACCTGCTCGTGGGCAACTTCGGCGATGGCCACGTGAACGCGTACCAGGCGCTGCCCGACGGGACATTCGAGCTCATCGGGGCGCTCCGGACGGCCGACGGACGCAAGCTCGTCATCGACGGGCTCTGGGCGTTGCAGTTCGGGCACGGGACCGTCAACAATGGCCCGATCGACACGCTGTTCTTCACGGCCGGTCCGAACGGTGAGGCGGACGGACTCTTCGGAACGATTACCGCCGCGTGATCGGCTGGTCACGACGACATCGCATCGGTGACGGGGCCTGACTCTGGCCCGCGCGTCTCATTTAGTCCGGCGGCGTCGCGAGCGACGGTAGTCCTGTTCCATTGCGGCGGCGAACCGCCTCCATGCGTGCAGCGTGGAGGTTTCCCGTTCCGCCTTCGTAAGTTTTTTCGTGTCCGGGACCTTGGGCCGTCGGCTCCATCGGAGGTCGAACCGGGTCCGACCATCCGCGAGCGGCGCCAAGACGTAGTCGGCCGTCACGTCGCGGCGGTTGCCGATCCCGTCCATGTGCCACCGGTTCGGAGGGCGCAACGTGACGACGTCGCGCGACCAATTCCATCCGTCGTCAGATTCCTCGAGATCCTCGAAGATGACCCGACGCGAGGTGCGTTCGATGATCTTCCGCTGATACGACTCGCCTTCCAAGCTCGCATCCTCGGACGTGTAATCCGTGCACCACGCGAACGCAAAGTCGAGCGGGACCTCGAACGAGACTCGAATGCGATATTCCGGGCCCGTCCACCCCTGACGACTGCGCTCTCCCTTCATTTGATCGATGCCTCGGTTGAATCGCTTACCCCCGGGAACGGCGTTGAAACGAGATAAGCATTGCCGCGGATGTGTCGAATGCGGCGGAGACGGCTGTACGGCCGGCCCGCCCGACTCTTTTTCGACCGTCTACTTCTTGGGCTTCTTCGCCTCGATGATTTTGACATCCCCGATTTCGCGGAGCAGGATCGACTCTCCCGGATCTTCGGTCAGGAACTCTTGGAACTGCTCCCCGATCCGGTTCCACGCGGGATCGTCATGCTCGCGCCAAGTGTCGAAATCGCCGTACTTGCTGCATTCCCACAATTGGGCGCCGCCAAACCGCCCGAAGCCGAGGACGTACCCGTAGGTCCCCCGATAGGTCCAACCCCGAGGCGCCGACTTCTTGATCACATCCTCGTTCTTCTTCACCCACTCCTGGAATTCCCGGGCCCTGCCTTCTTTCGTGTTAAAGCTCGTCATGTAGAGCATCATTTCCCCCGGAGGTCGGGATGGTGACCGAGTCGCTTAAGGGTATCCGAAAGTCCTTCGAAGGGAAATTGGAAAGTGCGACTCTTGCGGCCTCGCGGTCGGCGACGGATCGACAGAGCGGTCGTGTTCACCCGAACCCTTAAGCCGATGAACCCGTAGGACCCCCGATGCAAGTCACGCACACGAAGAACCCCTTCGACTTCCTCGGCCTCGACCCGGTCCTGCTTCGAGCCGTCTACGGCCTCGGCTACGAGGCTCCCACGCCGATCCAGAAAGAGGCCATCCCCGCAATCCTGACGGGTCGCGACGTGATCGGGACGGCGCAGACGGGCTCCGGCAAGACGGCCGCGTTTCTGCTCCCGATCCTCCAACGACTCATGAAACAGTCCCCCGGCCGGACGCGCGCCCTCATCCTGTCGCCGACGCGCGAGCTTGCGGCGCAGATCGAGGTGGCGCTCCGCGGCCTCGCGAAGGGCACCCGCATCCGCGGCCACGCAGTCTACGGGGGCGTCGGCATGTCGCCGCAGGAGCACGCGCTCCGGGCCGGCGTCGATGTCGTCGTCGCGACCCCCGGCCGCCTCCTGGACCACATGTCCCGCCGCAACGTCGACTTCCGCGGACTCCAGGTCCTCGTCCTCGACGAGGCGGACCGGATGCTCGACATGGGATTCCTCCCGGACGTCCGCAGGATCGTCGACGCCCTCCCGAGGGAACGCCAGACCCTCCTGTTCTCCGCGACGATGGCGCCCGAGATCGAGACGCTCTCCCGGACG
>DATMDM010000156.1:0-55512 GCA_035557795.1 Thermoplasmata archaeon | reverse complement strand
TCGGCGTCGTCCGCCTTCGGGATGGGCGCGCTCTCCTTGCGACGACGGACCCGATCTACATCGTGCCCCAGTACGGATGGGAGCGGGCCGCATGGTTTGCGTTTCATATCCTCGCCTCGGACCTGACGACGTCGGGCGTTGCGCCGCAGTACATCACAGTCGATTGGAATCTCCCCATGGACATCGAAGACGACCAAATCGAGACGATGCTCCAAGTCATTGATCGCGAATCGGAGAAATACGGCGCCGCAATCGTGACGGGCCATACGGGCCGCTACGAGGGCTGCGCATACCCGATGGTCGGCGGGGCGACGTTTTTCGCCATCGCGCCGAAGGATGGGTGGATCACCGCCAACATGGCAGGGCCGGGGAATCATCTCCTGGTGACCAAGACGGCGGCCCTCGAGGCGACCGCCATCCTTTCGAACACGTTCCCCGACCTGATCGAGCGAAGGCTCGGGGCGGATGTGACGAAGCGCGCTCGCGCCCTGTTCGATTCGATGAGCACGGTCGATGATGCATTGGCCGCCGCTTCCGTCGGCGTGCGGAAGGGCGGCGTCTGGGCGATGCACGACGCGACGGAAGGCGGTGTGCGAAATGCGGTCTGGGAGATGGCGCAAGCCTCCGGGCTCGGAGTCGACGTGAATCTCGCAAGGGTGCCTGTGGATCCGGCCGTCGCGGCGGTCTCGAAAGTCTTCGACATGGACCCGTTGGATGCGATCAGCGAAGGGACCCTCGTGATCGCGGTCGAGCCGGACGCCGTATCGGACGTCATCGCGCTCTTGAAGAAAGGAGAAATCCTCGCAGAAGACATCGGCCATTTCACGAAAAAGGGCCAAGCTTGTCGGGACCAGGGCCGGCCCCTCAAGCCCGCGGACCGCGATCCGTTCTGGGTCGCATTCAGCCGAGCCCTCGCCGGGGAGATCTCCTGACCCCACAATCCCCGCGGGAACGGCGCCTCGACGGCGTGTACCTCGTCACGTCACCGCAGAAACCGGTGTCTCGCCTGCTGGCCATCGTCACCGCAGCTCTCGAGGGTGGCGTCACCGCGGTTCAACTCCGGGACAAGGGCGTCTACTCTCCGGAGGAACAGGCCGAAGCAGGTCGGGGTCTGCGCGACCTCTCACGCGGGTTTGGAGTGCCGTTTCTCGTGAACGATGATCCACAGCTCGCCCGCCGGCTGGACGCAGACGGCGTTCACGTGGGACGAGACGATCCATCCTCTCGGATTGCGCGGGCGGTCCTCGGACCGCAAGCAATCATCGGCGTCACGGTCTACGGGAAAGCGGGCCAGGAGTCCGCGGCCGCGGAAGGCGGCGCCGACTACATTTCTGTGGGGCCGTTCTTCCCGAGCTCGACAAAGCCCGAGGAGCCCGTGTTGCCCATGCACATTCTCGACGCGGTCGTCCACCGTTCGCCCGTGCCCGTGTTCGCCATCGGTGGGGTGACCGCGAAGAACGCAGCCCTCCTCGCGCGGCACCGGGTCGCGGGTGTGGCGGTCGTCTCCGCGATCATCGAAGCCCCGGATCCGCGACGGGCGGCCGAAGCGATCCGACGTGCTTTCTTCGGCGCATCGGGCGCGTGACGTGCGCGACGCGTGCACGCTCGAGGAAACGCGCGCGCGAGGAATCATCGGCCAGAACATCCAGCGACAAACGGTTAAATAGAGCCCCTTGCGTGCGAACCTTTCCGTGCGCCGACTCATCGTGACGGAGAAGTTCAACGCCTCAGTACGGATCGCGACGATCCTCAGCGGAGGAAAATCGAAGCGGTCGTACGTGGAAGGGACGCCAGTCTTCGAGTTCACCCAGAGCGAAGACCGCGTGCAGGTGGTCGGCCTCCGCGGCCACATCATCAACCTCGACTATCCGGACGCCCTGAACGACTGGGCTCGCGTGGATCTCAAGGAGCTCGTTTGGGCCGAGCCACAGAAGGTCGTGACCGCGGGGAAGATCGGGGCCGCCCTGAAGACCCTCGCGGCTGAGGCGGACGAAGTGGTGATCGCAACGGATTTCGACCGGGAGGGGGAGCTGATCGGCGTCGAGGCCCTCGCGCTGATCCGAGAGGCTCGACCGGAGATCCGGGTTCGTCGGGCTCGCTTCTCCGCGCTCACAAAATGGGACATCGAAGACGCGTTCGCGAACCTCGTGGATGTCGACTATCCGCTCGCGGCGTCCGCGGAGTCCCGCCAATCGGTTGACCTGGCGTGGGGTGCCGTCCTGACGCGCTTCATCTCGATCGCGTCGAAGCAACTCGGACGGGACTTCCTCTCCGTGGGCCGGGTCCAGAGCCCGACCCTCGCCCTCATCGTCGACCGGGAGCGAGAAATCGAAAACTTCGTCCCACAGGATTTCTGGACCGTGCATGCGAAGTTCCGGAAAGACGTCGCCGGAGCGCCCATCGAATTCGAGACGAACCACGAGCACGGCCCGTTCTGGGCGAGGCGGGAAGCCGAGACCACAATGGCCGAGGCGGAGGCCGCGGAGCGAGGTCTCGTCCGGGAGTATATCCAGAACGAACGCGAAGAACGGCCACCGCCCCCCTTCAACACGACGATGTTCGTCGCGGAGGCGAACCGAATCGGATTCGGAGCCGCGCAAGCGATGCGGATCGCGGAAGACCTCTACCAGTCCGGGTTCATCTCGTATCCGCGCACGGACAACACGGTCTACCCGTCGACGATCAACCTCCGGTCCGTCCTCGAGAAGCTGAGCGAATCGCCATTCGCGGCAGAGGCCCGAGAACTCGCGGGCCAGGAGCGCATCGTCCCGAGCCGCGGTCGAACGGAAGCGACCGACCATCCCCCCATCTACCCGGTCCAAGGCGTCGGCCGGGACAAGGTGAAGCGGCAGGACCATTGGCGAATCTATGAATTGGTCGTGCGCCGCTTCCTCGCCACGGTGGCGCCCAACGCGGTCGCAGAGGCCGCAGAAGCCAAGATCGAGGTCGGCAGCCAAGTGTTCCTGGCGGAAGGCTACCGGGTCAAGGAACTCGGGTGGCGCAAGTACTATCCGTACTGGGTCGTGCGAGAGGCCATTTTGCCGCAGCTCGAAGTGGACGAGAGCCTTGAGCGGGTAGGCCCCGTCGCCCTCCGGGAGGATCGGACGAAACCGCCGGGGAGATACAGCGAAGGGTCCCTCATCCAAGAGATGGAGCGCCTCGGCCTGGGAACGAAATCCACGCGACACGAGATCGTCAAGAAGCTCTACGACCGCAAGTTCATCGAGGGCAAGTATCCCCGGCCCACGACGAGCGGGCGGGCGGTCATCGAGGCGTTGGAGGATCACGCGGAGCGAATCACCCAACCGGAGATGACGGCGCACCTCGAAGCCGACATGGAGGGAATCGCGACCGGTGTCCGCGCCCGCGAAGACGTCGTCCGGGAATCCCAGCAAATGCTCAGCGAGGTGCTCGAGACGCTCGAGGCGAACCGCGAGGCGATCGGACAGGAGATCGAGGCGGCCTTGCGGGAACAGAACTACATCGGGAAGTGCAACGTCTGCAAGGAAGGGAACCTCACGGTCATCCGGTCCCGGCGGGGCAGCCGCTTCCTCGGGTGCGACCGATATCCCGCGTGCCGGAACACGCATCCATTGCCGCAGATCGGAATCATCCAAAGCGCCGAGGAAAACTGCCCCGAATGCGGCGCGCCGATGATCAAGCATACCGATCGCGGGCGCACGACGAGCTATTGCGTCGCCTCCGACTGTCCATCGGTCCGCGAGAAGAACTTCATCGGCCGCTGCGAAAAGTGCGGAGATGGCGAATTGATGATCCGTCACGGGACCTACGGGAAGCGCTTCGTGGGCTGCTCGAAATACCCCGCTTGCGGCAACTCGTATCCGCTCCCCCAACGCGGGCTTATCGTCCCGACGGACGAGCGGTGCAATGCGTGCGGCCATCCGGTCATCAAGGTCATTATGCGGGGCCGGCCGCCCTGGGTCCTCTGCCTGAACATGAAGTGCCCCGCCAAGGAGGGCAAAGGCCGGAAGAAAGGGAAGGGCGGATCCGAGAAGGTGACGCGCAAGCGCAAGCCGAAGCCGGTCGCAGTCGTCGCCGACATCGCCTCCGGTTAGGGCGAGGCCATGAAGCGGATGAATTCCGCGAGGCTCCGCGGTCGCAGCGTGAAGTTCGTCCGCTTTTCTTCCGCAATCGTCGACTGTGGCGTCTTGCCATAGTGGTGGCCCGGGCACACGATCAGGTCGTCGTCCATCTTCCGGACTTTGTTGAAGAGAGAGTCGTACATGTCCTCGACGCTCGATCCGGGAAGGTCCACCCGGCCGCAGTCCCCTACAAAGAGGCAGTCGCCCGTGAAGACCCGCCCCGAGACGATGAAACAGCAGGAGTCGGGCGAGTGGCCCGGGGTGTGCACGACTTTCACCTTGAGCCCGCCAACGTCGACGATCTGACCGTCCTCAAGGACGAGATCCTTCCGGACGTTGCTGAGGCGGTGAGCCGCGACTTTCCCGCCGGTCTCGTTCGCGAGCCGCTCGTTGTCGAAGATGTGATCGACGTGGTGGTGCGTGTTGAAGATGACTCCGATCGAGTAGCCGTTCTCCTCGGCGGCCTTCTGAAGGACACGCGCATCAAAGCTCGGATCCATCACGGCCGCGACTTTCGTCGCGGGATCCCCGAACACGTATCCGAAGTTCGCCATCGAACCGATTAGACGCTGCTCGAAGAACATCCGCCGCCGGGACGCGACCGCGGCCCATGAGCCTTTCCGTCATCGACGACGATTCTGCGCGGCATACGCCCTCGCCCAGTACTCTTGCCAGGCCCGCGCGTTATCTTCCCACGCCTTCCGGATCTGGTCTCGCACCTTCATGCGGTGCGTGACCGCCAGCGAGACGAGGAAGGCGATACCCAGGATGCCGGCTCCCCACGCGGTACTCAATGTAGGCGAACCGGACAGGTGGCCGGTGGCGATCGCCCACGCGGTCAGAATCGCGCTCACGATGACGAACGTGACGGAACCTGCGATTCGCCGCGTGATCCAGCCCATCGCGCAACCCGTGGCCCTCTCGTGCGATAAAGAGTATGGGACGAAAATCACTTATGCGAAATTTCGGCCCGCCGGGCGCAGTCGACCGGACAACTCTTCGTGAAGGTCTGCCTCAATACAGTTATTGACCGGATGCGGTTCTCGCAGCATGTCCGGGTCGCTGAAGGGCCGTGTCGCGCTGGTCACGGGGAGCACGGGCGAGGGCATGGGGAGGAGTATCGCGCTCACCTTGGCGCGCGACGGCGCGGACGTCGTCCTGAACCATGGGACGAACCGGCGGACCTCGGCCACGAACAACCGCCGCCTTGTGAAGGCGATCGAAGGGCTCGGCACCCGCGCCATCGTGGTGCGTGCCGACACCGCGAAGGGGGACGAAGTGCGGAAGATGTTTACCCGGGCGGAACAGGAACTCGGTCCCGTTGACATCCTCGTGAACAATGCCGGTGGATCGTGGGATCCGCGGCAGGACATCACGAAAGTTGACGACGCGGCGTGGCAGGGTGTGCTCCGGGCGGAGATCGACGGTATGTTCCATACGATCCGGGCGGCGCTCCCTCGCATGAGACGGAGACGATGGGGTCGTGTGGTGAACATCGGGATGGAGCGATCCGAGGAGTTTACGGAACCGCCGTTCGACTACACGGTCGGGAAGATCGCCCGCCATGGCCTCACTCGCATCCTCTCGGATGTCGAGATCGGCCGGGGAATCACGATCAACGCGGTGGCCCCGGGGTACATCCCGTACTTCACCTTCCGTCAAGCGCTCGAAGCGGTCAATCATCGAGGCCCATGGGCCTCGCGACCACACGGAACGCCTCAAGATGTCGCCGAGGTCGTGACGTTCCTCTGTTCTGATGAGGCGCGAAATGTGACGGGCGCGGTGATCCCCGTCCACGGGGCGCCCGACTGAAGGGAGACGGTCGGCGCAGTATTCAGCGGGAGCGTCGGCCGCGCTTCCGGCCCTTGGCGGCGGACTTCCGTGCGGACTTCGTGGCACGTCGCCGGGACTGCGCGCGGGCCGCCCGCGGTTGCGGACCCGCCTCGTACAAGGCGAGCGTAATTCCGGTCGGGTCCTGGAACACTGCAAACCAGCCCATCCCGGGAATCTCGGCCTTCGGCATCACGACTGCGCCTCCCGATGACTGGATCTTCTTGAGCGTGCCATCGATGTCCTCCGACAGGATGTAATTGACGATGCCCGCGGGCAAGTTCTCCGCCTTCTGGAGGCCTCCGCCCGGCGCGCTCGGGGCCTCGAACATCGAGTAGTTCATCTCCGGCATGTCTTGGAACTTCCAATCGAATACGTCTTTCAGAAACTCTTTCGTTTTCTCCGGCGCGTTCGAATGAATTTCCACGTGCACAACGCTGTTTGGCTTTTGAGCCATGTTCTCCGTCCCCCTGAGGGAATGACGAGATGCATGTGAGAGCTATTAAGACATGGGCCTCGGGGGTAAGCGAAAGTGAGATCCCCGTTCAAACCCGGATCCGACGGAACGCGATGACGGCGATGACGAACATCACTGCGGCCTCAATGGCCAGGATCCCGAGTTCTAGGGACACGGTGGGCGTCACGGCATTGAACAGGCCCGCACGGAAGATGTCGGTCGTGTACGTCAACGGGTTGGCGAGGCTCGCCACTTGGATCGCCGAAGGCGCCGAGCTCGCGGGGAAGAACACGGACGAGGTGAAGAGGAAGATGAAGAAGGCGAATGTCGACACGATCTGGAACGTCTCGGACGACTTCAAGACGACGGACAGAGCGATGGCGAACGCGCCAAAGAACATCGTGCCGAGGAACAGCGCTCCCGCGATGAGGAGGGCGCCTTCCCAGGTCGGGGCGAAGCTCGCGCCCAACACAGGAAACGCGAAGCCAAACACGAGGAGGGAGCCGGCGACCCCGATGATCAGCGTCGCGAAGATGATGCTCAGGATGTACTGAGCGCGGGTGAAGGGGCCCATCAGGAGCTGCTCGAACATTCCATTCTTCCGGTCAAACCAGAGCTGTGTCCCTGCGTTGGTGCCTCCGTTGATGACGGTCAGCGTCACGGCGCCTGCCGCAAGGAAAAGGGAGTAGCTAATCACCCGCCCGTTTCCGACATCGAACGGTGGGACGATTCCGTTCAGCCCGAATCCCTGGACGAAGATGAAGAACAGCGGAAAAATCAGCTCGAAGAAGAGCGATGCCCGGTCCAGGTTCGCCCGGATGTTTCGATAGACCAAGCGGAGGTAGATGTTCACGATGCTCGACCTCCGTTCGCGACCGCCTTCTCGTCCTCGGTCACGAGGTTGATGAACGCGTCTTCGAGGGTCGTCTCCGAAATGTAGATGGACGACACGGTCAGGTTGAGTCGGTCCGCGAGGCGGTAGATCTCGGGGATCACGGACTCCGGCCGCGTCGTCGTGACCCGATAGGCGCCGGAGCCCTCATCCCGACCGAATCGACTGACGGACGCGGAGGAGGATAAGGCAGAGGCCATCTCCGACGAGGTCCCTTGAAGGAGCTTGAACTCGACCGCCTTCGCGCTGCCGAACCGCCGTTTTAGGTTTTCCGGAGTGTCGATTTGCACGATCCGGCCCTGGTTGATCACGGCGATCCGGTTGCAGAGGTACTCTGCCTCTTCGAGGATGTGGGTCGTGAAGAAGATCGTGAGACCTTGTTGCACGCGTTCCTTGAGGTAGTCCAAGACGCTCCGGCGGACGATCGGATCCAAGCCCACCGTCGGCTCGTCGAGGAACAGCAGGTCCATGTCGTGGATGAACTCCCGCGCGACCTGCAGCCTCCGCCGTTGGCCCGCCGAGAGGTCGACGGTCGGCATCTTCCGGAACTCCTGCATCTCGAAGTGGCCAATGAGTTCATCGATCCGGCGACGGCGTTCGGCCTTCGGGACGTTCCAGATGAGCCCGTACAAATCCATGCTCGTCTCGACGTTCAGACCCTGATCAAAGCTGTCCTGTTGCTGGACCACGCCGATTTGCGCACGAATCTTTCGACCCTCTGTCTTCAGGTCATATCCGAGAACGGTCGCCCGACCCGAACTCGGGGGGAGGAGCGTCGTGAGCATCTTGATCGTCGTCGTCTTCCCGGCTCCATTCGGACCGAGGAAGCCGAACACCTCGGAGCGCGCGATGTCGAACGATACGCGATCAACCGCGATCTTGTCGCCGAACAGCCTGGAGAGTTCGGCGACGCGGACGACCTGATCACGTGCCATAACCGTTGAACCTCTAGTCCTTCGACCCTAGAATGGAGACCCTCTCGCGGGCCGGACTCCCGGGGCGGGCGCCTACTCCTTCCGTGCTTCTTTAGCCTTCGGGCGCAGCTCCTTGCTGCCGCACTTGCGACAGCGGGTCGCGCGCATCGCATTCCGAGCGTAGCACTGCATGCAGATCATCTTGTGCAGCCGGCGGCGCTCGGCCTCCGGAAAGCGGGCCATCACCGCGGCGAACCGCCGGGGGCTTATGAAGGCTTCGCCACGGGGACCTGATTGCCCGGCAAGCGCACCTTCGCGATATGGGTTGCCAGACGGAGGAACGCATCCTCCACGTTCTGGCCGTTTTTCGCGGACGTGAGGACATACGTGCAGCCGAACGTATTGGCCATCTCCTCGAGGTCCGCGACGCCGAACTGCGCCTGTGCGGTCAGATCGGCCTTATTCGCGACGAGGACCACGGGGACTTTCCCTGCGACGCCTTCGACAGCTTCGACCCAACCGGTGAGGACCGGGAGGGTCTCGCGTCGCGTCAAGTCGGCCACCGCGAGGATCCCTTGCGCCCCGTTGAAGAACGAGTCGCCGAGCAACTGCCGGAACCCGACATGTCCGATGATGTCCCATATCGCCATGTTGATGTCGACCTGCGCGTGCCGCTCCGGCACATCAATGCGCATCGTCTTCTTCTCGACCTTTGCGCCGAGCGTGCGGACGTATTTGTCGTCGAACTGGTCGAGGACATACCGTCGAATGAGGGAGGACTTCCCGACGCCTCGTTCCCCGACGAGGCAGATTTTCGATTTGAGCTGATAGGGTTCGGGCATCGTTGCCTTCCGAGGAGCAATGCCGAGCTTTCATCCCTTGGGACTTAATCCTTCCTGACTCGTTCTCCGAATTGAGTCCGATGGCGGATCCTCACGGCGCGTTCACTGGTCAGTCAGTTGGGAACCCGAATCCAAGTGTCGTCAGCGTGTCCAGATTTGGGGTCGCGGGGCCCGGGCGAGAAATCGGGATCCTGCCCGCGCGATTCGGCATCCGAGGCAGCCAGGGTGAAACCCGCGCTCAAGCGACCCTGACGCGTAGCGCGCGTACAAGTCCGGGCGAAACGGCGGCTTGCCGAGCCGCACGTTGACGGCGTCGTGGAGCCCTTGCATCCAGACGGTCATCTGGGGTCGGCAGCGGGCGCACGGCCAGCCGTCGGCCATCCGATGGAGCGACTTCCATAGACTCCGCCCGAAGCGAATCTTGATGGCCATCCCTACCGGACGCTTTGTGAGCGCGGCACCCGGTCCGACGGAACGAACGGATTCGCTGGCATTCGCCGGGCTCTTCCTCTCCCGCAACGCGGCCGGTAATCCGTCATTCTTGATAAGGAAACCGACGTGCGCCATTGCGAAATAGGCCATTCACAGCGACGGAAAGCTTCGGTTCAAGTGAGTTGAACAACAACTGTTTTTGCGACCACCGCGATTCAAGAGGCGTGAAGAAACGGAAGGAACGGCCTCCGAAGGACTCGCGACCCAAGGAGAAGCGCTTCCGCCACGGTGGGCGGAAAGGCCGGCGATCTCAGCGCGAGCGCAAGCGCTCGGGTTGAACGACTCCACGAGCGCCATCGCGCGATGTGGCTTCGTGCCTCCGCGGCGTCTTCATTCGCAGCGAAAACGCCAAATGAATCTTCGGAGTACCGGCCTCGAAACCGATGGAGAAGACCGAGATTCCGAAAGGAGGTGCACACGTCGAACCCGGAGAACACCTCTCGGCCTCGACCCTGTTGACGGGGAAATCCTTCTGGGACGAGGCGACGTTCCACGAAGAGCTCGAGCGGTTCTATTTCCGCAGCTGGCTGAACGTCGGTCGCTCGGATCAAATCCCGAACTCGGGGGATTTTTTCGTGCGGGAAATCGGAAACGAGTCGCTTCTGTTCATTCGCGGGGAAGACCGCGAGATCCGCGGATTCTACAACGTGTGCCGGCACCGTGGGACGCGCATCGTCGGCGTTGCCGAAGGACAGAAGCTCGGATCCCTCGTCTGTCCGTACCACGCATGGACCTATTCGGTCGAAGGAAAGCTCGTCGGGGCTCCCCACACGGAGCCCCTTGCGGATTTCCGGAGGGAGGATTACGGCCTTCGCTCGTTCCGGATCGGCACGTGGGGCGGATTCGTTTGGGCGAATCTGGACGATCGGGCATCAGACCTGCCCGAAGAAATGGGGGAGTTCTTCTCCCGGTTTCGGCGATTCGCGTTCGAGGATCTCCGACTTGGGGCCCGAAAGAGCTACGAGGTCGAGGCGAATTGGAAAATCCTCGGGGAGAACTATTCCGAGTGCTATCACTGCGCCCCGATCCACCCGGACCTGAACCGAATCACGCACTACACGTCCGGGGCCTACACGGCATATCTCACGCGGGAGCCGCGCGCTCCCAATTTCAACGGCGGCTTCATGGAGTTCTCGAAGGACTACACGTCGATGGTGTGGTCCGGCTACACGAAGCGGCCGCCGCTGAAGGGCATGACGGAGGAAGACCGGCACCGGGTCGACTATTACTTCGTCTTCCCGCACATGTTCTTCAGCCTTCACCCGGACTACCTCATGGTCCATCGACTCTGGCCCCGAAACCCGACCCATACGACCATCGAATGCGATTGGTACTTCGATGCGGACGTGATGAAGGGGCCAGACTTCGACCCCAGCGACGCGGTCGACCTCTGGGACCTGATCAATCGCCAGGACTGGTCCGTGTGCGAACGAACTCAGAAAGGCACCCACTCGCGATCGTGGAAGGGGGGCCGATTCAGCGCTCAGGAGTCCCAAGTCCACGATTTCGAGAGGTACGTCGCGAAACGGATGAAAGAGTCCGGTAATGCAACGCGAGGACGGCGCCGACCCCGCCCGACTCGTGGACGTCAAGGAAGCCGCCACCGACCCACGTGATTCGGATTCCCGGGCATCGTCGGTCTTCCCGCGAGTTTATGTGTTTCGCAGGATTCGGTCTCTCATGGAGCAACGCCGGCGGCCGCGATGACTTTCGACTACGATTTCAAGATGCGGATCGGCGCGCCGAGACCGGTCGTTTTTGAGCGACTGCTGCGGATTGAGCACCTCTCGCGATGGTTCTGCGGTTGGTGCCGGATTGACCCGAAAGTCGGCGGTGCGTTCAAGTTTGGCGGGGAGACCTGCATCATCCAGCCCGAGCAGCGCTCATGGGAGACGACCATCGAGGAAGGTGAGGTGCTGCGGCGGTTTGCGTTCACGTGGCCGATCCGATCATCGAAGACGCGCGTCGCCTACGACCTTGAGGATGCAGCGGGCGACACGGCTCTTCTTCGGGTGGGACATCTTGGGGTCCCGTTCGAGGACACGACGTGCGGGAGCGTCCAAGACGCCTGGCGAATGTGCCTGGGAAACCTGAAGTCCATCGCGGAGGGTCGGACCGACAGCGTGCGGCCGGACCATTCCCCTGTGACCGGCCCCGACCTGCGCCTTACGGTCTTGATCGAAGCGAAGCCGTCGGCGGTGTTCGGCGCGTTCGCCGATCCGGCGCAGCTCGACCACTGGTCGACGGGCGGGCTGCCTCACGGCATCGCAACGGTGGAACCGCGGCCCGGCGGGACCTATGCATTCGGCTGGGATGCCGGGCCCATCCATGTGACAGAGTGGGAGACCGACCAGCACATCGCGCTCCGTTGGTCCCGGCGCACTTCCAGCTTCGTGATCAAGTTCGACTTCGAGGAGAAGGCGAGCGGCACGGCGATCTATTTCTCGTTGGCAGGATTCGCCGAGGGGGACGCAGAGGACATCGTGCGACAACGCGGGCGCTGGTCCGAGCTCTTCGTTTGCTTGAAGAACTTGCTCGAAAGCGGGAGTTCCGGATTCCTGAATTCGTATGAGGACCAGGTTCGCAAGGCTTGACTTACGCGGCCCGGAGTTCGGACCAGTCCTCGAGGACCGCCATCGCGGCGTTGTGGCCGGCCGCCCCCATCACTCCGCCCCCCGGATGCGCTCCGGCTCCGCAGAGGTACAGCCCGCGGACGGGCGTGCGGTACGAGGACCAGCCCGGGACCGGGCGGAACGAGAACATCTGGTACGGCAGGATGGCACCGTGGAACACGTCGCCCCGCGTGAGGCCATACTCCTGTTCCATCGTGAGCGGAGAGCGCCAGTCCATCGCCACGACCGCTCGACGGATGTTCGGCGCGTACTGCTCGAGGAGCTCGACGATCCGGTCCGCAAACGCCTTCCCTTCAGTGTCCCAAGATCCGGTCGCTAGATCGAACGGCGCGAACTTCGCGGAGACCGTCAGGGTATGCATCCCGGGGGGTGCGACCGTCGGGTCGTTCGTCGACTCGATCACGAGCTCCAGGAACGGCTCTCGCGACGGGCGGCCCCGCTTCGCGTCGTCATAGGCCCGCTCGAGGTAGTCCATCGAGGGCGCGAGGTCGATGATCGTCTTGTGATGCGGTTGGGCCGTGGTGCCGGGAACGGCACGAAAGTCCGGGAGCTCGCGGAGCGCGAGATTCAGCTTGAACGAAGAGGATTCAAAACGGATTCGCGAGATCGCGCGCACGAAGTCCCCGGGCAAGTCCTCCGCGCGCATGAGGCGGAGGAAGGTCCGTTTCGGATCCGCGTTGCTGAGGACCGCGCGCGCCTCCACTCGCGTCCCGTCGGCCAACAGAACCCCGACCGTTCGTCCGTCCCGCGTGAGGATTCGGGCGACATCGGCATTCGTCCGAATCTGGGCCCCGTAGTGGCGGGCGGCACGGGCAATCGCCTCGGAGATCCCTCCCATCCCGCCGCGGGACCAACCCCAGACTCCTTTCACGCCTCCGATGTTCCCGAGGGTATGGTGGCCCAATACGAACGCAGTCCCGGGGGTCCGCGGCCCCGCCATCGTCCCCGCAACCGCGCTCGTGGCGAGGGACGCCTTCACCTCGTCGGACTCGAAGAACTCATCGAGCATGTCCGCGATGGACGTGAAGATGATCCGTCGAAGGAAGTCTTCCGCCTCCGGGGTGCGGACGAACGATGCGAGGTCCGCGAGGGACACGGGCGGTGCGAGCAACGTCGGCTCGACCAGTTCCGCGAAGTCGTCCCAAAAACGCGCGTACCGGGGCCAGGCCGCGGCGTCCTTCTTCGAGAACTTCGCCATCTGCTTCCGATTCCAATCCTCTTCGTTCCGATAGAGCAAGAACCGCCCGTCCGGGAAGGGCTGGAAGAGGGAAGGATCGTAGACGTGCTCCTCCAGGCCGAACGACGGGAGGTCGAGGTCGGCCTTGATTTCAGGCCGCAGGAGGCCGCATGTGTACGCGAGCGTCGAGGCGCGGAACCCGGGATGAATTTCCTCCGTGACGCATGCGCCGCCCACGATGGAGCGACGTTCGAGCACCAGCACCTTGAGGCCGGCCTTCGCGAGGTACGCGGCGGCGACGAGCCCGTTGTGACCGCCCCCGACGATGACCGCGTCCATCGACGCCATGGCGCGGACCCTAACCGCGCGCTCGATAAAGGGATTGCCGCGCGGCTCAGGCCTTCTTTCTCTCCGGTTCGAAGAACGGTCTCTCGACAACCGTCGCGGGCGCTCGATGCCGTTCCCACTCGACCGCCACTTCGATCTCGATCCGCGTCCCGGGTCGCGAATACGGCGAGGCGACGGTGGCGATCGCGATGTACCGCTTCAACAGCGGCGACCAGCAACCGCTCGTGGCCCAACCGATCTGACGATAGCCCGAGTACAGCGGCACCTTCTCCCGCCAAGGTTCGGCCGGCGGCTGCGGCGGCAACCCCATGTCCCAGTAGAAACGTTCCACCGTCTGCCAGTCGATTTCGAGGCCGACGGTCCGTCGCGCGGGACCGCGCCGCCCTTCCTCGAGGAGCGCCTTCCTTCCGATGAAGGGACCCTTGCCTCCCGCGACGGTCCAGTCCAGGCTCAGCTCCAACGGCGAGTACATTTGCGCGTCGATGACCGCCTTCCGCGAGGGCATGTACTCGACCTCCGCCAGGATGAGCCCGGCCTCGATCCGCGCGACGTCGAGGGCGAGCATCCCGGCCGGGGTGATATCATGCCCCTGCCCCTTCTCCATGACGGCGTCCCACAACGCCTCGGCCCGTTCGCGCTCGACCCAGATCTCGTATCCCAGATCGCCGGTATAGCCCGTCCGGGAGATGTGGACCGGAATCCCATCGAACGTCGTCTTCACGAATCGAAAGTACTTGAGTTTCTGGACCGCGCCATCGGCCCCTTCGAGAAGGATCGCGCGCGACGAGGGGCCCTGGAGGGCGAGCGCCCCGATGTCCTCGGAGACGTCCGTCACGTCGACGTCGAGTCCAATGCCTGCGTCTTGGAGCCATTTCAGATTCGGCTCCGCGGAGGTCATCCGGAACGAACCGTCTCCGAAGTTCCAGAGGGTGCCGTCGTCGACCGTCTTCCCGCGTTCGTCGCACCAGGGGGTGTAGTAGATCTGCCCCTTCGCGAGTTTCGACGCATCGCGCGTGACGACTTTGTTCACGAGGTGGAGGGCGTCCTTCCCGCTGATGAGGTACTTGTAAAGCGGGGAGACGTCAAGCAGCCCCGCGGAATGTCGGATCGCGTAGTACTCCATCTCCGGAACGAGGGAATAGGAGGAAGCCGCGAGATACCCGGACCATCCCCGCCACTCCCAGCTCTCGCAGAGGGCGGACGTACGGGAATGAAATGGTGAGCCGCGGCGCACGATGCCTCCTCGCGGCGGGACCGCGGGAAAGGAATTTAACCCTTCGGAGACCCAAGTCTGGCGGAGGCACGGATTCGCTGCCGACCCGGCCGTTCCGTTTTGCCTGGCCATCGATCGCTAGGACGACCGAGACAGGCCACCTATATCATACCGTGATAGATAATAGCCGATATGTGACTGGTTTAAGATATGCGGATATAGACTGATAAGTATAGTCCATACCGATACTTATATCATGAATGACCGAAAATGATTATCCTGCAGCTATCCGCCAAACCGATGCCATTATACCCCCAGAATCTCTTCGCTCGTCCGGTCAAGAGAGGAAGAGAAAAATGATGCAATTGTATGGAGCCGACTTGGTGCGCGAGCGGTCTTCCTCAGACAATGGCGGAGAGATTGCTCGGTACCTGAAATGGGAGTATGGCGAAGGAACTGGCTTGGGCGTCCTGAACGGTTGGGTCGCCCAAAGTGGACCTCCCTCACGGAAAGGTCGATTGGGATTCGTCGATCGGTTTGCACGACTCCCGGCGGCGATCAAGGCCCGGGTGGCCGCTAGGCAAATCGATGGCTGGGGGAGCGAGTTGGTCCTCCTGGCGCAATGGAAACGCGGGGAACTCAGCCCGTTGGAACTGGTCAATCGGCTCGAAGAATTGCAACGGAGGACGGGGATTCCAGGGCCGAGTCTGTGCCCGTGATCCGCAGGAGGGCCGCGGGGAACTGATTTAACTCTTCCCCGGTTAACCCTCGCGGGTCGACGCGGCATCCGACTGCACGCGACGCCCCAGGTGGTCCATCCTGTGGCCGTTCGGTACCAGGCGATCGTAATCGGCGGAGGGCACAACGGCCTGACGGCCGCCGCCTACCTGGCCCGCGCGGGGAAACGGGTCCTCGTCCTGGAACGGCGGCATGTCCTCGGGGGCGCGGCGGTCACCGAAGAAGTGTTCCCCGGGTTCAAATTCACCGTCTGCTCCTACGTATGCAGTCTCCTCCGTCCCCAGGTGATCCGCGACCTCGACCTCCCGTCCCGCGGATTCGAGGTGATCCCGCAGGAATCGAGCTTCACCCCTCTGCCCGACGGACGGTACCTGTACCACCGCGGGGACGAGGAGGACGCCTTCCAAGCCATCGCGAAATTCTCCCGACGCGACGCGGAGGCGTACCCGCGGTTCGGCCGGCTCATGGCGCGCCTCGCGAAGTTCATCGCGCCGACGCTCACGATGACGCCGCCCGACGTCGGATCCCTCAATCCGTCGGAACTCCGGAAGCTGTTCGCCCTGAACAAGCAGGTGAAGACGCTGACGGAGGACGAACTCTACACCTTCGCGCGGCTGATGACGATGAGCGCCGCGGACTACCTGGACGAATGGTTCGAGACGGATGCCTTGAAGGCGGGCCTCTGCTCGAGCGGGATCATCGGGACGCTCCTCGGTCCGCGCTCCCCCGGGACGGCGTACGTGCTCATGCACCACTACATGGGCGAGATTGACGGGGCGTATCGGTCCTGGGGGTACGTCCGAGGGGGCATGGGCATGGTGAGCGAGTCCATCGCGAGCGCCGCCCGCTCCTACGGAGCCGAGATCCGGCTGAATGCGGAGGTCCACCATATCCTGGTGAAGGACGGCCGGGCGTTCGGGGTGGAACTGGCGAGCGGAGAACGCATCGAGGCGAAGGTGATCGCCTCCGGCGCCGACCCGAAGCGGACGTTCCTGAAATTCCTCGAACGGTCCGATCTCCCCGCCGATTTCGTCCGGGGCATCGAGAACTTCAAGATCGAAGGATCCTCGGGCAAGGCGAACTTCGCCCTAAAAGAGGCCCCGAGCTTCTCCGCCCTCCCGGGGAACGGGCCGCAGCTCCAAGGCGCGATCTCCATCGGCCCGAGCGTCGACTACATCGAGAAGGCGTACGACGACGCGAAGTACGGGGACTTCTCCCATCGCCCGTTCATCGACATGTGCATCCCCTCGACCTTGGACCCGACCCTCGCCCCTCCGGGCAAGCACATCATGTCGTGCTTCATCCAGTACGCGCCGTACACGCTGCGAAACGGTACCTGGCCGGACCGGCGGGAGGCGTTCGCGGAGACCGTCATCGACACGATCGAGGAGTACGTCCCGAAGCTCCGAGACATCATCCTCCACCAACAGGTGCTCAGCCCGTGGGACCTGGAGCAGATGATCGGCCTCACCGGCGGGAACATTTTCCATGGGGAGCTCACGCCGGACCAGTTGTTCTTCCTGCGCCCCGTCCCCGGTTGGGCCCAATACCGCACGCCGATCAAGGGGCTCTACCTGTGCGGCTCCGGTGCTCATCCGGGAGGCGGCGTGATGGGGGCCCCGGGTCTCAACGCCGCCCGAGAAATCCTGAAGGATTGGGCCCTGTGGCGGGTGTGATCCGTGGCCGAGGCGTACGATGTCGTAATCGTGGGCGGCGGCCACAACGGCCTCGTGGCGGCGACATACCTGGCGCGCGCACGACGCCGTGTCCTCGTCCTCGAGAGACGACCTGCGGTGGGCGGTCCCATGACGACGGAAGAGATCGCCCCTGGTTTCCACGGGCCCACGGGCGCCTCGGTGTGCGGACGCCTGCGTCCGGAAGTCGTCGAGGATTTGCATCTCGAAGCGCGCGGCGTGCAATTCATCCAACCTGATCCCGAGGTCGTGGCGCTCGGAGAGGACCAGGCCCTCCGCATCTGGCGGGATGTCCGAAAGACCCAGGAGGGGCTCGGTTCGTTCTCGGCGAAGGATGCCGAAGCGTACCCGCGGATGGTCGAATTCCTGCGACAGTTCGCCGCGGCGCTGGACCCGGTCCTCGCGATGACGCCGCCGAGCCTCCCGACGCCGAGCCTCGGGGAGCAGATGTCGCTCTTCCGCCGTGCGCTTCCACTGCGACGCCTCGGCAAGCCGATGATGCAACAGATGCTCCGTCTCCCCCCCATGTCGATCCGGGACTTCTTGAACGAGTGGCTCGAGACGGAGCTGTTGAAGGCGAGCTTCGCGGTCGATGGTCTCCTCGGCACCTTCGAAGGACCATTCTCCCCGGGGACCGCATTCGGGCTCGTCCCGCGGTTCCGGCCTGACGTCCATGGCACCGCCTCGGCGTTCGTGCGGGGCGGCATGGGCGCCCTCGCCGACGCCTTCGGCCAGGCGGCGCGGGACGCCGGTGTGACGATCCGAACGGGGGCGGAGGTGACACGAATCGTGAGCGCCGACGGACGTGTCACCGGGGTCGAGGTGAATGGCCGAGAGACGATCGGCTCCCGCGTCGTCGCGTCGAACGCAGACCCGAAGCGGACCTTCCTCCATCTCGTCGAGCCCGAGGAACTGGGCCCCGAGTTCCTCAATCATGTCCGTAACTTCGAGATGAACGGGGTCGTCGCGAACGTGAATTTCGCCCTCGACGGCGCTCCGAGGTTGAAGCTCGCAGGAGACGGCGTGCCACCTCACTTCCGGGTGTGCCCCTCCCTCGAATACATCGAGCGGGCGTACGACGACGCGAAGTACGGCCGGGCGTCGGCCGACCCCTTCCTCGACGTGACCGTGCCGACCGTCGTGGATCCGGACCTCGCCCCTCCGGGGAAGCACGTGATGTCGGCCCTCGTCCAATACGCCCCGTACGCGCTGCGACGCGGAGCGTGGGAAACCGATAGGGAAAAACTCGGCGAGCGCGTGACGGCCATCCTGGAGGAGCATATGCCCGGCCTGGAACGACTGATCCTCCACCGCCAGGTCCTCACACCGGTCGACCTGGAAGAGCGGTTCGGCCTGACGGAGGGCCACATCTACCACGGGGAGATGACCCTGGACCAGTCGCTCGTCCTCCGCCCCGTCCCGGGCTGGTCGCGCTACCGAACTCCGGTCGAGGGCCTGTACCTCTGCGGATCCGGCTCTCACCCGGGTGGGGGAATCACGGGCGCTCCGGGCTACAACGCCGCGCGAGAGATCTTGAAAGACTGGCCACGGTTTTCCGCTGAACGCCGCGCAGAGATTCGCCGTCGGACGGAGCAGGGCAATCATTGAAATGCGACGGACGGTTCGAAGGCGGCCGATGGGCGACCTGCTTCAATCCGGCACCCGAGCGCCCGAGTTCGAGGGGACGAACCAGGACGGCGTCCCGATCCGTCTCCGGGATTTCCAGGGCAAGCCGGTCGTGCTGTTCTTTTATCCAGAGGACGACACGGCGGGATGCACGCGAGAAGCGTGTGCCTTCCGCGACGACACCGCGGCTTTCCGGGCGACCGGAGCGGTCGTCTTGGGCATCAGTGTTCAAGACGAGACATCGCACCGCGCGTTCCGCGAGAAGTACCAATTGCCTTTCGATTTGGTGGCGGACCCCGACAAACGCATCACGCGGTCGTACAACGCGTTGGGGTTCCTCGGCGTGGCCAAGCGCGTGACCTACATCATCGGCCCGGACGGGACCATCTTGTCGGCGTACCGAACCGTCGACCCGAAGAGCCATAGCCAAGAAGCGCTACGAATCCTTTCCGAGGTGCGGCAACGATGATCGCTTCCAAGGTGAAACTCCCGAACGTCGTCATTCCAAGGAACGTCCGCCTGCATTACGAGCGATTCCTCGATCACTTCAAGGGCTTCGAGAACGTCGACGCGGTCCGCGGGATTTTCGGACCGAGGACGACGTCCGTCCTCCGCGCGCTCAAGGTCGAGTTCTTCTCTTCGAAATGGGGGTACATGGGCGTCAGCGACGAGGACGGCCACCTCGTGGTCTCGACGCACTACCTGCGGACCGGGAACCGGCGGGACATCTATCTCGACGTCGTGCACGAGCTCGTCCACGTCCGCCAGTTCCGGGAAGGGAAGGAGCTGTTCCCGGAAGGCTTCAATTATCCCGATGCGCCCACCGAGATCGAGGCCTACAAGGGGTGTATCGCGGAAGGGCGGCGGCTCGGGATGACGGACCGGGAGCTGTTCAAGTACCTGAAAGTCGAGTGGATGGACCCGGGCGAGTTGCGCCGGCTCGCCCGGAACGTTGGAGTGAAAGCCCCGCCGAAGCCTCGTGGCCGCCGAAAACGGTAGGCCTCTTTCCGGATCCCCTGATTCTCGGCGATGCATTGAAGTTCCTCTGGCCCGGAGGCTCGGACCCGAGAAGTTATAGTTATTTAACTATAACTCGTGGGGCTACTCGAAGGCGGTCAGCTGGGGCTGCCGCGTCTTCGGCCGCTGCAGCTTCGTGACCCGAACCCCGATGAGGCGGAACCGGTGATTGCCTTCGGCGAACTCTTTTGCGAGCTCGACGCACACATCCGCGAGGACCTTCTCATCCAGGACGTGGGAAGCGAGCGTCCGCTCCCTTAGGTGGGTCTGGAATCCCTCGAACCGAATCTTGATGCCGACCGTGCGGAACGTCGCTCCCTGGGCCCGAGCTCGGAGGAAGACGTTGTGGGCCACATCCCGAATCGTCGATTCGATTTGGGGCCAGTCCGAGACGTCCTTGTCGAACGTCCGTTCGACGCTGATCGACTTCGGATCGGGCCGCTCCTCGACGGGCAGTTCCTCGATGCCGCGGGCGATGGCCCACAGCCAGACCGAATTCTTGCCCATGAGCTTCTTCAGCTCGGCGCCGGGGAACCGGGCCAATTCTCCGATCGTCCGGACTCCGACTCGTTCGAGCATCGCCGCGGTTTTCGCGCCGACCCCACTGATCCGAGTGACGGGCAGCGGGTCCAGAAAGGCGTTGACCTCCTCGGGTCGGACGACCTTGAGGCCGTCCGGTTTCGCCAAATCCGAGGCCATCTTCGCCACGGACTTGTTGGGCGCAACGCCGATCGTGCAGGCAAGCCTCTCCCGCTCCTTGACTGCGGCCTTCACGCGGAGGGCGTAGTCCGCCGCGCCGTCGAAGCCTTTGACCTTGGACGTGACGTCGAGGAAGGCCTCGTCGATGCTCACGTGCTCGAGGATGTCGGCGTGGGATCGCAGGACATCGATGACGCTCTCCGACGCGGCGGCGTACAGGTCGTAGTTCGGTCGGAGGTAGGTCGCCTGCGGTAACTTGTGCCAGGCCATGCTGATCGGCATCCCGCTCCGAACGCCGAGCTGCCGGGCCTCGTAGCTCGCCGCCATGACGACGCCGCGCCCTCGGCCCCCCTTCGGATCCGCGCCGACGATGACTGGCTTCCCGACGAGGTCCAGATTCTCGCGGCGCTCTACGCTGACATAGAAAGCGTCCATGTCCACGTGGAAGATGACGCGCGCCACGGATCGGAATGGACGTCGTTCATCATTAGGTTGGTTTCGGACACGTCCGTGCGCGTGGATTTCACTGGACGCAGAACTCGTTGCCCTCGGGATCCTGCATGACGACCCAGTACTCCCCGGGTTCCGTCTTGGACCGGGGAGGCAGGTCCCACGCCTTTTGCTCGGACGCCCCCAGATCCAAGAGGCGGCCCACCTCGCGGTTGACCTGCGCCTTCCGGTCTGACAAGGGGATAGCCAATCCGCCGCTTACGTTCAGATCCAGGTGGATCCGATTCTTCCCCGGCTTCGGCGTGTCCATCTGTTGGAAGTAGATCCGCGGTCCCCGTCCCTCCGGATCGACAATCGCACTCGCGGAGTTCCACTCCTCCGCGGGCACCTCCCATGCTTTGAGCGCCGCCTGCCACGACGAAAACCCCGCGGGCGGGTCCTGCAGCTTGTAATGGAGTGCTTCGGCCCAGAACTTCGCCAAGCGATCCGGATCGGCGGAGTCGAACACGACTTGAGTCTTGGTTGCCATGACCGTTTCCCAGTTCGTCCACATCGTCCGAGGGCGTATCTACGTGACGCCGGGAGGTCGGCGAATCGAGCCGGTGGCTTAGCTCAGCCGAAATCCGCGAGACCCTTCTGGCTTCCCGTACCGGCCTTCGCCGCGGGGAACTGGTATTCCATCATCCCCGCGAGGCGTCGGAACTCGTTCACGCTCCCCGGCCCGAAGCCCGCGTAGTGGTTGTTGAAGAAGACGAGGGCGCCCTTGACCGAATCGGACGACTCCTCGAGCTCCTTGTACCAGGTGCGCATCTCCGCGGACTTGTCTTTCTGGACCTCCTTGAATTCCGTGATCTCGCGATCTCCCACCATCCGCAGGTAGACCTGGTCCGAAGTCACGTCGGTCGGCGTTCGCAGGTACTGGTTCTCCGACCACACCATCGTGACGTTCCGGTCGCGGAGGAGCTTGTAGACGTCGTCACGGAACCATGACTTGTGTCGGAATTCGATGGCGTGCGGGTATTTGTCCACCTCGAGCGCGCGAAGAAACTCTTGCATGACAACCCAATGGGAGTCGAACTTGATGGACGGCGGAAGTTGAGCGACAAGCGGCCCACACTTTTCTCGCAGCTCCTTGGCGGATGCGTAGAACCACCCCAGGTTTTCCGCCACGCCTTTCAGCTTCTTCTCATGGGTGATCCGCTTCGGCATCTTCATCGCGAACAGAAATTCCGGGGGCGTGGACTTGTACCATCCCTTCGTCATCGCGGGCCCCGGGTTGCGATAGAACGAGGAATCGACTTCGACGCAGTCGAAGACGCTCGAGTAGAGCTTCAGGTAATCGGACTTCGGCGTGTCCGGCGGATAGAAGCCGCCGAGCCAGTCGTCGTATCCCCAGCCGCTGCAGCCGACTCGCAGCTTGTCCTTTAGTGTCATCCGAGGCTCGCAATGAGGATAACCGCGCAAGAATGAATAAATAGCGGCTGGCTTCGTGGACTGGGTTCCCAGGTAGTGGGGCCCCGTGGACCTGATTCTCGGCCTGCTGATCATCTTCGTCACCGCGCGGGCCGCCGGGGAGGCGATGGAGAAACTCCACCAGTCTCCGATGATCGGCGAGGTGCTCGCGGGAATCCTGGTCGGGCCGATGGTCCTCGGCCTCATCAATCCGGATCCGACGACTTCGTTCGGGGAGTCGTTGAACGTGGTCGCCAATCTCGGCGTCTTTATCCTCGTGCTCCTCGCGGGAATCGAACTCGGCCGCGAGGGCCTGCGAAAGGCCTTCAAGGAACGGAGCATGGTCGTCGCCTTCGTCGAGTTCTTTCTCCCGTTCTCCCTGGGCTACAGCCTGGCCGCGGCCCTGGGCATGACGTTTGCGCAGTCCCTGTTCCTCGGCACCGCGATGGCGGTCACGGCGCTCCCGGTGAGCGTCCGCATCCTCCTCGACTTGAACCTCTTGAACTCCCGGCTGGGACGGGCAATCGTTTCCGTCGCCCTGGTGAACGATCTCGTCGCCTTCGCGATGTTGGGCCTCGTGGTCCAGTTCACGTCCCTCGGAGCGTCGACGCCGGAGGGAGTCACGATCGGTCTCGTCGCCCTGAACAATGTCCTGTTCGTTGGACTCGTATTCTGCGTGGCAACGATCCTAAAGCTGACGACTCGGCTGGGGCGGAATTCCGAATCGTACATGCAGGCGTTTGTCTCAAAACTCCGCGGCCAGGAAGCGTCGTTCGCATTGTGCATCTCGACGGCCCTCGGGCTTGGTGCCGCGGCCGAACTGTTGGGGATCCATTTTGCCGTGGGAGCCTTCTACGGTGGCCTCTTGATGACCCCGCAGCTCTTGGGACAGGTTCAGTTCAACCGGGTCCGCAACGCCGTGTCGTCGGTGACGTTCGGGCTCTTTGCACCCGTGTTCTTCGCGTATGTCGGATTGAAGTTCTCCGTTACGTTCACGGCATGGCCGTTGATCCTCGGGATCACTGCAATCGCCTTCATCGGAAAGTTGATCGGGGGACTCATGGGCGGATTCGTCGCCGGATTCCGGGGCGCACCCCTCCTTGCCCTCGGGGTCGGCTTGAACGCGAGAGGAATGATGGAACTCTTGCTCGCGCAGGTCGGCCTTGCCACCGGAATCATTGACACGAATCTCTACTCCGCGCTCGTCATCATGACACTCACAACGACTCTGTGCACGCCGCCGATCCTGAAGCGCCTGCTCCGCCGCTTCACCGTCGCCGACGTGCTTCCGCGGGTGCCCGGTCCCATCGCGGTCGGCGGGCTCGAATCCACAACCCGGATCCCCAGCGATGAAACCGCCCGATAGTGCTCAGGAGTGTTCATAACGTTGATTAACCGCGTCAGTTTCATGCTGCCCTTCCAGGCGATCGAACCGGAGCCTCGTGGATCGAACGCTGGAGGACATGCGGATGAACCGACTTGCGGTCATAGGTCTCGGGGTGACGGTGGCGGGGATTCTCCTCGTGATCGGCTTCTGGCCCCTGTTTTCGGTCAGCGGTGCGGATCTCCTTGCATCAAGAAACGGGAACCAGTACACCGGATACACGCAGGGTTCTCAAATCATGGTCCACGAGAAGGTCCTCGATGTGTCTTTCTCGAATTTCTTCGGAAACCCGACCACGACGCTCGAGATTGAAGATGGAAATCCGAACGACGCCACCGTGATCTACGTTCGCGGAGACGCACGTAACGTCGTCTCGCCGGGAGACGTCATCTTCGCCTCGGCCACGCTTCAACTCATTGCAGGCTTCTATTACTGGGAAGTCGCGTCGCCGGGGAACATCCACCTGTCCTGGCCGATCGATGCCCTGTTCTATGGAATCGCAGCTGCCGGAGTGGTGGCCCTCGGAGTCGCCGCGTTCCGAAAGCCGTGAGCATACCGGAAGGCTGAAATCGACTTGCGGACATCGGCACACGCGATGTCCGAGTTGGGTGACGCCGGGGCGCGCCGAATCGAATGGGCTCGGGACCATATGCCCGTCCTCGCCGCAATCCGGGACGAGCTTAAACGGAAAAAAACCCTCCGAGGACTCCGGATCGGGATGGCACTCCACGTCGAGGCGAAGACCGGGGTCCTCGCGTTGTCGTTGCGGGAGGCGGGCGCAACGATCCGTCTCGCGTCGTGTAATCCGTTGTCCACGGACGACAGCGTGGCGACGGCGCTCGCGGAGACGTACGGCCTCGAGGTGTACGCGAAGAAGTGGCAGACCAACGAGGAGTACTATGCGAACCTCCACAAGGTCCTCGACTTGAAGCCGGACCTCGTCATCGACGATGGCGCCGACCTTGTCAACCTCGTGCACACGAAGCGACGGGAACTCCTGGACAGTATCCGAGGAGGCAACGAGGAGACGACGACGGGCATCATCCGACTCCGAGCGATGGAACGGGATGGTGCGCTCCGGTTTCCCGTCATCGACGTGAACGACGCTCAAATGAAGCACCTGTTCGACAACCGGTACGGGACGGGCCAGAGCACGTTCGACGGGCTGATGAACGCGACGAACCTGCTCATCGCAGGCAAGACTTTCGTCGTCGCGGGCTACGGATGGACGGGACGCGGAATCGCCATGAGGGCCCGCGGGATGGGCGCTCGGGTCGTCGTCACCGAGATCGATTCGGTGAAAGCCATCGAAGCTTCCATGGACGGATTCGAGGTCCTCCCCATGCGCAGCGCCGTCCGAGAGGCGGACTTCATCGTCTCCGCGACGGGTTGCAAGGACATCGTGACCGCCGCGCACTTCCCGGCGATGAAGGACGGCGTCGTCCTCGCGAACGCGGGCCATTTCGACAACGAAATCTCGAAACCCGATCTAGAGAAAGCCGCGAAGAGTAAGCGGCGAGTCCGCGAGTTCGTCGACGAGTACATGCTCCCGGGAGGCAAGCGGGCCAACCTCGTCGCCGAGGGCCGCCTCGTGAATATCGCAGCGGGCCAAGGCCATCCGGTCGAGATCATGGACATGAGCTTCGCAATCCAAGCGGTGTCCGCCGGCTATCTCGCGCAGAACGCATCCCGGCTGCAACCTCGGGTTTATCCCGTCCCCCCGGCACTCGACTTGAAAGTCGCGCGGTTGAAGCTCCGGAGCATGGGGGTCCGAATCGATCATCTAACGAAAGGACAGCGTGCCTACCTCGAATCCTGGCAAGAAGGGACGTGAACATTCGGCTGGGCCCGGGGATGGTTAATCATGACAGCCAAGAGGGCCGTCCTTTCCGATTTCGATGGGACGATCACTCGGGTGGACGTGGGGGAAGCCATCCTCGAAGAGTTCGCGCCATCGCAGTGGCGGGAAATCGAAGAGCGATACCGCGCACGGAAGATCGGAACCCGAGAGTCCATGGCCCTTCAACTCGCGTTGGTCCGAGCGGACCGAGAAGAGTTGTTGCAGTTCGTCGACCGCATTGCCGTAATCGACGAAACGTTCCGCGAGTTCGTCGAATTCTGTCAGGCGCGGGGGCTGGTCCTCGAAATCGTCAGCGAAGGCCTCGACTTCTATGTGCAGTATCTGCTCCAGAAATGGGACCTCCAGATCCCTGTCCGGACGAACCACGCGATTTTCGAGGAGGGCCGGTTGCGCATGGATTACCCATGGGCGGACGCAACCTGCAAGCTGTGCGGCACATGCAAGTTGTTACGCCTCTTTGAGCTTCGGACAGCGGGCTACCGAACCGCGTACGTTGGAAATGGAAATTCCGACCTTTGCCCCGCGATCGAAGCGGATCTCGTGTTCGCAAAATCCAATCTCGCAGACCTGTGCCGCACGGAAGAAATCGATTTCGTCCCGTTCGATCGTTTCTCCGACGTTCAGAGAGGATTGGGTGCGTGGGCATGAGGAACTTTCTCGGCGCATTCGGGCACGTCGCCATGGACTACATCGTGTCCCTTCGCCGCCTGCCGACGCCAAACACCTCCATCGAGATCCTCGACCGGGAGCGCTACTTCGGAGGGACCGCCGGAAACCTCGCGCGAGCGGCCGCGCGTCTGGGCGTCAAGGTCTCACTGGCGTCGTTCGTCGGGGGCGACTTCCCCGCGGACTATCGAGACGCGTTGAAGCAGGATGGCGTCGATACGACGGACCTTCGCACGGTTCGCAACGCAAACACGCCCACCGCATGGGTCTTCTCAGATCCGAAGGGGAACCAGATGGCGATCGTCGACCAGGGGCCGATGAAGAATGCCGCGCACCTGCCTCTCTTGCGGCACAGTGTGCAAGACGTCGACCTCATTCATATCGGGACCGGACGACCGGAATACTACCTGCGCGTCGCGCGACTCGCGTCCTCTCTCAGAAAGACGATCGCATTCGATCCGTCGCAAGAAATCCACTACGTGTACACGGCTCGGCTCTTCCGCGAGCTGCTCCGTCGGTCGACCTACTTTTTCGGGAATGAGGCGGAGATCGTCCGAGCAAGGCGGCTGGCACGGGTCACTTCCACCGAAGGGTTGCTCGAGGCCGTGGAAGTCGTCGTGGCCACACTCGGATCCCGCGGAAGTGCTGTGTACTCCCGCGACGGTCGGATTCGGGTCCCGAGGGTTCGTCCCCGGAAAGTGGTCGACGTGACCGGTGCGGGCGACGCGTATCGCGCGGGCTTTTACGCGGGCCTGGCTCGCGGGCTCGACCTGCGTCGATGCGGGATTCTCGGGTCCGCGGTCGCAAGTTTCGCCGTGGAAAAGAAGGGGACGCAGTCGAACCTCCCGACGTGGTCGCAAGTTCTCTCCCGAGCCCGGCGACACGCAACGTTCTGACGACACGGGGACTCCACCGTAACGCCTCGCAACCACGCCCGGGGATGGCGAAGCGGTCGCAACCGAACTCCCCAACGAGCGCTTTGAAATACAAGTTGCGATAGGGTTATATTGCGACAGTAGTTTCTCGGCGCGGTGACCTAGGGATGGCCATCGGGTTCGTGCTCATTAGCACCGCTCCTGCGAAGGAGCACGAAGTGTACAATGAGCTCCTCAAGGTGAAGGAAATCGTGGAGCTCCACCCCTTGTTCGGAGAATACGACCTTATCGCGAAAATCGAGGCCGAAGATTTCAACGTCCTCGGTCAGGTCGTGGTCGACAAGATCCGATCGATTCCCGGAGTCATCGACACGAAGACCTTGACTGGCATCAAGTTCTGAGGGATTACATGAGCGCCTTTTCCGCGTTTGACTGGTTGACATTTCTGACCATCCTCCTCCTGACCTTCAGTCTATTCCTGGTCATCACCGGAGCCTTCACCGCGTACTTCGGAAGCGGGAAGAGCCGGAAGATCGGGGTCGGACTGCTTGTCGGCGGTTTGGTCGTCGGGGCGTTGTGGGCGTGGTACGCGGGTCCATTTAGCTCGAACGTAAACCTGGTCAACATTATCGTCGAGTCGATTGGCGTGATCCTCGCGGCAGTCATCGGGGCCGCCGCGGCGATTGGGCTCTTCCTCTTGGCAATCATGAAGAGCTAGGCCCGGATCTCTGCGTTCCGCCGGATAAGTCGAAAGCCTTTATCCCAGGAACCCACCTTGTCCTAGACGATGCCCGTCGATGTCCTCATCGTCCTCGGTTCCAAGACGGACGCGGAGGTCGGAAAACAGGCGAGTTCGTTCTTGGACCAGTTCGGGGTCGGATACGAGATGGTGGTCGCCTCCGCGCATCGCACGCCGGACCTCCTTCGCGACCTGATCCGAAACACGACCGCAAAAGTCTTCATCGCGATCGCCGGCCTTTCCGCCGCGCTTCCCGGCACGATCGCGGCCCACACAACGAAACCGGTGATCGGAGTGCCGGTGAGCGGCAAGCTGAATCTGGATGCCGTCCTCAGCGTCTCGCAAATGCCGCCCGGAGTCCCCGTGGCCGCTGTCGGCCTCGACCGGGGGGAGAACGCGGCCATCCTCGCGGTGGAGATCCTGGCCTTGCGGGACGAGCGGCTGGTCGACAAGCTCAAGGAGCACCGCGAGGCGTTGAAGAAATGGGTGCTCGAGGACTCCCGGACGCTGGGCGAATGATGTTCGACGCGACCGCTCTCATCGCCGAACAGACCGAGGCCATCCGCAAGTCCGTGCCGGGCAAGGCGATCATCGCCTGTTCGGGTGGGGTCGACAGCACGGCGGCGGCGGTCCTCGCGAGTCGCGCCCTCGGAGATCGCCTTCTCGCGGTCTACATCGACACCGGGCTCATGCGGAAGGGAGAGACCGAGGACGTCGCGCAGACCCTGAAGGAACTCGGCGTGCGGCACCGGATCGTCCACGCCGCGGACGAATTCTTCGCGGCCCTGCGGGGCATCGTCGACCCGGAGAAGAAACGGTCCATCATCGGCCGCAAGTTCATTGAGCTCTTCGAGCGAGAGGCGAAGACCTTCGGGGCCGACCATCTGGTCCAAGGGACGATCGCCCCGGACTGGATCGAGAGCGGAGGCCAGCTCCGGGATCGGATCAAGACCCACCACAACGTCGGCGGCCTGCCGGAGAACATGAAGCTGAAGCTCGTCGAACCGCTACGCGACCTCTACAAGGACGAGGTCCGGGCGGTCGCCCGGGCGCTCGGCGTGAGGGTCTCGGAGCGACAGCCGTTTCCCGGGCCTGGACTCGCGGTTCGGGTGGTCGGAGAAGTGACGCCGGAGCGAGTCGCCCTCATCCGAGGCGCGTCCGCCATCGTCGAGGAGGAGGTCCAGGCCGCGGCCGGACGCGGTCTCATGCTCCTCCCGTGGCAGTACTTCGCCGTCCTCCTGCCGGTGCAGACCGTCGGCGTTCACGGGGACCTCCGTGTGTACGGTCAGACGGTCGCGGTTCGTGCGGTCGACTCGATCGACGGCATGACCGCGGTGTACTCGAAAATCCCCCATGAGGTCCTCGACCGCATCTCGATCCGAATCACGAACGAGGTCGGGGGAATCAACCGCGTAGTGTACGACGTGTCGAACAAGCCCCCCGCGACGATCGAGTGGGAATAGGCCGCCACCTCGGGGAAATCTTTTTCTCATTGGGCCGCTACGGGAGTATCATGCGTGTCTACGTCGTCGACAACGGGGGCCAGTGGACTCACCGCGAGTGGCGGGTCCTGAAGTACCTTGGCGCCGAGACGAAGATTGTCGCGAACGACACGCAGGTCTCGGAGCTGGACGGCCTGGATGGGCTCGTGCTGTCCGGCGGCGCACCCCGGGTCGGGGTGGATCCGGGAAAGATGGGCCGGAACGGGGATTACTTGGACTCGTTCGACGCGCCCATCCTCGGGATATGCGCGGGACACCAGTTCATGGCGAAGCATCTCGGGGGCGACGCGGCCCCGGCCAAGGTGCCGGAGTTCGGCAAGTCGGTCGTGGAGATCCACCAACCCGACGTCCTGTTCGAAGGGCTCCCGAATCGGTTCGAGGTCTGGGAGTCCCACAACGACGAAGTCACGCAACTCCCCAAAGACTTCGTGGCCCTCGCGAGCTCCGAGAACTGCGACATCCAGGCGATGCGACACCGCGACCGGCCCCTCTTTGGCCTTCAATTCCATCCGGAGGTCGAGCACACCCAGTTCGGGGCCGACATCTTCCGAAACTTCTTGAAGCACTGCGAGAGTTCGAAGTGAGGCCCCGTGACGGGCCAGCGTTCCCGCTCGGAAGTCCTGAAAGAAGCGCTCCGGGCCCGCCACGAGGAACCGTTCGAGAAGGCTCTCGGTCGCGCGATCCGCCATCTGGGCGGCCAGTACTCGGAGTACCTCGCGCTGATTGCGACGGTCCGCGAATATGCCCGCGCCCACGACTTGGACTTGCGCGAGGCGGCCAGGGCGCTCGCGAATCAGTAGACGCCCGGGTTCACAAGGAATTCGGGCCGGCGGCCATCGAGGACCTTGAGGACTTGCTCCGCAATGATCGACCCCGCCCTCGCTTGGGCCTCGCGGGTCGAGGCACCGAGGTGCGGCGTGAACACCACATTGGGTGCGGCGAGGAGCGGACTCCCGACCGGCGGCTCGGTGTCGAACACATCGACCGCGGCTCCGGATAGCTTCCCGGACCGCAACGCGTCGGCCAGTGCCGCTTCCTGGACGATCTCCCCACGGGCGCAGTTCACGAGGATGGCCCCCCGCTTCATCTGAGCGAACTCGGCTGCTGCAACCATCCCTTTCGTCTCAGGGGTCAGAGCGGCGTGGACGCTGACGACATCCGCCTCCCGGAAGACGGCTTCCTTGTCGACGAGGCGGATCCCGAGGGTCTCTGCGATCGACGCCGGGAGGTACGGATCGTATGCAATCACGCGCATCCCGAACGCTTGCGCGCGCTTCGCAACCTCCGCGCCGATCCGCCCCGATCCGACGAGGCCGAGGGTCTTCTCAAACAGCTCACGGCCTTCGAGTCTCTTCTTTTCCCACTTGCCTTCCTTGATGGATTGATCCGCCTCCGGAAGGTGCCGGAAGAGGGAGATCATGTGGCCGATCGCGAGTTCCGCGACGCTGATCGTGCTCGCGGTCGGGGCGTTCACGACCGGAATCTTTCGGGCGGTCGCCTCCGCCACGTCGATATTGTCGACGCCGATCCCCGCGCGACCGACGACCTTGAGGTTCTGAGCGTGGGCCAAGACCGCCTTGGAGACAATCGTCCGGCTGCGGACGATGAGGGCGTGATATCCGGCGACGACGTTGAGGAGGCCTTCTGGATCAACCTCCTGCACGTCGACCTGATGCGTTTTCCGAAGGGCGGAAATCGCCTCCGGTTCGAGCCCGTCAGTGATCAGGATTTTCATGGCCTGCGCCGGATAAACGCATCCCGGTAAAAAGGAGTCAGCCCAACAGCGCGAGGACGGTCAGCACGACGAGGGCCAGGAAGAGGACGACGCCGATGAGGAGCATCGTGCGGGTCATCCGCGGATCGGATCCGAAGATGACCGGAATGGGCCCGAGGAACAGGACTCCGCCCCATCGCCGGGCCGGCGGTGTGCCCTCCGGCGAAACGGGCAAGGCGTTTCGGCCCCCCGGATCCGCGTCGAGGCGGGAAGGCCACAACAAGAACGTCAACAGGAACCCTGCGAAGACCAGGAAAACTCCCAGGAAGGCAAGGGCGCCGGTCCCGACGATGACCGGGATGACGAGGACCAGGTACACGTTTGCCTCCCCGCGGGCCACGGCGAGAGCCATCACCAGCACGCCGGCCAGGAAGGAGGCGGGGCCAAGCCAACGAATCAGGCGCACTCCTGACATCATCCCGTGGACTCGCTAAAGCTTTGCCGCCCCCTTGGGGGCGGCGCGTTGGTACTCCTGGAGAGGGACGACCGCGAGATCTCCCGTGGAGGACTCTTCGATCGCTTGCACCGCCGCCTCAGCGGCTTGGACGGTGGCAATGAACGGGATGTTCAGATCGACCGCCAGGCGGCGCATCATATACCCGTCCCGCCGCGCCCCGGTCGAGTTCGTCGGCGTGTTGATGACCAGGCGAATCTCCCCGCGCCGCATGAGCCCGAGGGCGTCCGGGGATTCGTTCTCGCTGATCCGGTACACGGTGGTCACGTCCACACCGTTCTCCCGAAGGAACTGCGCGGTGCCGCGAGTCGCAAAGATCCGCAGGCCGATCCGCGCCAGCCGCTCGACCACGGGGAGGATCGTTGGCTTGTCCTCGTCACGCACCGTCACGTAGACGGCCCCGTGGGTCGGGAGCGGATTCCCCGCGGCGAGCATCGCCTTGTAGTACGCGCGGCCGAGCGACCGATCGATCCCCATGACCTCTCCCGTGCTCTTCATCTCCGGGCCTAGGATCGTATCGACACCGGGGAGGCGCTGGAACGGGAACACGGGAGCTTTCACCGCGACGTGTTTGATCTTCGCCTCACCCACGAGGCCCAACGAGCGGAGCGAATGGCCTAGCATCACCTTCGTCGCGACCTTGGCGAGGGAGATCCCAATCGCTTTCGAGACGTACGGCACGGTGCGGCTCGCCCGGGGATTCGCTTCGAGGACATAGACCATGTCACCCTGAACCGCGAGCTGGAGGTTCATCAAACCAGCGATGTGGAGGGCCTTGCAGAGCCTGCGCGTAATCGTCCGGACGTCTTCGAGGACGGCCTCCGAAAGCGTCTGCGCCGGCAGGACACAGGCCGCGTCCCCCGAGTGGATGCCGGCCTCCTCGATGTGTTCTTGGATGCCTCCGATGAAGATGTCTCGGCCATCGGCGACGACGTCCACGTCGATTTCGGTCGCGTGAGCCAGATATCGGTCGACGAGGACCGGATGGTCCTTTGAGACGCGCACGGCCGTCTCCATGAACCCCGCGAGGTCCTCCTCGGTGTAGACGATCTCCATACCGCGGCCACCCAGCACATACGACGGCCGGACGAGCACGGGATAGCCGATCCGCGCGGCCAGCCCCCGCACTTCGTCGAAGCTATAGCCCGAAGCGGCGTCGGCCTGGCGAATCCCGAGGCGGCGCATCAAGGCGGCGAACTTACGCCGGTCCTCCGCGAGGTCGATCGATGCCGGGGGTGTGCCCAGGATCCGCGTCCGAGAACGACGTCGGCGCAGCGCTCGCGCGAGCGGCAGCGCGAGGTTGATCGACGTCTGGCCGCCGAACTGAAGGATCACCCCGTCCGGCTTCTCCTCCTCGATGATGTTCAGGACGTCCTCGAGCAGGAGAGGCTCGAAGTACAGTCGGGTGGAGATGTCGAAGTCGGTGGAGACCGTCTCCGGGTTGTTGTTCGCAATGATGGCGGCGACGCCCTCCTCCCGCAGGGCGAAGATGCCTTGGACGCAGCAATAGTCGAATTCGACCCCTTGGCCAATCCGAACGGGTCCGCTGCCGACGATCAGGACTTTTCGTCCTCTCAGCGGCGGCGTCTCGCCCGTCGCCTCGTACGTCGAATAGAAGTAGGGCGTCCGCGCCTCAAATTCGCCGCCGCACGTGTCGACCATCTTGTACGCCGCCCGCGGTCGACCCCGACGGATCACCGCTTCTGAGGTTCGAGTGAGCGCGGCGAGGGACTCATCCGCAAACCCGGAGCGCTTCGCCTCTGCCAGTAGCACACGAGTCCGCCGGGATCCTCGAAGACGCGACTCCAGGCGAACGAGATGCCGGATTTTTTCGATGAAGAACGGGTCCCAATCCGTGAGCGCCGCGATCTTCTCGGGCGCAAACCCCCGCCGCAACGCCTCGGCAATGGAGAACATCCGTTCGGATGTGGGCTCCTTCAGCTCCCGGACGATCTCGTCATCGGTCGCGGGACCCGCATCGAGACCGACCCGGTCAATCTCGAGCGAGCGCACGGCCTTCAGGAAAGACTCCTCGAACGTCCGGCCGATCGCCATGACCTCCCCGGTGCTCTTCATCGACGTGCCGATGCGCCGGTCCACCGTCGCGAATTTGTCGAACGGCCATCGCGGAATCTTCGTGACGACGTAGTCGAGGGTGGGCTCGAAGGAAGCCAGCGTTTTCCCTGTGACCGGGTTCGGGATCTCGTCGAGGCGGAGACCGATGGCTATCTTGGCCGCGATGCGAGCAATGGGATAGCCGGTGGCCTTCGACGCGAGCGCGGACGAACGGGAGACGCGCGGGTTCACCTCGATGACCCGATACTCCCTTGTCCTCGGATGGACCGCGAACTGGATGTTGCATCCGCCCTCGACGCCCAGCGCGCGGATGATTCGGAGCGCGGCCGATCGCAATGTCTGGTGGTCCGTATCGCTCAGGGTCTGGGCCGGCGCGACAACGATCGATTCGCCCGTATGGATCCCCATCGGATCGAGATTCTCCATGTTGCAGATCGTGATGCAGTTGTCCGAGGCATCGCGCATGACCTCGTACTCAAATTCCTTCCAGCCGAGGACCGACTCCTCGACGAGCACTTGCTTGATCCGAGAGTAGGCGAGGCCGAATCCCACGATTCGTTCGAGGTCTTCTGAGGAGTGGGCCACCCCGCTCCCGGCCCCTCCCAAGGTGTACGCCGCGCGTACGATCGCGGGATAGCCGATTTCCTCCACGAACCCGCGAGCCGACTCGAAATCGGAGGCCGCGCGGCTCCGGGGAATCGGCTCGCCGATCGAACGCATGAGGGATGCGAATCGCTCGCGGTTCTCGCCTGCGGTGATCGCCTCGAGCTTCGTCCCGAGCAGCTCCACGCCGTGCCGTTGGAGAATGCCCGCATCGGCGAGCTCGCTGCACAAGTTCAACGCCGTCTGGCCGCCCATCCCGCTCAAGATCCCTTGCGGTCGCTCTTTCGCGATCACCTTCTCGAGGAATTCGATGGTCAGCGGTTCCACGTAGACCGCGTCCGCCGTGTCTGGGTCCGTCTGGATCGTCGCGGGGTTGCTGTTCACCAAGACGACCCGCACGCCTTCTTCTCGAAGGGATCGACAGGCCTGCGTCCCGGAGTAATCGAATTCGGCGGCTTGCCCGATGACGATCGGTCCGGAACCGACGACCATCGCGGTCCTAACGTCGCCGCGCTTGGGCATCGGCCCCACCCCCTCCGCCCGTGCCTAGGCCCCCCTAAGCTCCGCCACGAAATCTCGGAAGATGTACTCGTTGTCCCACGGCCCCGGTCGCGCCTCGGGATGGTACTGCACGGAGAAGATCGGGAGTTCTCGGTGGGCCATGCCTTCCACGGTGCCGTCGTTCAGATTGAGGTGCGTCACTTCGAACTCGGAACTGGGGAGGGAGTCGGCGTCGACCGCGAAGCCGTGGTTCTGCGACGTGATGTGGACGCGTCCCGTGCGAAGGTCCTTGACGGGCTGGTTCCCGCCGCGGTGCCCAAATTTCAGCTTGAACGTCGTCCCTCCGAAGGCGAGGGCCAAAAGCTGGTGGCCGAGGCAGATCCCGAGGATCGGCGTGCGGCCGGCGAGTTCCTTCGTGGCCTTCACCGACGTCGCAAGGATTTCCGGATGGGCCGGATCGCCCGGACCGTTTGAGAGAATCACACCATCCGGTTTGAGTCCGAGAATCTCGTCCGACGTCGCATTGAACGGCACTCGGATGACGTCCGCGTATCGTTGGGCTTCCCGGATAATGTTCCGCTTGACGCCACAATCTACGACGACGATGGTCCGTTTGCCAACGCCCGGGTAACGTTCGACGTCGCGACAGCTGACCTCGGCGACGAGGTTGCGCGTGTCCGGGTGCGGGGCGGTCCGAACCTCGCGCGCGACGGTCTCCAGGTCCTCGGTGGCCGGCACCAGGGCGGCCTTCATCGTCCCCCTCGAACGAATCTTGATGGTGAGAGCCCGCGTGTCGGCGCCCTCCATGGCGGGGGTCTCGTGGGTTTTCAGGAAGTCGGCAAGGCTGAGGGCGCTCCTCGGATGGCTCGGGACGACACATGCCTCCTTCACCACGAACCCGGTCGGCTGGATCGTCTCGGACTCCATCGACTCCGGATCGACGCCGTAGTTTCCAATGAGCGGGTACGTCATCAGGAGGATCTGGCCGCGGTACGATGGATCGGTGAGGGCCTCCGTGTAGCCCGTCATGTTCGTATTGAAGACGAGTTCGCCGAAGACCTTCCGGCGCGCTCCAAAAAACGCTCCCCGGATGGCGGTTCCGTCCTCGAGGACGAGGCTTCCTTCCATCCGTTGGACCCTCCCCCGATTTCCCGTCCGCTTATTAGGATTTGTGTCCCCTGAGGGGGAACGCCAACGACTAAGTGGCCGCCGACCGCTCCGGACTCGTGGCGAGCGACCGAGTCCCCGATTCCATGAAACATCCGCTCTCCGTGAAGGCCGACTATGCCGACCCATTCCTCTACGGCGGCGCGAGCTTCATCGTGGGAATCGTCGGCCTCATCGGCGGCCTTGTGTTGTTCGTCCTGGGGAATGGAACCGCGGCCGGCTACCTCTCGGCCCTCAGCGCAATCCTGATCGTCGCGGGCTACCTCGTGGCCCGGCGCGGGAAATGATTCCGACTTTGGCTACGCGGACGGCAGCCGCAAGTCATTCAGTCGCTCGGTCATCTTGTCCCAATGGCTGCCTTGCCAATACACGCGGCGACAGGAGGGACAACGCCAGAATGCATCATGTCGCGAGCGAACTCCTTCGGGCACGACCTCTTTCACTTCCGTAGGCGACGCGGGCACGAGTAGTTCGTTACAGAGAGAGCAGCGGGACAGCGGATCGATGAGTCGGAGGGGGAGAACCTTCGCGACCTCGTGGATCTGTTCCTCGAGATCATCGGACCGAATCTGGACCGCGTCGGAGACGCGGCCCGCCAGCTCCTTGTCCCGTGTCAGGAGGATCCGGTCTTCCAATCGAACCCGCTCGATCAGGGCCCGATCCGGACCCGGCTCCGGATATGCGGTGTCATAACCCATGAACCGCAGCCAGCGGGCGAGACTCCCAAGCATGTGATCGCAGAGGAGCTTCATGCCGCTCCTTTAGAAATCACTTCAACGAGCAAGCGCCGGGCTCGTCTCTTTCCCGCGAGAAATCGCGGGTCGTCGAAGCCGGCATTCCACTCTTTGCCGCCGAGTTCATCGGAGACGACGAGAAGGCTCGCCGTTCGGAGATGACGATGCCGCGCGACCGCCCACAAAGCCGCGGCCTCCATTTCAACCGCGACGACGCCGTGCCGAACGAGATCACGAGCTCGCGTGCGAGACTCTCGATAGACGGCGTCCGTGGTCCATGTGCCCCCGGAACGAATCGGGATGGCTTCCTTCTCGGCAGCGACGGCAATCGCGCGAACGAGGCCCGCGTCCGGTCGTAATTGGCTCGTTTTTCCATAGTGACGAGAGGTGCCCTCGTCGGAGAAAGCAAATGTGGGAAGCACGACGTCCCCAATCCGGAGGTCTGGCAACAGGGAACCGCACGCTCCAAAGCTGAGGAACGTCCTGCAGCCGAGGGCGGCCATCTCCTCAATCGTGATTGTCGCCGCCGGCGCTCCTATCGGGGAGCGAGCAAGGGCGATTGATTTCCTTCCCGCGGCTCCAACACTCAGCCACCGATTCCAACCCTTCACTTGCCCTTTGATGATTCGATGGAAGGCCCGAAAATCGCCTGAGCTGAACACGAGGACGCCAATCGGAGGTAGGCGCGTCTCAGCCGAGCGCAAGCCCAGAGCTTCTCGCAGGTAACGGAGAAAATGCTCCGGTCGAACAATGATATCGGACTCGTTCACCGGACCACCGCATACTCGAGGAGGGCGCCGTCCCCGAGGCGCTCGATTCGATCCAAACGGAGACGAGGCGCCTCATCCAGGGAGGTGACACCTGGACCGCCCGCGACGGTCGGAGCCGCGTGCCCGCCGAGCACCCGGCTGCTGATGAAGACCTTGAGCTCGTCCGCGAGGCGATGTCGGAGAAAGGACCAGATCACGGTGCTCCCGCCTTCCACGAGGACCGTCTTGATCCCGCGCGAGGCGAGATGGTCCAAGACGAGCGTGAGGTCGACCTCATCCTTTCCACACCGCAAGACCTCCGCCCGAGGGAATGTCCGAGTCGAGTCCGCGGACGTCACGATCAAGGTCGGAGCCGTGCCGTCGAGGACGTGGGCATTCTCCGGCGTCTTCCCGTCGGAATCGAGGACGACCCGCAGGGGATTCCGACCTTTCGCATACTCCGCTTTCACGGTGAGCTTCGGGTCGTCCATCAGGACCGTTCCAACACCGACGAGAATCGCATCGACCTCCGCTCGGAGGCGATGAACCCGACGCAGGTCCTCCTCATTACTCAGGCGCACCGCCTTCCCGTCGGAGAGTGCGATCTTCCCATCGACGCTCATCGCGGCGTTGATGATCACTCGGGGTCGCACGGGCATCCGATGGGCGGGTCGAATAACAACTTTGCGGGTTCCGGGCGAAGTTCATCTATTGCGGCGACCTCGCCCCGTCGGCGAAGGTCATGAAGGCCCACCTGGTCCACATTGAAGGGATGCGCTTTCAGGCGAAGGCGGATGAAGGGCACGAGATCCTCTTCGACGGCGGCGAGGCGGAATCCCGACGCGGCCCAAGCCCCATGCAGGCCACCCTCCTCGCGACGATGGCTTGTACCGCCTCCGATGTCGTGTCGATCCTACGAAAAGAGCGCGTGCCGTTCCGCGCACTGGACATCCAAGCGGAAGCCGAACGGGCCAAGGACGTCCCCAGGGTGTTCACGAGGATTCATCTCCACTACCGAGTGCGCGGGGACAACATCCAAGAAGCCGCTGTCAAACGAGCGATCGACCTGTCTTCCGAGAAGTATTGCTCCGTCGGAATCATGCTGCGCCGCGCCGGCGTAGAGTTTGTCAACACGCACGAAATTCTCCCGATGGAGTGATTGTTCTCAGGGCACGCACTCGTGCCGGGTATGTTTAAGTAACCTGTCCGAGATGGACCGCGCCGCATGGAAGGAATCCAGATTTACGAGCTCAAGCGGATGGATCTCCGCGGGGCCACCGTCATCGATGGATTCCCGAGTGTGGGCCTGGTCAGCTCCATCGTGGCGAACTACCTGATCAACGCACTGAACCTCACGCAGATCGGGATCATGGATTCCGTCTACTTCCCGACCGTCGCACTGGTCCGGGACGGCCAGCCGATGAACCCGGTGCGTATCTACGCCGGTCCGAAAGTGGACGACCACGACCAGATCGTTGTATTCATCTCCGAATTCCAGCCGCCTCCGAACTTGATCAAGGCGATCGCGGCGACCGTCCTCGACTGGGCTCAAGACGCGCGCTGCAACCTCCTCGTGTGTCCGGAAGGCCTGATCGTCGATGCCCGCGAAGACGAGGGCGAGCGCCAGGTCGAGGTCTACGGAATCGGTTCGACGGACAAGGCGATGGACATGATCCGCAAGAACGGCATCACGGTCTTCGAAGAAGGGGTCATCACCGGCGTGGCTGGCGTCCTCCTGAACGAGGGACGCAAGCGGGACTTCGACGTTATCACGCTCCTGAGTGAGGCCCACCCCGATTACCCGGACGCGAGAGCCGCGGCCCGCGCGATCGAGATCATCGACAAGTTGCTGCTTCACACGGAACTCGACGCCCGGCCTCTGTACGAGGAGGCCGAGCGAATCGAAATGCAACTCAAGTCGATCCACCATCAGACCGAGGCGGCGAAGAAACCGACCGAACCTGCAAGGCCAAGCATGTACGGTTAGGCGCCGGGCTCGACGCTCACCTCGAAACCGCCGCGTTCTGTAGTCACCGCGAAGCGGCACGGCAAGAATTGCGGAATGAGCCAGATCATTGTTTCTAGGTGACCCGATGCGGATCGCACGCGAAACCGCGATGGGCCTTCGGCACGGGCCAGGTACACGAGCAGCTGGTCCGCCGCGTGGACGTCGAGCGTCGCCCGGGACTCAATCTCCGCTCCGAGGGAAGCGGCGGTTTCTTCTCCAATGCGTTCGGACGGCTTTCCCCGTTCTGCGAGAGAATCGGCTCCAATCAGGCCGGTCTCCGACTCCGCCCAAAGGACCAAGGCCCCGCCTTGCCCAATCGCCGCTTCTCCGTGGTACACGCGTTCTTCGACCTTGACGTCCGGAATTCCGTGGAGGCGACGGATGGCCGCGTGCTTCATCCGCTTCGGCACGTCCTCCGGGAGGTTCGAAACGTGTGCGATGCCCCGCACCCGTTCGATCTCGCCCCTTTCCGACTTGCCGAGAGGCGACCACGACCGCGTGGGCTCGATCACGGCCTCGACGACTCCCCCGCCGCGAGGATAGTACCCGCGCCGGACAACTTCTACATCGGCGCGGGCTCCGAGCCGCCGCAGCACGGGCAAGAAAACTCGATTGAAGTAGTCGATTGGCGGAGACCATCGGACGTCCGTACCTCCGATCAAGCGCACGCGAACGACTCCCTGGGCCGCGGCGGCCACCGGAAGAAGGGCCTGCAGGACCAGAGTGATGCTTCCCGCGGTCCCCACGTCGAAGGAAAAACGGCCCGGCGCGAGCTTCCCAGGTCGGAACTCGATCGACGACGCTCCGACGGATACACCCGTCACCTCGGCCCCGCACAACGCCGCGACGGCCTTGATTGCCGTCACATGCTGCGCCGCCAGACCCGGAGTCGGCCGGCCGGCCCGAATCCGAACGACCCGGACCGGGGTTTCCGTCAGCGCCGATAGAGCGACCGCCATCCGGAGGAGTTGGCCGCCTCCTTCGCCGTGGCCCCCGTCGACCTCGATCATGGCCCTTGGGCTCTCATCCGATGCCGAAGGACCTTGAGCACCTCGACGAAGGCGAATGCGGTGAACGAAATCAGGACCGTCTCGAACCAATCGAGGGGCGTGAGCGGCTCCGTTTCGAAGACGCTGTGCAGGAACGGCGTGTAGATCACCGCGACCTGGAGGGCCATCGATGCGAGCACGGCGACGATCAGTTTGGTGTTCGTGAACAGGCCGATCTGCCAGATCGTCTGGCGCGGAGATCGCATCGCGAACACGAGGAAGAGCTCGAAGAACACGATTGTCGTAAAGGCGACCGTACGGGCTCGGGTGGCGTCGGCCCCTTCCTGCAGTTCCAGGAAGAAGACCCCGAGGGTGCCGACCGTCAAGATCGCCGAAACGACAACGATCAGAAAGAGAATGTCCCGGGAGAGGACGCCCTCCTTCGGATTCCGGGGAGGGCGATCCATGATGTCCGTCGGGTACGGGTCGACGCCAAGGGCCAGGGCCGGGAGACCGTCCGTCACGAGGTTGATCCACAGGAGCTGCACCGGCGCGAAGAACGGAAGGAAGTTCGGGTCTGCGATCGCGAGGGTCGCGATGAACATGATCAGGACCTCCCCCGCGTTCGCGGAGAGGAGGAAGGCGACGAACTTCCGAATGTTCTCGTAGATTCCGCGGCCCTCCTCGACCGCGGCCACGATGGACGCAAAATTGTCGTCGGTCAGGACCATGTCCGCGCTCTCCTTCGCGACGTCCGTCCCGGTGATCCCCATCGCGACGCCGAGGTCGGACCGTTTGAGGGCAGGGGCGTCGTTCACGCCGTCGCCGGTCATCGCAACGATGTGACCCGCCTTCTTCCACGCGTCCACGATGCGCATCTTGTGTTCCGGGGCGACGCGCGCGTAGACGCGGATCCGCGCAACCTCCCGCACGAGCTCCTCGTCGGACATTTTCTCGAGCTCTTCTCCCGTCAGGGCGCGGTCCCCCTCACCGAGGATCCCCATTTCCCGGGCCACGGCCATCGCGGTGAGTTTGTGGTCTCCCGTGATCATCACGACCCGGATTCCCGCCTTGTTGCAACGGCGGATCGCCTCGATCGCATCGGACCGCGGGGCATCCATCATTCCGGCCAGCCCGAGAAACGTGAGATCCGTCTCGAGGGTCTCCTCCTTGAGCGACGGCACATCGCCCCGAAATTCGCGGACGGCAAGTCCGATGACGCGGAGGGCCCGCGTCGCCAGCTCCTGATTCCGGAACAAGTACTGTCTCCGATCGTACTCGGAGAGGGGCTTTCTCTCGCCGTCCACCATGTGGTGGGAACAAGCCGCGAGAATCCGTTCCGGAGCGCCCTTCACGTGCAGGACCGCGGGCACGCCCTCGAGGCGCCGCAGCCTCTCCCCCTCCGGCATGGAGAGGACCTCGCGAACCTGCGACTCGGACAGGGGCGCGTGAAGGGTCGACATCTTCTTTCGCTCGGACGTGAAGGCGATCTCCGCGACCCGCGGCCATTTCGCCCGGATCGCCTCCAGGTCCATCCGCGCGCGCCGGGCGGCGACCAAGAGTGCACCTTCCGTCGGGTCGCCCTCGACGACCCAGCGAGTGCCGTCTCGCTTCAGGTTCGCGTCATTGCAGAGGATCCCGCATTCGAGGACTCGCTGCAACCCGGGGTGCGCCTCGAGGTCCGCGACCTGGCCATCGGTCCGGACGACGCCCGACGGATCGAATCCCTCTCCGATCGCCTCGTATTCCCGGGTGGCTGCGACCACCACGCGGACGTTCATTTCTCCCTTCGTGAGGGTGCCAGTCTTATCCGAGCAGATCACGGAGGCGGCGCCCAACGCTTCGACCGCCGGGAGTTTTCGGATCAGGGCACCTCGCCGGATCATCCGCTGGAGACCCAATGCCAAGCTAATCGTGACGATCGCGGGGAGTCCCTCCGGGATCGCCGCGACGGACAGCCCGACCGCCGTCAGGAACAAGAGCTCAATGTGGCCCGGGTCCCGGAGGACGCCGATGACGAAGATGAGGCCCGCCGCAAGCAGGACCGCGATCCCGATCTGCCTTCCGAGTCGGTCCAGTTGCCTCTGGAGCGGCGTCTCCTCCTTCGTCTCCCGCTGGACGAGTCCGGCGATCTTCCCGAGTTGGGTCGCCATGCCCGTCTCGACGATGACGGCCTTCCCGCGCCCCCCGTCGACCGCGGTCCCCATGAACGCCATGTTCTTGCGGTCGCCGAGGAACGAGTCGCGTGGCAGCGGCTCCACGGCCTTGCTCACAGGGAGCGACTCGCCGGTCAGCGACGCCTCGTTCACACGGAGGCTGGCGACCTCGAGGAGTCGTGCGTCCGCGGGGATTCGGTCTCCCGCCGCGAGGACGACGACGTCCCCGGGAACGACTTCGCGGGAGTGCACCGCAACGACCCCTCCCTCCCGCAGGACGTGGGCCTTGGGCGCGGCCAGGCTCTTCAGGGCCTCGAGAGACCGTTCCGCTCGGTACTCCTGGAAGAAGCCGAGGATCGCGTTCATGATCACGATGACGATGATGAGGACGGCGTCGTACAGGTCCTCATTCTGCCCTTGCATGACCCCCAGAGAAGCGGAGATGATTGCGGCGATGATCAGGACGATCACGAGGACGTCCACGAACTGGCTCAGCAGGATCCGAAGGGGACTCACCCTCGCGGTCTGAACCAGCTCGTTCGGCCCGAAGCGGGAGAGCCGTTGAGCGGCCTCCCGGCTCGTCAGGCCCAGGGGGGAAGAATCCAATTTCTGGAGGACGGCCTCCGCCCGGAGGGCGTGCCAGTCGTCCGCCATCGCGCGCCGAACATTCGCATTCGTAATAAAGCTCCTTGCGGACATCCGTCGGAGCGGATTCGCCGCGGGAGGCGAGCTGGAGGGACCGCGTGTGACCGGATATCATCGACGCGAGCCCGCAAGGGCCTCACGAAAACGAGTCGTATTGAAGGTGAATCGTCTCGGGGACGTCGTACAAGATGACGCTCGGACTCGGCGTGACGGCGGTCCCATTCACATGCATGGCGGTCGGGCTGCCGAATGACTTTCCCCAGACGCGGAAGAAGTCTCCGATCGAATAGCGGCGTGCAGTGTCGGATTCGATATGAATCCGACCGGTCGCGTCGTGCGTGTGGAGGGGCTCGAGACAGAACGTGCTGATCCCGATCCCTGCGGGAATCGCGACGGACGCCGCGCCGGAAGAGATGGTGAGGTCTGTGTGCCAGTGATACACGAGCCCACCTTCCTGTCGGATGCAAGGTAAGGCGGGTGTACCGGCCAGCAACGGAGGCACGTACACGGCACCCAGACCGCCCAGGACGATGACCGCCACGAGGGCGATTTGCCACCGGCGAATGCGAATCGGTCGACCCGCCTTCTGCCGCTGAATCCGGCCGGGTTCCTCCTTTAACTTCTCGATGAGACCGGGTCGGTCCGGATGACGTGGATGGATGTCGTTCAAGTGGCGGATGAGGTTCTCGGGTTTGACCGCGACATTGCAGATGGGACAGCGGTCCATCTTCGCCATGGCGACCTCGTACGCGACCGGATGACAGAGAGAGGTGGCGCTCGTATTTAGGAATGCCGCGGACAAGAGGGGGGTTTGTGATGCAGGGCACGGAGAGAAACGAAATCGGGTTTGTCAAGGGCGGCCCGACAATACGACAGCATCTTTTTGTAGCCTGAAGGGCGATGCGCGCTCGGGATGGGAAACTCGGTTCTCCTGCGGAGAGCGTCAGCGCCCGCGCTCGAGAGAAACTCCGCCCGGGATGGGTGTGCACGTGGTTGAGACGACGTCGATCATGTTCGATGTGGGCGTCATCGCCACCGTGGGTTTCGTCGGAGCCGCGTTCGCCTCTCGGGCCCGAGTCCCAATCATCATCGGCTACATCATCGCGGGCATGCTGATCGGCCCGAACATCCACTTCCAGCTGTTCGGCTGGTCGTACGACGGAATCCTGGCGGACAGCGTCTTCCTGCAGAGCATCTCGCAACTCGGCTTGGTCCTGCTCCTCTTCTTCGTCGGGCTCGAGTTCAGCATCGCGAAGCTCATGCGGACGAAGGAGGCCGCCGCGGTCCTCGCGGTGACAAACCTCGCGGTGAACATGTTCGCAGGGTTCGTCATCGGCGCGTGGCTTGGATGGCCTCTGATCGACACGATCTTCATGGCGGGGGTCATTAGCATGTCGAGCTCCGCAATCACCGCGAAGTCCCTGATCGATTTGAAACGCCTCGGCAACGCGGAGACGGAGTTCCTCCTCGGCATGGTAATCCTCGAGTCGTTCCTCGCCATGTTCCTCCTCACGCTGGTCAATGGCATGATTGTCCCCTCCGATACGCCGGTGAACGTGGGCCTCCTGTTCGGCGGGGTGGGGCTCTTCATCGGCTTCTTCGCCCTCCTCGCGGCGGTCGTGGTCCCGAGGACGGCGGCCATCTTTGAACGGATCAAGAACGAGGAGCTGTTCGTCCTCTTCGCCCTCGGAACGGTCTTCCTGGCGGCGTCCCTCGCAGAGGCATTCCGGATCCCCGCCATCGTCGGCGCGTTCTTCATGGGGATGGTCTTTGCGGATACCCGCATCGCGGGCCGGATGAAAGTCAAGATGGAATCGCTCCGGGATGCGTTCGTCGCGATTTTCTTCCTCACCTTCGGGATGTTGATCGACCCGGCGGCCCTGGGCTCAGTGCTCCCCATGCTCGCGATCGCGGTGCCGTTGATCTTACTGAATGACCTCTTCCTCACCGCGAGTCTCGCTTATTTCATCGGCTTCTCCGGTCGCGCCTCGACGGCGATCGGCACGAGCCTCGTCGCGCGCAACGAGGAGGCAATCCTGTACGCGACCGTGGGGGCCCGTGCGATTCGCGCGAACCCGCAACTCTCGAACGACTACGCCGGGACATACCTGACCCCGTTCGCCGGCATCCTGTGCATCGTGATGAGCTCCCTCGCACCGATCCTGATGGGCCGATCGAACCGGATCGCCGCCTTCTTCGCGAACCGACTCCCGAAATCGCTCCGCTTCGGTGCGGAGCTCGTGAAGAGGACGCTGAAGACGGTCATCATGCCGAATTTTCTGCCCATCTACCGGCGCAAGCGGGTCTTCCAAGCGTCCCTCATCTTCTACGCCGCATGGATCATCGACTTGACGGTGACCACCGGCGCGGCGCACCTCGCGATGTCCCTCCTCACTCCCGTCCTCGTGTTCGGGGTCTGGGCATCGGCCCGCCACGCGTTCCGTGAACCCGTGCGCCACACGAACTACGGCGTGGACGGCGGACCGTTCAGCCGATCGACGATCGAGACGTTCGTCCTCCGCATCGTGGTGGGTGCGCTCGCCATCGTCGGCCTCGTCGCCATCTTGTGGCAGTACTATTGGCCCGTGACGCTCGTCATCCTATACGCGTACTTCCTGGTCGTGGTCTTCAGCATGAAGGTCGTCCACCGCCGCCTGGGCCTGGGCATCACTCGACGGGTCGCCCGCGTCCGACTCGTCCGTCATATGCCGACTGCCCGGAGCTGGCGGGCCGCGAGCGGAATGCGCCGCTGATCAGACGACCGGGTACGTGAGGTCGCTGATCCACGTCTCGTCGCCGATCGTCGTCTCGGGCCCGTGGCCCGGGTACACGCGGGTGTCGGGCAGAAGTTCTTTCAACCGCCGGAGGGTGAAGACCATCTTCGCCGGACTCCCGCCTTGCACATCCGTACGACCGCAGGACCCCGCGTACAGGGTGTCGCCCGTGAAGAGCGCACCCGCCGTCTCGACATAGAAACACGCGCTGCCCTCCGTGTGACCCGGCGTGTGGAGGGTCGTGATGACGAGCTCTCCGAGCTTCAGTTCGGAGCCCTCCTTCAGTAGGACGTCCGCTTTCGCGGGGGCCGGCGGTGCGGGAAGGAACCATCGCGTCCCTCGGGCGTTCCGTTCCAGCCGCGGCGCATCGACTTCGAAAATCGCGATCTTCGCACCCGTCGCGGTCCGGATCGATGCATCGTCCGCGGTCGAATCCGGATGCCCGTGCGTGTTCAGGATGTAGATGATCTTCACGCCGAACTTCTCCGACATTGCGAGGAGCTCCTTCCCCGCCAAGGCCGGATCCACGACCGCGGCTTGCCGGCTGGCCTCGTCGAAAAGAAAGTACGCGTTGTTGTCGAGCGGGGGGGAGACGACCTTCTCGACGCGCATGAACGACCGAGGAAGGACGAGACTTTCATAAACTTGCCGGGAGGCGAGCGCAACCTTAAGACCACTCGGCCCTTCGAGGGAGGCGCATGACGGTCGGCGGCTTGAATTTCAATTGTCCGCGGTGCAACAATCCGCTTTTCTTCACGTTCAAGATGGCCGACGAGGGCGACGCGATGCGACGCGAGGTCAACTGTCCCGGATGCCGCACGGCGTGGGTCGTCGGGCTCGACATTCGGCCAAAGTAAGCAGCCTTATGGCCTCCCGCGGGATGGCCGCAGCCCGTGCGTCTCCCACTCTTCCCCCTCCATACGGTCCTGTTTCCGGAAACCACCTTGCCGTTGCACGTGTTCGAGCCCCGGTACCGCGAGATGATCGGGCGCTGTCTCGAACACGACGAGTCCTTCGGGATCGCCCTGATCCTCGATGGCGACGAGGTGGGCGGTCACGCCATTCCCCGGCGGATCGGTACCGAGGCGGCGATAATCGCGTTGCAACGAAATTCTCACGGCGAGTACGACATCGTCGTGCAAGGTCAACGGCGCTTCGCGATCCGGTCGCTCGACCGAGGCCGGGCGTACCTCCGCGCCGACGTCGATTGGCTGGACGAGCCTCTCGGCCAGGAGGTGGAGGTCCTCGCCGACGCGGTCGCCCGGCTCTTCGCGGGGATCGTCGAGACCCTCGAGACGGGCGGGCATGCGATCGTCGACGAAACGTGGAAGGAGATGGATCCGCGAACGCTTTCGTTCCGGGTCGCGGCGGCCCTGCCGGGTGCCGTCGATCTCCGACAAGAGCTCCTCGAGACCCCGGACACGGCCTCCCGGCTGCGACGCGAGGCCGAACTGCTCATGGCCGTCCATCGAATCGGAGCCGAGACGGGAGCCGGGTGAGCGGCGGAGCTTGAAATATCGGCCGGACGATGGTGGCCGGGCCGCGAGTGCTGACCGATGGACGTCCCGCGCCTTCTCCGTCCGTTGTCCCGCGTTCCCCGGTGGGCCATCTTCGGGTTCGCGCTGACCGGGCTTCTGCTGCAGGCGTTCGGCCTCTACTGGGACATCTGGCGCCATGTCGTCGTGGGCCGCGAGAGTTTCTTCACACCTCCTCACCTCGTCCTCTACGCCGGCTTCGGCTACGTCGCCCTGGCCGGGATCGTGGGGTCCGTGTCGGGCGCGATCGCGCCGCGGTGGGCCGGCCCCCGGGTCCGCATCGTCGGTCTCTTGGTGCCGGTCGAATTCTTGCTCATCGGAACTGGCGCTCTGTTCCAGGCCGTCGCCTTCCCGTGGGACGAAGCGTGGCACCGACTCGTGGCCGAAGGCCTCGTCTCGGAGACCTTTTGGAGTCCGCCCCACGTCATGGCGATTGCGGGCGGAATCGTCAGCACATTCGGGTTCTTCCTCGCGGTGGTTTTGGAGAGGACGCGATGGAACGGGGCGAGGACCGCCTTAGGTCTCATGGGGGTCGCGCTGGGCGCGGGCCTCTTGCTCTTCAGCCTCCAGGTCCTCCTGGGTCCGATGGACTTCGCGACCACCTTCAACGGTCAGGTCTTGAGAGACGCGATCGCCTATCCCACCGGCGTGTCCCTTGCCGCCCCCGCCGTCCTCGTTCTCGCGGTCCTCGCCGGTGACCGTGCAGGCCTTGCGACCGTTTCGGCTGCGATCTACACAGGCCTGCGATCGCTCATGGTCGTCGGCGAGTTCGCCCTGCCTCCGCCAATCTTGTTCCTGGCGCCCCTGGTCGATCTGGCGTTCCTCGTCCTCGGCACTCGGAAATTCGGACTCGTCGCCGCGACGGTCACCGGTGGCACCTGGGCGGTCCTGTTCTACGTCGTCTACTTGGTGTCCCGCGGATTCGCCGTCGGTGTCTTGTTCGTGGCCTTATTCTCTTTTACGGTATTCATCGCAGGCACCGTGAGCTCGGGCATCGGTTTCGGAGTCGGACGCATCGTGCAGAAACTGGAGAGTTCCGCGGCGATTTCTTCAAGACCGATGGTCCCGTCGGCCGCGATGCCCGTGAGTTAGGACGCGGAATGTGCGGGGCGCGGGAATCGAACCCGCGTTAGAAGCTCGTTCCGGCCTGGTGTTTCCCGGCCACGTGGCCTTGGGAAGCTTCTGTCCTACCACTAGACTAGCCCCGCTCGGCGGCGACAGACCTGCAGCAGTATTTTTGAACTCGTACGGTCAGAGGGAACCGAGCGCGAGGAAGGTCTGGACCAAGCCAATCAGGAGCGGCAACTCGCCGACCTCCATGATCAAGATCGCCCGCATGAATCCCCGCTGGTTCAGATCTCGGACGCGGTTCGAGAAGCCGGCGGCGACGGGGAACGCCACCGTACCGACAGCGAATGCTTGGAAGCTACTGATCGCGCTGGACAAGGCCGAATCCGAGGCGACAGGAAAGCCGGCGAGGACTGAGTCCACATAGGCGAGAAGCAGGAACACCAGGATGAGGGCAAAGACCACTCCGGTCGCCGGCACGACCGCGAGAGGAAGGACCCGCCCGAACTCAGACCCGAGGAATGCCCGAAGTCGGCTTTTCACAATCCAGGTTTGCGCCGCGATGGCGGAACACGAGGCGACCGCATAAGCGAACGAGGCCCAGAACACCAGAGGCTCCAAGCGGACAACGGTTCCAATGGAGCCGCGATCGATGGCGTCGAGCGCGGGACGGGCGAGAGCGTACAAGAGGAGTCCGAACAGCACCGGCGTTGCCGAGTATCCAAAGTCGACGAGGATCCGCGCCTTCGAATGCTCTCGGGCCCGCTCGGGCGCCGACTCCTGAGCGAGTTCGCCGCGGGCCGACTTCAGCACAAGTAGCCCAACCGCCCACGCGAAGGCCGGTACGACGACGAGGAGAATGAGCGCCTGCAGCCCCGCCACACCGGATAATCCGAGGCCCGAAGTTAAGCCTACTTGACCGTCTCGAGTTGGGAAATCACGTTCCAGATGAGCGTCCGACCATGAAGCGGAATGTTCGGATCGTTCGCGAGGTCGTCCATGATCATGATGGCGCTCGTGACACGGAGGTCAAGCGCTTCATTCTTCTTCGCAAGACGAGCCTTCGCTTCCGAGGCGCCGCGACGGATGTTCCTAGGGACGGAGGTATCTTCGGCGATCTGGTCTAGGACGTCGATGATTTGCTTCAGCTTCGCTTCGGTGTCCATCTGACCATCTCCCGGAGTTGTGCGCCGCCCTCAACTTTGCGCCCTCGATTGTCCGCCTTCCTTGTAGGTCGTGACGACCATCAGGGTCTTCGTGTCCTTGATTCCCGGAATCGGGGCGAGGTTCGAGAGGACGAAGTCCTTCAGCCCCTTATAGTTCTTGAACCGCGCCTTCGCGATGATGTCCGTGTCCCCCGTGACGAGGAAGACGTCTTGGATCACCTCGAACTTTGCGATTTCTGTCGCGATGCGGTCCGCCTCCTTCGTGTCCACTTTCAGCGTGATGACGGCTGCGACCTGGTCCTCCCCGTAGAGGGCGGTGAGGGCTTGTTCCATATCGCCTCCAATCACCATAGTGCGAGGGATGGGAGGCCCTCGTAATTAAGGTTTTTCGAGATAGTGGGTGGCAAGTAAACTAATGAAATCGCCCGCGTAAACTCCACCGCGCGAGAATGACCAATGAGCATGGAGAGACACCGGTCAAGCGAAGACCGTATTCGATGCAGTCCGTCCGCAAAAGCGGGCACTTTCCATCGGGCTCGCTCCGAATCCCCTAATCCTCACTGGTGCCAGTATCCTCGGAGCTCCCGAATTATTCCGCCGATCCTCTCGGTGATCGACTTGGCGCGCTCGCCCATCTCACCGTCCAATTTGGAAAGCTCTTCGCCGAATTCATCCATGAGGTCTGACAGCCGCAAAGTAAACACTTTGAACAGCTCTCCCGGGCGAAGGCCCTCCCACGTATGAACGGGCAGCTCCCGGAGCGAAACAACCGTCTCTTCGGCGATTTGGACGTTTCCCTCCGGTTGGGTTCGAGTCACCTTGAACGGTAACGCCCCTCCCTTGAGGGCGATTCCTGCAACGATGACGGTATCGCCGCTCCTGAGGGGGCGCTGACGCAGGCCACGTTTAATGAAGTCCTCAAGCCCTTGACCGAAGGAAATCTTGTGAGTTGCACTCACGACCGGGGCGAATTCGACCGTTTGAGCTGGATGGATCTCTGCCCTCCGGACCGTGACCTTGTCTCCAATGGTCGCCTCGGCGTTGCTGCGGATGAGACCATCGATTCTGATGATCTCCGACCCCTCGTCCTCCGGCACCGACTCGCGCACTATTGCCACTGTCGTGCGTTTCCCCGCAACTTCGACCGCGTCTCCGGTCCTGACCCCCAAAAGTCGCCGTCGTATCTCATCGAGGCGGGCCCGTCCGAGACCAACATCCGATTGCGATGCCTCTGCAACAATGAGCTCCACGCCTTCGGGAATCGCCTCAACCTCAGCTCTTCAAATCGGTGTCCAAAGGCTTAAACTTCCCGGAGCGGAGGCGCGTAGAGACCGTAGACCTTCGGGCTTATGGTTTACTTACCGGGGAAGTTAAGGTTTTTCGGGATAGCGGGTGGCAAGTAAACTACCGGGTCGCCCAAGATTGAAGCCGAGCGGCACAGGTTGGAGCCCACTACGCCTTTGCATTCATAGCTACCCGACGAGGGTGTTCCGAGGTCTGTCATCGACGTTTGCCCTACTCGAGCCGACAATTGCGCCTTCGATGAGTCCTACGATGATGAGAACATTCCATATCGACCAGATCACCACAGGATTCGAAATCACACGGACACGAGACACGAGGAACAGCATGAACAGCAGCCCGAAGCTGAGGTATGCGACTCTGAGATGCGGCCATTGAATCGACCTTGACGCAGCGATGCGAAGCCGGCTCGGCCAGCCATGAGACGAGATGCGGTCAAGAAGGAGCGCGAAGGCGATCCAAGTGGCGTAGACCAAGAGGTAGGGCCATGGCGGTTGCAATGGAACTCCCGAGGTGATGAGCAAGGCCAACGGGAATGGAAACAGCGCCACCAGGAGAATGCCGATCAGGCGTCGCAAGCGGCTTGGTTTCTGTCTCTTCTCCTTCGGTCGTCGGCTCCACATCAATGTCACGGCCTCACGAAGACCACTAGCGCGATCTGGAGAGTGCACGACTCTTCGTTGAAGCTGTACCGTTGTCCATTCAAAATCGCCATGACAGGTAGGGAACGGATTGGAGGGCTTCAATCAATGTTTAATTACCGGGGCGCGGAGAGTTAAGGTTTATCCGCGACACGCACAAATCTCAGTGAGGAACGGGCGTGCCACACTTCGGACAGAACGCATCTTCGGATAGAAGACTCGCGCCGCACGAGCCGCACGCACCTGTGGCGAGGCGTCTACCGCACTTGCGACAGAACATGTCGTCCGCCGCCAGCGAAGCCCCGCACGAGGGACACGGACGGCCACCGGGCATCGACGTTGCCGCGGGCACGACCACGGGGATCGACACCTCGACATGCTCTCCCGCGGCCACGCGTTTCGACTGTTGTGCGATCGAAAGAGCCGCGGCGTAGTCTTTTGCATCGAACCGGGTCCTCGCGGCTTCCAAGAGTTCCGTCGCTTGGGACACGTCGCGCCCGTTGACACGACCTTGTTCGACCGCGGCCCCCGCCACCTCAATCGAGAACTTCGACTGGATCATGTTCGGCGGGATTTCCTTCTGCAACATCTCTTTGGTGGTCATCTCATCCGTGGATGCGCCGAGGGAGAGCCGATCGAGCTTCGCCAGATCTCCTTTCGAAGCCTGCGCCGCCTTGAGGGCGAGCAGACGCTCCTTCGCCTTCGAGGTCAGGTCCATCGCCACGCGGTAGTTGTGCCGCGCGTTCGCCGTCTGCGCCTCTTGGAGCCACGCGTCGGCCTCCGGGCTCCGGATCCCCTGCCGATCGAGGCTCGACATGATCGCCTTTGTCGTAATGATCGCGTTGTGCGCGTTGTCCTGCATCTCGTCGTCTCGCTTGGCCGTCCGAACGCGACGGTTCTTCATCTTCTTGCGAAGGTAGCGAGTCTCGAGATAGGTCGCGATGCCGAGGGCAACAAGGAGCAGGACAACCGCGACGGTCACGTCGTCGGCCATAGCTGGTCGCGCATGTTGGGCGATGCCATAAAAGTGTTTCCCCGCGTTTTTCTCGGATGATTTCGTGCCGAGCGGGCCGCGCGGGCCTCAACTGAGGATGTCGGCCAGGAGTCCCTGTTTCTGGGCAACCCGGATCTCCCTTGCGATCCGGCGGCCCGTGGACATCCCCGCCTCCTGCAAGTCGGCGTACGGGGATCCGCCGATGAACAGGTTCGTGCCGGCGACAATCCGCGTCGAAATCTCGAAGACCTTGAACTCGAGCTTATCCGACACAATCGTCTCGAGACAGAACGGACCGATCATCCCGCCGAACAACGCAATCGATCGCTCCACCGCCCGCTCTCCCATCTCGAATGCCTTCGGCAGGAGCGACTCCCGCAAGACGACCGGCATGTTTCCCGTCACGACGAACGTCGGGAGGAGTCCCATCTTGCGCAGCGCTTCCTGGGCCCCGAGCTTGTACATCTCGTCGATGTTCGCCTCGTCCCGCCGGTCCACACCGAGCATCTCGAGCGCTCCTCTCGAGAGCGTGTAACCGGACGTCGCGAATGGCGAGTAGAAGTAATGGATGTAGTACCGCGTCCCGACGACATACTCTTGGATCGTGAATTTCATTCCTGGTTGGATCGACTCTTTGAAGTCCTCGTAGTTCTTCGCGATGAACGAGCCCCGGCCTCCTTTGGCGCCGTAGTACTTCACGAACACGGGGCGGTCGATGTCCTTCGGGTGCTCGATCTTCAGCGGCATCGGGACGCCCGCCGAGGTCAGCCATTCCCGTTGCTTCTCGCGGTCCGATTCCCACCGGAGGACCTCGCGATTTCCGAACGTCGGGATGCGCAGCTTCGCGAACACCTCCGCGCCCATGTATTCCACGAACGATCCGTGCGGGACCGTTACTGCCTGCCGGGCGACCAGGTCGTCGGCCTGGTCGAGGATGTCGGCATACGAGTCAACGATCAGGAACTCGTCGGGTCTGGCCAGAGGAAAGGCGTCGTAGAATCGAGGCCGTTGACCAATCGCGATCCCCAGGGTCCGGAAACCTTCCTGACGAGCGCCATGGAAGATCTGAAGAGATGAGTGCGAACAGACCGTCGCGACGACGATGTCCTCATAGTCCTCGAGGATCGACGCGATGGCCTTCCGAGTTACCATTACGGTACGAATCGTTTCAATGGTTAAAGCTTTTCACCGCGAAGCACGGCGTCGGCAACCCGCATCGCCCGGACGGTCTCGCGGACATCATGGACTCGGACCACGTGGGCCCCTTTCGCCACCGCGAGCGTCGCCGCCGCGATACTCCCGGGAAGGCGTTCGCCGGGTTCCCCTCCGCCCAGTCTCTCGATGAACGATTTCCTCGAGACACCGACGACGACCGGATGGCCGAGGGCGACGATCCGCTCCAGGTGCTGTAGGAGGGCGAGGTTGTGCCCTTGAGTCTTCCCAAACCCGACTCCGGGATCCACCGCGACCGCGTCGGAGGCCACACCCGCGGCTTCCAGGACACGAATCCGCTCCGTTAGGAAGGAACGAACTTCCCCGACGACATCGGCGTATTCGGGATGGGCCTGCATCGTCTTTGGATTGCCGAGCATGTGCATGACGACGGCTCCGACGCGGCCCCTGGCGACGATGTGCACCATGGCGGGCTCCCGCAATCCGGAGACATCGTTCACGATGGAGGCCCCCGCCTCGATCGCCTTCTCGGCCACTTCGGGCTTCATCGTGTCGACGGACAGGGGTACGTCGACTTTGGCGGCAAGGTCGCGGATCACCGGACCGACCCGGCGCCACTCCTCATCCGCAGACACGGGATCCGATCCGGGTCGAGTCGACTCACCGCCGACGTCGAGGAGATCGGCCCCGTGTTCCACCATCTCGAGACCGTGGCGGAGGGCCTGATCCGGATCGAGGTATCGCCCACCATCGGAGAACGAATCGGGGGTGACGTTGAGGATCCCCATCACCCGCGTCCGGTCGAGGCGAATCTCGCCGGTCCGATGACGCCAGACCGTCGCGGTGTCCGTCATCGGACGAACAACGGCGGATTCCTATTTCACGGTGCGCGGCCGTCCGGCAGGAGCTTTATACCTCCGAACGATAAGCGGGCGGCCATGCGCGTCCTGTTCCTCCACGTGGATTACCTGGAGTACGATGTGAGGGAGAAAGCGCTCAAAGGAATCCCCGATGTCCCGCAATCGAAACGGCATGGTCGGATCGAAGAGGCCCTCGTCTGCTTCATCAGCGCAGAGAAACGGGACGAGGCGAATCTCGCTGGCGTCGCGAATGCCGCGACCGCGAACATCGCCGACGTCGCGGGCCAGGTCCGGACGAAGCGGATCGTCCTCTATCCGTACGCCCACCTGAGCTCATCCCTCGCCGCGCCGGGCTCCGCCCAGGAACTGATCGCCTCCGTGGAAAAGGAACTGGTCGCCCGCGGCTTTGACGTCCACGCGTCCCCCTTCGGATATTACAAGTCCTTCCGCGTCGCGGTGAAGGGCCACCCCCTCAGCGAACTCTCGCGCGAGATCGTCGTCGACGCGATCGCAGAAGGAAAGGAAGACCTCTCCACCGC
>DATMDM010000155.1:0-1042 GCA_035557795.1 Thermoplasmata archaeon | reverse complement strand
GGCGTTCCGCGCGATGCACGAGCTCGAGGCCGGGATCACGTACGTGAACGCGCCGACGATCGGGGCCGAGGTCCAGCTGCCGTTCGGCGGGACGAAGGAGACGGGTCCAACCGATACTCGGGAAGCGGGGACCACGGCGCTCGAGGAGTTCACGTACTGGAAGACGGTCTACGTCGACTACTCGGGGCGTTTGCAACGGGCGCAGATTGACACACAGAAGCTTGTCGGCTCCTGAACGAAGGAGCGCTCAAGCTGGTGTAAGACGACCGGCCTCGAATCGAGAGAACTTGAGGCTCAAAGCTCGATCTTGTACCGCACGATTCGATTGTGTTCTCGGAAGCCGTTCTTCTCGTATACTCGCCGGGCGGAGGCGTTCGAGCCCTCGACGATCAAGTACATCACGGCGAACCCAGCCGCGCGCGCCTGCTGGACCGCCGCTCGTACGAGACGCGTCCCAATGCCCTGACCTTGGTAGTCCGGATGGACATGGAGTTCGTCGAGCTCCGCCCAAAGCGCCACACCGGGGTCGAACCACGCGGGCTCGAACGCCGGACCCCACATCACAAACCCGACCGCATGGCGGCCCGCCTCTGCAACGATGATGCGGCCCTTGCCATACTTCACTGCGTTGTCCACGAAGAACAAGGCATAGATACGGCACAGGTCCGCGGCATCGTCGAGACGGAACGGCCTAAGCCTCGCCCGGGAGGGGCTCCGTCGTGTCATGTCGCGTTCATACCACCTCCCTTGGACGGCGCATGGCTCATCGCGATGAAAGACCTTGCGTCTTGTCTCGGTCCGCGTGGGCTTTCGAAGTCCCTACTCGAGTCCGTCGATCCGGAACTCGTAGTCGCGTACCACCTTGCAGGCCTGGACGGAATAGCGATCGTAGAACTCCTCCCGGCCGCGGCGCTGAGCTTCGAGATGTTCCGGCTGCTCTTTCCAAGCCTTCAAGGCATCCTCGTTCGCGAAACGGACGAGATCGATCTCCTCCCCGTCCTCGCCGGTGTAAGCCTTGATTGAGATGAATCCTGGAATCTGC
>DATMDM010000154.1:0-26027 GCA_035557795.1 Thermoplasmata archaeon | reverse complement strand
CTCCCATAGCGGTGCCCGCCGGCAGGATCAACCGGAGTTGATCGTGCACGACGCACATTATTGCCATCTAAAGGAATCTTGGCGAGGTAGCTCGAACATACCTCTGCCTTGATCGCGAACGTCGGGTTCGAGAGGGCACGCACCCGCAAAGGGTACGGGTTTCTCAAACCTCCACAGTGTCGGCCACATCAGAAGGGGGCCCGTCACAAATCGGGGCCTTCGCCGAAAGCGGCCACCACGGACTCGGGCGACGGTGACTCGAATAGTTTCGTCGCCTTTGCCGAGTCTTCCAACAGATACCGGAGCGGGCTATATGAGTCTTTCGACACGAGCGCTTCCCTGTCCACCTGCCCGAGCGCGGGAATCAGCAATACGTGTACCAGCGGGCGTCCCCCATGGCGCCTTGGAGCACATCGTCGACGGCGCGGACCGCGAAGACCGGAATCGCTCGACTCGCCGGACCGTGGACCCGCGAAGGCCCGACGAACTCCACGCCGTTCTTGTCGTTGAAATTCTTGACGAGCAACATCGGATCGTACTGCGACCCATGGCAGACGCAGTAGATCGGATCGACGCCGAACACCTGATAGGTCGGTGCCGGGGAGACATAGTCCCGTGCCGGCGGCGGATTCTGGACGACTTGCCATCCGGGATAGCAACACAGATGCGCACACCGATCATAGACGACTACGATGCGGATGTCCCGGGCGGAATCGTCGTAGTACAGGTTGAAACCGGACGGAACCGCAACGTCGGTCGGTGCTGAGAAGACCGAGTCGTCTCGTTTCACGCGGATCACGAGGACCGGGTACCCGGTCCCGATGACCCACTTCCCGTCGGTGAACTGACCATCCCAAACGCCGGTCGCCCCTTGCCATTCCTGGAAATCGGTGACCTTTACCGGCTGGCCTTCGAGCACGTTCCACCACTCATCCGTCGGGAATCGGGTGTACCGGATCATAGTCTGGGGTTGGTGAACCGGCGGAGCCGGAGCCTTCAGCAGGGTCCCGGCCAGGCCGACTCCGAGACCGCCGGCCGCCGCCGCTCCGCCCGCGGCGAGGCCGAGCTTGACCAAATCCCGCCGGGTCCACGGTCCCGGCGTCTCCGAATCGTTCTCCTCAGGCAATCGCGTTCCCTCCGGCCCTGGAAGAATCGGGGCCTTCGAAGGAAAAATGCGCAGACCGGTTGAAAGTCTGGTACGTATTATGGGTACTGGGAATGCGACCCGGTGATCCGGGCATTTCGCTCGGTCAGGGCAACCAGGCCTGTTCTCCGACAAAACGCCAGAGCATGAGGATCACGCCGAGCGCCTGGAGGATTGACAAGAGAAGCAACAGCGCCCAGATCCGGCCGACCGTCGCACGTCGAGTGAACACGGCGTAGAACAGGACCTGCAACGCCAGGAACGGCCACAGATCCGCCATCGCAGAGTATGCGGGTCCGTCGAACGGGAACAACCGGAGAGCCCAGCCCAACAGCAGGAACGCGACCGAAAGGACCTGGAGGACGAAGCCGATCAGCAGGGTGCGATTCACGCCGAGTCGCACGGCCATCGTGCGGATTCCGAAGGCGCGGTCGGCCGCGTAGTCGGATGCAGTCGTCGGCGCGTAGAGTGCCCCGAGGAACAGAGCGATCGTCCCGATGAACCACCAGGGCGCGCTTTCGATGGGCCGGAGGAGAACCCAGCCCGAGAGCGGGCAGAGGACCCCGAACCCAACCATGTTCGTCACGAGGTCCATCCCGGCGACGCCTTTCCAGTGGATGCCCGGAACCGAGTAGGCGAACGAAAGCGCGATGATCAGGATCGTCAGCACGAGGAACCCTTGCGTTCCGACGAGAGACGTGAACAGGCCGCCTCCGTCGCCAGGGCTGTACCGGACGAGACTCCCCGAGACGTAGGCGGCAAGGACGAGGCCCATGGCGGCGAAGCCGAACGCGGCCAGGAGGAGCGTGTCGCGCTCCATCAGTCCTTCGCCGATCAGCTCCTCCACGACCTGAACGTACTTCTTGCGGGGATTGACGCGGTCGGTCGTCCCCATGTCGTGATACACGTTCAGGAGGAGCGTGAAGGTTCCGAGCAGTGGACCGACGACGATCATGCCGAGCACGACGCGGAGGTCATCGACGAACAGATGTCGCAGCCCCACGGGTTGGGCGAGCACCCATCCGATGTACAACGGCGCGACGGAGACGATCCAGAACTTCACGCCGCCGATGCTGACGATCAGCTCGGACAGGTCGCTCGGTGAGAGGTGGAGCTCTTTTGTCCCTCGGATATCACTTGTGAGACCCATCGCACGGAACATCGGCAACCCCGGCATGAAAATGCCGCGCGGTCGGCTGGCTGCCTGATCGGTTCCTCGCCTCGGTCGGAGCGAGCTCGCAACGATCCCATCCAGGCGTCCGAATCTGGCAAAGGGAGGAATGGAGCCGATACGTTTAAGCCCCGCCATCTCGAACGAATTCAAGCCCCCGGACCGCGGGGGAGGGGTAGGCGTTCGGCCTGGGGAGATCGGCCTCGACGAGAGGCCCCGAGGTACCGTCAGTGAAGGCAAGCACGTACCGCACGGCCGTCCTCCTGCTCATCCTCGCGGCAGTAGCCTTCTTTCCGTTCATCCTCGCCCCGGTCAACGGGACCGTCGCCGGAACGGCGGGGTCCGCTGACCACGCAAACGGTCTGATTTCCGCAGGTCCGCCTCCACTCGCCGGCGGAATGGTCGCGAGCTCCGACCCGCGGGTCGTGCGGAATGCCACGAACCTGATCGTGGACGGAACGTTCGATGCGATACCCGGACCCTGGATCTACACGAACGGAACGACCGGGGCGGTCACCGCATCGCGCGATCTGACGGCCCGAGCGCGACTCGGCCATTCGACGCCCGTCCTCCGGTTTGATTCGATGGACGACGTATTCGGATCAACGCCATGGGTGAGCGCGGTGTCCAATCCGCAGTCGTCCAGCAACCTCTCCCAAGAAACCGTCATCCGGACGGAAGGGAACGGTTCGATGAAGGACGATGTGACGATCGCCCAGAACAATCAGTGGGCCGGCGCGATCCGCGACGATCCGCTTCCATGGAATTGGTCCGGCTACGACCGCCTGGCGATTCGAATGAACAAGGCGACGCCCGGCACCTTGTGGGCGTGGGTGTTTGTCCAGGACCAAGCAGGAGGGAATTCATGGGGCCTGGTTTCCCTGGTCAGCGGATGGTATCGGTACCCCATCGACCTGAACGCGCCTCTCGATGTCTCGCACGTGAACTACATCGAGGTCGCTTTTGCCGGAGCAGCGGGGACCACCGGCACCGTCTACGTTGACGACATCGTGTTGTTCAATTCCACCGCCTTTGCTGAGAGCGCTCGTGTCGCCCAGACGTTCACGAAGTCGACTCCGACCGGTGCGAGCCCGAATTCGCTTCGGCTTGTCTTCGACCTCGAAGCCACTTCATCGTCGAGTGTCGTTGCGAGTTTGGAAGTCGCCATCGGTAACACCGTTGAATGGTCCGAGACTCCCGTGGCCGCAGGGACCCGCACGGTCGAGGTGGACCTCAGCGGCGACGCGGCCCTGCAGGCGACCGGTTCGTTCACCCTTGTCATTTCGCTGCGGCTCAATCGCACCGGGTGGGAAGAGCCGTCCATGAGGGCTTGGATCGACAATGTCACGCTGGTCATCCCCGGCACCCTCGCGCGGATCGCGGTAACCCCGACGACGGCTTCCGTCCTCGTCGGACAGATGGCGGTATTCACTGCAGGAGGCTGGGACACGGACGGCAATCCGGTCCCGCTCACCGGAACGAATTGGTCCTCCACGATCGGGCAGATCGTTGCCGTCAACAGCACCGCCGCCCGGTTTGAGGCGCCCACCCAACCGGGGACCGGGGTCGTCTCCGCGACCCAGGGGACCATTCGAGGTAGCGCGAACGTGACCGTCGACCCACCGATCGCGGTCGTCCCTCCCTCCTCGCCCTGGGACACGATGCTATGGCCCGGGTTCGCCATGCTCGTCAGCGCGCTCGGTGCCGCCGGATTCGTTGCGCTCCGCCGGTCCGCCAACCACGCCTTCAGAATCGAGGACCTGTTCCTCATCAACCGCGAAGGACTCCTGATCGCCCACACGACGAGCCGTCGCGATTCGCACGGGGACGAAGACATCCTCGCCGGCATGTTGACGGCCATCATGTCCTTCGCACAGGACGTGTTCCAGGAGGAAATCGGGGGGCTGAGGCAATTCGAAATCGGAAACAAGACGGTCGCCTTGGAGCCCTCCGAACACGTGTATGTCGCCGCGATCGGATCGGGGCCAATCCGGAATCGTTTTTCCACAAGCCTGCGGGATTTCCTCGCCGATATCGAGGAACGATACGGGGACCGGCTCCAATGGTGGTCCGGGATGAACGAAGACCTGCTCGGGATCGACGCGATGGTTCAATTGTTCGCGCGCCGCGAGCGGTATCGTCGCGGCGACTGGAAACGCCACGCGGCGCCCGGAACGGAACCGAACGCCGTCGCGACGCCCGAAGGTCCTGGATCTGCCATTCACCTTGTGATCATCCCGAAAGAACCGATGCGGCCACTGTAACGATCACTTCGCGAGTGCCTCGAGGAGAATCACTCCGCCGACGAGCAAGTAGAGCGCGTAGACATCGCCACCGAACGCGAGCACGAGGAGCCCCGCGAAAAGCGCGATGCTGCGGCTCGTGTTCAGGATGAACTCCCGCGTCGCGGTGACCGCCGGGATCGAGTCTTCCATGCGATCCACGAGAATCGTATAGATGAACGACGGCGCAACCACGGAGGTCATCGAAAGCCAGCCGATGGCGAAGGCGAAGGATCCGAGGTCCCGCGATGCGAACGCGAGGAGGCACGCAGGGACGGAAAGGGCCGGTCCCAGGAGGAGAAAGGGACTCCGAACCTTCACGCGGTCCGACACACGGCCGAGCACGACCGCGGCGATGCCGGCCGCAAGCGAGAAGAGCGCGAACAGGAGCCCGAGGGCGAACGAATCCCGGGTGAGGAGGAACGAGCCGAGCGGCGTGGCCACGGAGAGCAAACCGTCGACGCCTCCCTGTCCCGCGAATGCGAGGGCGGTCCGCGAGCCCATCCGCCGCAAGTCGATGACGTAGGAGAAAGACTCCTCTCGCGGCACGAGTCGGCGCGCGCGGATCAGGTTGGCGGCCAAGATGAGCCCTCCCAGCGAGAAGAGGAACGGAAAACCCACGGTGACGGCCAGATACCCACCGAGGACGGGCGCGACGACGGCGACCGCGGTGAAGGTCGCGGTGACGCCCGCCAAGCGGCCCGCGCGGTTCGCCGGACTCGTTTCTCGGACGAGCAAGGAGTTCATGGGGAGCCAGAACAACGGCAGGTAGATGCCGAAGGCAATCCCGCCGACTAACACGACCCAGTTCGCCGGCAGGAACGCGAAGGCGAAGTGACCCGCGGCCATGGTCGCGAGGCCGACCGTCATGCTCGTCCTCGCAGGAATCGGCCGCCCGCGGGCCATGAGGAGGACCCCGAGCGCTGCGGTGAGGAACGCGATGACCCACAGCAGCGTCGCGACCCGGAAGTCGAGCGGTCGGCTGACCAGGTAGACGATCCAGAAACTGCCGGTCATCTGGTTCCCGAACGACTGGACCGCCACGAGCCCGAGCAACTCGCGATACCGGAAGCGCTGCGAGACCCGAAACGGTGGCGGGGCCGGCGGGGCAGAGACCATTCGGGCCGCACCGACGCATGCCCCTGTACAAAGAGACTTCGCTCCGAGTTCCGCGTCTCATCGGGAGGCAGCGGCCCCTTGCAATCGGAATCCTGACGCATGCGATGGAAAACCATTCGCCGATTGCTACGCAGCCCCCGTTCGAGGCGCTCGAACGCACCGAAGGGTCAACGCGTTGCGGCGACCAGCGATTCGAGCAGATCGAGGATCGCCGCCTCGCTCTCCACGTTGAGTCGGGCCGAGGACGCCGTGATGCCGACCCGGATGGAAAACGCACTCGGAGGGAGCGAAGCGAACAACGCCTCGTCCGTCCAGTCGTCGCCGGCCGCCAAGATGAAGCCCCACGGTTCGCGGGCCAGATGCGTCGCAAAGTGAGTGCCTTTGCTCACCCCGCTCCGTCGGATCTCGACGACCTTGTTCCCCGGCAGGACCTGAAGATCGAAGTTGGCAGTCAGCGTGGTCAGGATGTCGACGAGGTCCTTCGCCGCGAGGGTTCCGGATTCCACATCCGCCGAACGATAGTGCCATGCGATCGAGAAATCTTTCTCCTCGAGGGAAGACCCTGGGACTCGGTCGAGAAAACGCTCCATCACAGGTCGTAAGCGGACCTTCCAGCCTTCGTCGAGTGGGAGCGTGGAATGCCACTCCCGGTCCCCGCGGTCGCGGACCCACGCGCCGTGTTCCGCGATGAGCGTCAACGGGAGCTCCCCGAACCATTTCTCCAAGTCCCGTCGCGGCCGGCCGCTCACGAGCACGACGTGGTTCGTCGGATCGGACCCGAGTCCCTTCAGGATTCCCATGACGCGGCCGTCCGGCAGCGTCGCCTCCCGGTTCACCGACAAGGAGACGAGGGTTCCGTCATAATCGAAGAGAAGGAGCCGTCGAGCCGCCTTCCGGTACGCCTGGCCGATCTCTTTCCGGTGCGCGTCCGATAGGCTCTTCGAATTGAGATCCTCGGACAACCGGACAGCGTCGTCGAGGCGCTCGAGAAACCGCATCGCCCACGTGCGAGCGTCGTAGCGTCGGAGCCGCTCCTGCATCGCCCGGATTCGCCAGGCCTGCTCCTCCGGCGGCATCGTGAGCGCCCGATGGATCGCGCCCACGACATCCTCCACGTCGTTCGGGTTCACGATGAGGGCCTCCCGCATCTCCTTCGATGCGCCGGCCATCTCGCTGAGGACCAGGACGCCGCGCGGCTCTTGCTTCGCTGCGACATACTCCTTCGCGATGAGGTTCATCCCGTCTCGAAGTGGCGTGATGATCGCCACGTCGCTTACGCGGTAGAGGGCGATGAGCTCGTCGAAGTCGAGTTGGCGGTACACATATCGGATCGGCGACCACGCAATCGTCCCGTATCGGCTGTTGATGCGCCCGACGCGCTCGTCGATCGCCCGCTTCAACCGCGCATACTCAGCCACTCGCTCGCGCGACGGCACGACGGCGAGGAGATAGGTGATCTTCCGACGCCACTCCGGGTGCAGCTCGAGGAATCGTCCGAACGCATCGAGCCCTTCCGGGATGCCCTTCGTGTAGTCGAGGCGGGAGATCGAGAACAGCAGCTTCGACGGTTCCAGCCCTTTCCTCAGTCGCGCGATCGAACGGCCGGCGGCGGGACCGATCGGAGTCGAATTGAACTTCGCGACATCGACCCCGAGAGGGAACACATCCACTTGCACCGCCCGATGGCCCGCGACGATCGTGCCGATCCGGTTGTCGAGGCCCAGATCCCGCAGGACGCTCCCAAGGAATGCGCGGGCGTAGTCGTAGGTATGGAAGCCGATCAGGTCGGCGCCGAGCATCCCTTGAAGGATTTCCCGGTGCCACGGGAGGAGACGAAACACATCGTACGGCGGGAACGGGGTGTGAAGGAAGAATCCGACCCGGGCCTCGGGAATCCGTTCCCGAATCAAGCGAGGCAGGAGGAGGAGATGATAGTCGTGGATCCACAGCTGATCGCTTGGGCGGAGGGCCCGCACGACCGCGTCCGCGAACCTCGCGTTGACGGCGCGGTACGCCTCCCACTCCGAGGCCGAGTATTTGGCGTACGTGGAGAAGGAGTGAAACAACGGCCACAGGGTCCCATTCGAAAAGCCGGCGTAGTACGGGCGGGCCAGGTTGGAAGGAAGAACAACGGGAACGCAGTCGAACTCTTTCTCGAGACGCGCGGTGACTTGTTTGGAATCGCCGGGTGCGATGGTGCCGGGCCATCCGAACCAGCGGGCCTGCAATTCTCGATGAAACGAGGCGAGGCCCGCCGCGACTCCGCCGGGATTCGGCTGCACGTCAAGGCGGTTCCCGATTCGCCGAACCGTGACCGGAAGACGGTTCGAGACGAGGATGAGAGTCATGTCCGCAAAGAGCCCGTCATCGATCCCCAGTGGCTGTTGGCCAAGTCGCTGATGGGGTGTCTGGATCTGGTTCGGGATACGGGCTTGCCAAGAGCGGGAGGACATCGTGGATAATAATGCTGCGTCGCAACGGCCTTCCGAGTACGCGGTAACGCGTGACGAAGACGATTGTGGGAACCTCGTCCACGTGTTCTAAGGAGAGCGCGGCCGCGGCCCCGAAAGCGTTTATAGCTCGTGCCTTGATAGGCGCCGCCTGCGGGGATCGCCTAGCCTGGTAGGGCGCTGGATTGCTAAGGACGAATCCCGTCCGCAAGGATCCAGTGCGCTCTGCGCCCGGGGGTTCAAATCCCCCTCCCCGCGCGGACGCTCGCTGACCTGACATTAAGTGCTCCCGATGAGAACCACGGGGAACGGTTCAAGAAGGGGGCTCGAAGATAGCCCTCGTCCTTCGATGCCGCGAGAGCCAATGAAGTCGAAGGTCGTCCTTCTGGGCGACGGCGGAGTGGGGAAAACCTCGCTCGTCCGCCGCCTCGTCGTCGACCAGTATTCGGACGACTACATCACCACGGTCGGCACGAAAGTGTCGAAGCGAAGCCTGAGCCTCGGATCGCCCCTGGCCGAAGTCGAGATGGTCATGCAGATCTGGGACGTCCTCGGGCAGAAAGGATACAGCGGGGTGCAGGAGACGGCAATCAAGGGAGCCCAAGGCGTCCTGCTCGTGTACGACGCCACGAACGACGAGAGCCGTCGGGCCCTCGAGGACTACTGGATCCCGGCGGTCTGGAGGCTCGCCGGGCGAATCCCCACGGTCTTCGCAGGCAACAAGTCCGACCTCGTCCCGGATCGGGTCTGGGCCGAGGAGTACCTGTACTTCCTCACGCAGAAATATTCGTGTCCCGGGATCCTGACGAGCGCGAAGACGGGGGACCGGGTCGAGTCGTCCTTCAAGGCGCTCGGGGAGCAGATCCTGCAGGCCGCCGGCCATCCGATCCGACGGATCGCGCTCGTGACTCCCCCGCAGGAGCCCGTCGACCGCCTGATTCGCGTGACGGACAAGATCATGACGGACTTCTGCTACCACATGGGCGGGGTGGAGACGGGCATGCCGATCGTGAAGCGTCAGCTCGGTCTCGCCGGCCTCGACGTCCGCGCGCCGACGACGAACGCGATCCGGACCCTCATCGAGAGGCTCGCGGTCGTCGAACAGGACTTCAAGGGCGCGGAAGAAATCCTGTCGAACCGCGAACGGCGACTCGATTGGCTCGATGGGACCGACTCGTGATGCCCCGACGAACGCTAGTGAGCTAGCGGGAAGTTCTTCTCGCCGGCACGAATTGGCACGGAGAGCCAGTTCTCCCGCGGCGGGAATGGGCACACGTAGTCATCGCTGTACGCGCAGTACGGGTTGTACGCCAGGTTGAAGTCGATCACGTATTCGTCCGTCGGCTGTGCTTCGACGTCGAGGTATCGACAGGCCCCGTACGTCTCCTTGCCGGACGTCGCGTCACGGAACGGGACGAACAGGCTTTCGTCCGCGTGGTGATGGCCCGGCTGAGGGACCGACTTGAACGCGGCGAGCCGCTGCTTCGTGCCGTCGATCTCGAACTCGAACACGCCATATCGAATCATCTCCCGAGGAACGCCCTTGGAGGTCGCGAGGACGACCCGTTGAGGATTCGGGTCTTTGATCAGCTTGGCGCGCAGCCGGTATTTCGGATCCGGGGGAAAATATGCGAGGCCCTCAAGCTTGTGGCGAAGCTCGTGCGGTATCGGGGACTCGGCGTCCTCCTTGAAGAAGAAATCTTTCTCGCGACGCATCGCCTCGATTTCCTTTACATGATCCTCGGCGGAACCTTTGGGCGACATCGCGGGCCCGACCGTCATCGTCCGCCATAAATCTGTGCGAATCACATCGAGTAGAGGTGCTCTTTCGCTTTCCCAAGGAGTTCTCTCTCGGTCTGGCCGAGGTGCGTCGCGGGAATCTTCGTCTCAACGAGGCCGAGGATCTGCGTTGCAGCGGCGATCTTCTGCGCCTGGATCGCCTGATGGACCAATTCGGCGGCAACGCGCGCCTTCAATTTCGACAGGCCTGCATCCGCCGGGGCGATCTCGAGCATCTCCTCGACGAGCTTGAGCGATTCATCGAAGCGGCCGGTCCTCGCGAACGATTTCACCGCCCGCTCGAGCATCGCGAACCGATGGACCGTCCCAGGGTCGAGGGGCACGAGCGCGAGGAGCGGCAGGGACTCGCATATCCTTGCCGGTGTCGAAGACCGAGCCAAATACAGCCCGTCGATCGTCGAATCGGGCCGCGCTCACAACGTTTCGCGCTACCCGTTTCCCTTCCGCGACGACGGTGGCGGCGCACGTTTCCGACGCCGCATGACGAGCATCACGCTTAGCACGCCGACGATCACGCTGATACTCAGTCCGCCCAACGGGGCAATCCCGTACGGCCCACTCGGACTCAGGACCGCCGTATCGACCCGAACGGAAATCGAGCTCTGCTGAGCGTTTCCGGCTCGATCGACGACCCGAACCACAATCGTGTGCGTGCCGTCCACCGCGCCCGTGACGGTGTAGGAAGACGTCTGGCCGCTCAAGACGATGGCGGACGCATCGTCGACGACGATCTCGACGCGCGCGAGCCCGGAGCCGGAATCGCTTGCGGTCCATGTGACGAGGACAGACCCGCTCCCGACGACGGCCCCGTTGGCCGGGGACTGGAGGGCGAGAACGGGCGGGGTCGAATCGACGAAGAAGATGACGTTGGACCTGGCATCGTGGTTCGCCCGATCAAACGCCGTCAGGGTGACGGATCGGAGGCCTTCGGGGACGCTGGCAAACGTGTGTTCCGAATCGGAGCCGGGAATTTGAACTGCCAGACCGTCGTCGAGCGTGAGCGTGTAATGATCGATCCCCGACGTCGCATCCTGGGCGGTCCAGGCAATGCGGACGGAGGACCCCACGAAGCCGCCATTCGTCGGCGAGGTGATCCCGACGCTCGGTGCTGTCGTGTCAACGACGAGCGTCACGCTCGCGCTCTGGATGTTCCCGGCGCCATCGACCGAACGCAGCCGAATCGTGTGGCTCCCATCCGCGACACCGGACAGCAAGTAGCTCAACGAACCGGCACCTAGAATGATGGGCACGCCACCATCCAGGGTCAACTCGAAGTGATTCACCCCGGAGGTCGCGTCGCTCGAGGTCCAGCTCAAAGCGATCGCGGAAATCGGGATGACCGCCCCGGTTCCGGGCGATGTGATCGAGAGACTCGGTGAGGTCGCGTCGACCGTGAGGGTCACCATGGCGGATTCGCGGTTGCCGGCCCGATCGACAGCGACGATTTCCACACGGTGGGACCCGTCGGAGAGGGCTGCGAGCACGTACGATCGCGCCCCGCCGGGAACTTCAATCGCAGGGCCACCGTCTACGGAGAGCTCAAAGAAATCGACACCAGATCCAGAATCGGCAGCATCCCAAGTCACCGTGACGGTCGAGACGTTCAACAACGAACCGGGAGGCGGCGACAATAGGTTGACGGTCGGGACAATCGTGTCCACCGTAACGAGGACCGAGGTGGTTCTCGAGTAACCCGCGACGTCGACGGCCGTGACCGCGACCGTGTGGCTGCCGTCTCCGACCCCGAGGTACGTGAAGGTAGACTCGCTCGCGGGAAGGGTCACCCGGAACGTCCCGTCGAGGGAAACCTCGAAATGGTGAACGCCGGACACCGCATCGGACGCAGCCCACGTAACGACGATTTCGCCCGCCGCGAGGTACGTGCCCGGGGCGGGTGATGAAATCGCGACGGCCGGCGGGGTGGTATCCACCGCGATGGAGACGGTGTCCCAGGCCGCATTCCCCGCGCGGTCGACCGCAGTAACGTTGATGAGACGGATGCCGTCGGCCAGGCTGGTGAACGTGTACGATGTTGCGTTCGAAGGCAGAGAGACGGGGGTTCCGTCATCCACTTTGACCGCGAAATGATCGAGCCCGAGCCCGACGTCGGAGCCGGTCCACGTAGACTCCACTGAGTCGACGTCAAAGATCGTTCCCGGAGCGGGCGAGATGATTGCGACCGTCGGCGCCGTGGAGTCAGGCGCGAACACGAGATCCCCGTATGCATAAAGCGGGAGGAAGCCCAGCCCGGGCCAGGAACTCGACCGTGAGGTCGGTCCGTCGATTACGCCCGCCGCGACGGCACTTCCTCCAATGAAGCCCAAGGTGGCCCCGAGGTCCGCGCCGAGCAATGCGAACGGAATTGCGAATTCGTACATCCGATGGTTCGTCGCCGAATTGGGGCTCGTTCCGAAACCCCGGGCACTCGCGAGGCCGGTGTGGTTCGGAAGAGAGTGGTCATATGGGGAGTCCTCGACGACCCAGCCTGCGGAGGCGGTGTCATAAACGTAATGCGCTTGGTTGTTTGGCGCAAAGCCGCCCTGAACGAACTCGTCCTCGTGGCCTCTCACGGCGTTCCCGTCATTGCCGGTATCGAACGAAATCGACGCGGCGTCGGACGGATCCTGTGTCGTGTCGCCCGGAGCGTCGTAGGCCACATACAGCGTCGTATAGTCGTCCATCAGGTAAAGTAGCGCGGACAAAGTGCTCCCGGGAATCGTCGAGAGATCGACGATGGCAGCATCGCTCCACTCCTCCGCTCCAATGATTCCGTTGATCGTTGGCCTCATCGTCGCGACAACGGAACGAATGGAGGGAATTTCCTCGAACTGTGTGTGGCGATACGCAGCCGTGATGTGCCGATTGTAGCCCAGGGCCAACAGTATGCTCCCGGTGTCGTAGAGCCGGAGGTCAACAAAATAGGGCCCATCTCTGCCGGACCCATTGATACGTCCGCCGTCAAAAGAGAGGTTGAGGACAGCGGGCCCCGGCACCAGGAACCTGGAGCCAGTGGCCGACACGAAGAACGTGGACGTGGGATCGGAGAGCGTCCCGGAGACGGAGAACAAGTCCGCGGAGTTCACCGTGAGGTTGACGCTAAGGTTGAGGAAGTCATAGCGCCCATCCGCGTCCACGTCGACACCCGACTCCGAGTGCGGTGGACTCAGGACGGCGGGTGGAGTCTCAAACTCCCAGTGACTGTACGCCTTTGTGACGTACTTGTCCCTGTCAATCGGCGTGAAGGCCAGCGCGATGCGCAGCTGGACCTCCATCGTGTACGGACCGTCCATTCCGCTGGCATTAATGGCTCGTCCGTCATAGCCAAGTCCGACGGTCGCCGGCCCTGCACCAAGCGACACTCTAGTTGCGTTGTAGAGGGACAACGCACCCGTCGCATCACGCAGGGCCGCCTCGACGAGGTAAGTGTCCTGGACAGCGACGGTCAGATTGACCGCCATGATGAGCCAATCAAACTCCGCGTTACCGTTCGTGTCGAGGCCATAATCGAAATGAGGCGGATTCAGAAGTGCGGAGAGGACCACGAACCAGACGTAAGAAGTGTCCAAGATGCTTGTGTCAATGCTGGACCTGCCTCGGATCGTGACGAGTTGGATACTGCCCGTTCCAGAGGTGACGTGAATCCGAAGGATTACGTCAGCCGAGCTGCCTGATGCAAGAGACCCGGTATCTGGGACGCCATCACCATTCGTGTCGGCCAGTGGCGTCGCCCCATCTGACTGGTAAAACTTTCCGGCCAAGCCGGAACTGAAGACAAAACGATTCGCCCAGATGTCGAGGACAGCGGGGGAGGAACCGTCGTACTTTGCCCACCCCGCGACCGCGTCGCCAGCGGGATCCACAACGACCCTCGGGTCATACGAATCTCCCCTGTTCTTGGTCTCGATCAGAGTGGCCGATTCCCAGCCGGACTCAGGTACGAATTGGTTCGCCCAGACATTGTAGACTGTGCCGTCGAACTGCGTCCACACAGCGATCGCGTTTCCAGCGGAATCCGTTCCTACACTCGTGAACCGAACGTTGCTCGTGTTTGCTTCAATCAAACTCGCCGTTCCCCAGCCCGAGCCGGGAACGAAACGGTTCGCCCAGGCGCTGTAGACCGTACCATCGGACTGCGCCCACACCGCGGTTGCGTTCCCGACGGAATCCACGGCGATCGCAGGCGCGCCCACGTTACCGGGACCGTTCTCAATCAGCGTGGCCGTTCCCCATCCTGAACCCGGGACGAAACGGTTCGCCCAATTGTTGTAGCGGGTGCCGTCATCCTGGATGAACACGGCGATCCCATTGCCGCCCGAGTCCATGGCGACTCCCGCCGGTTCCGCGTGGCCCGGCCCGTCCTCAATCAAAGTGGCTGTGCCCCAGCCCGAGCCAGGCACGAACCGATCCGCCCAAACGTCGTAGGTGCCGCTCCCTGGAACTTGTTGTTGCATCCACAGCGCGATCGCATTACCGCCGGGATCCATGGCAATATCCCCGGTCTGCGCGCTGCGCGTGTTGTTTTCAAGGAGACTCGGTGTTCCCCAACCGGACCCAGGCACGAAGCGATTCGCCCAAAGGTCGTTGTAGCTGTGTCCCTCCTCATACGAAGTCCAGATTGCGACCGCGCTGCCATCGGGATCGACTGCCACGACCGGATTGGAAGCGTAAGCCGTGCTGGCTTCGATCGGAGCGGCGGTCCCCCACCCAGTCCCCGGAACGAAGCGATTCGCATAGATGCTCGGGACGGCGCCGTCGAGTTGAGCCCACACCGCAATCTCGTTGCCCGCAGAATCCACACCTACGTCCGGACTGCTGGCCGCGCCCGGAAGGTCCTCGATCAAGGTCGGGGTCTCCCATCCCGAGCCAGGAGTGAAGCGATTCGCGCGGATATCCAAAGAAGTTAGGTTGTCGTCAGACTGTGCCCACACGGCGACCACGCTGCCACTGGGATCCACAGCCAGCCTCGGTGCCGAAGCGTCCCGCGTGCCGGTCTCGATCCGGGTCGGGGCCCCCCACCCGGGCGAAGGCGAAGAGAAACTCACGTCGATCGTATCGGACCCCGTGCCGATATTCGCCACTGTGAACCGGGCGTCCGCATCGGCATCGGGAAGCGACTTCGCCCTCTGGGCGCACGGGGTCAGGCTGACTCCCACGGGGCCTGGCGGATCGCTTGCGGGCGCGAATTCGATTGCCAATTGGGCTATGGGACGTTGCGGATATTCGAGGCCCGCAGACCCGTCTCGGTTCTCGATCCCGACGACTTGGACCGTGCCCGTCGGGGAAAGATATTGGAGCAGGATGTGGCCCGTTTCGAGCAGAATGATCTCGAAAGTAACTACGTCACCGCCGCCGAGGTGAGGGACTTCGAGGTACTCAAGGACAAACCGATACGGAGTCATTAATCGGAGATAATAGACGCCGCCCGGCGAAGCCGCGGCGCCGGGTTGGAGGTCCTCCCCAAAGCCGTAGACCGCGTTATTCGGGTATGACGAATCCGGAATAGGCGCGAGCCGGGAACCGGTATATCCTTGACCGAACGAGATGTAGCCGTTCGTGCCGAGGAAGCCATCGGAATAAGTGCGGTCGTAAAACGCGAAACCGAACCCGAACGGAACGTCGAGATATCCGTCGTCGGCATTTCCAATCCAGTCGGAATTGTGAATGAGAGTGCCGTTATCCTTGATTTCAATCCAATTGAAGTTCACTTTCGGCGGGAGAGCGTTGCTGTCAGTCCATCGATATCCGCACGGGTCCGGCGTTCCTTGAGTTGCGGACACGATGGGAGGGTACGCCGTGACGAAACCGGCGGGTGCAAGAAGAAGAACGGCAGCAAGAATGACCTCCCAAGAGAGCTCGTGACCGAGCTCCCGCCCGACGGCGCTCACGCCCCCCCTCCGGTTGGCGAGTAGCCCGGTATCACCATAAAGCTGCCGGCAGACCGGAGCTCATGTCAAGACGACATCCACGAATTGCAATGAGCCTCGGAGGTGGACGCGGGCTCAAGCGACGCAATGTTGATCAGTATCGGGCCATGTCGGGCTCGATCTTGTCCGCCCACTCGTCGATCCCGCCGACGAGGTTCATCACTTTGCGGAAGCCGATTTCCCGCAGGAAGTTCGTGATTCGGCCCGAGCGGACGCCGGTCTTGCAGTACACGACGATTTCGTCGGCCGTGCTGAGCTCGTTCACCCGAGACGGAACCTGGGCCACCGGCATCAGGACCGCCTTGTCGAGGCGGGCAATCTCCCATTCCATGGGCTCTCGAACGTCGAGGAGGACGACCTCTTTGCCCCCGTCGATCTTCTCCTTTAGCTCCGCGACCGTGATCTGGAACTCCTCCCCGACCTGCTCCGACGGACCTCGCAAGCCGCAGAACTCCTCGTAATCGATGAGTTCCTTGATCGTCGGATTCGATCCGCAGATCGGGCACTCGGGGTTCTTGCGCAACTTGAGCTCCCGGAACTTCATCCGCAGGGCGTCGAATACGAGGAGACGACCGATGAGCGTGTCGCCCCTTCCGAGGAGGAGTTTGATCGCTTCGGTCGCCTGGATCGATCCGACAATGCCCGGGAGCACGCCGAGCACCCCGCCCTCCGCGCACGATGGGACGAGGCCGGGCGGCGGCGGTTCCGCGTAGAGACAACGGTAACATGGGCCCTTGGCCGCGTGGAAGACGCTCGCCTGGCCTTCGAAACGGAAGATCGATCCGTAGACGTTCGGCTTGTTCAGGAGGACCGTCGCATCGTTCACGAGGTACCGCGTCGGGAAGTTGTCCGTTCCATCGATGACGACGTCGTAGTCTTTCAGGATCTCCAGCGCGTTGTCTGAGGTCAAGCGCGTCTCGTACGTCTGCACGTCGACGTTCGGGTTGATCTGGGCGACCCGTTCTTTCGCGACCTCGATCTTCTTGCGGCCGACGTCCTTCGTCCCGTACAGCACCTGGCGCTGCAGGTTGGTTTCGTCGATCACGTCGAAGTCGACGATGCCGAGACGGCCGACGCCGGCGGCGCCGAGGTATTGCGTGAGGGGCACGCCGAGCCCCCCGGCGCCGATGATCAGGGCGGACGACTGCTTGAGTTTCAACTGCCCCGCCATGCCGACTTCGGGCAGGATCAGATGCCGGGAGTAGCGCTTGACTTCCGCCGGCATCAGGACGTCTTTGCGCTTCGCGGCCAGCCGATCCATTAGCGAAAACGAACCGCCCGCGATGCTCGGGACAATCGAGATCGTGTCTCCTTCCTTCAAAGGGGTCGCATCCTTCCCGAGGTAGCGGATGTCCTCCTCGTTGACGTAGACGTTCACGAAGTTCCGCAGGCGGCCGTCGTCCGCGTACAGATGGCGTCGAAGCTGGTCGAAGCGGTCCACGAGGTCCCCAAGGGCCTGGTCGACGCTTTCGGCCTCGACCTCCACCGCATCGTGGTTCGCCGCGTATTGACGAAGGGCCGTCGGAATGACGATCCGGACCGCAGCCATGGTCGTACCTGTTCCATGACTGTGTTATACTTAAGGTTCGTCCCGCGGGTTCGGCGCATCGGAATCGCGGGGGAGAGCATCGTCCGGAGATGCCGGCGGGGTTCAACCATGGACGATCTCTTCGGGCCGGAACGATCCGGTGGCCTCGTCGAACCGCCAAGCGGTCACGTCTTTCGGAAGTCGGTCGACGACACTCGCGATCACGTACGACAACCAGCTCGCCGCACGGGATCGGTCGTACTCGGAGGGAGCGGCGGGATGGTCCGGATGGCTGTGGTAGATCCCGATGAGATCGAGGTTTTTCTTTCGCACATCGTCGTCAACTCGGAGGAGCTCGAGGGGATCGACCATGTATCGCCGGGACCGGTTCTCCGTCGCGACGTTCCGGGCCCGGCGGGATTCCACCACGCGCCGCGGAGCGCTCGAATGGCCGATGAGAAAACCGCAGCATTCTTCCGGATACGCCTCGCGGGCATGATCCTGAATCGCTTGAAGAACCGCGGTCGGGATCTCGATCGTCACGGTGCCTCCTCCCAAAACCGCTCCCCGAGGTAGTTCGCTCCCGCATCTGGAAAGACGGTGACAATCACGCCCTCGCGAATTCGCTCCGCGAGACGCAAAGCCGCGTCGAACGCGGCTCCGCTCGACGTGCCCACGAGGATCCCTTCTGCCCGTGCGAGCCGGCGAGTCGCGGCTTGGGCGTCCTCCGTCGCGACGAACATCATCTCGTCCGCCAGGTTCGAGTCCCAGATCCCCGGGACGAGGGACGTCTCGAGATGCTTCACGCCTTCGACGCCGTGGAGCGGACTGTCCGGTTGCACCCCGACGAGACGCACGCTCCGACTCATCTTCCTCAGATAGCGTCCCACGCCGACGAAGGTCCCGGTCGTCCCGAGGCAGGCTACGAAGTGCGTGATGGTCCCGGCGGTCTGTTCCCAGATCTCGGGACCTGTCGACTCGAGATGGGCCCGCCAGTTCGCCTCGTTGTTGTACTGGTCGAGATACCGGTACTTGCGCGGCTCGGAGGCCGCGAGCGCTTTGGCACGTTGCTGCGCGCCGTCAGTCCCCTCGGTGGCGGGCGTGAAGACGAGCTCGGCCCCGTACGCCTTCAGGATCCGCTTCCGTTCCGTGCTGAGGTTCGCCGGGACGCATAGCGTCACACGATATCCTTCGGAGGCCCCGAGCATCGCGAGCGCGATCCCCGTGTTCCCCGACGTCGCGTCGAGGAGGACCTCGTCCCTCGTCAGGCCCGCTCGCTCGGCGGCGCGCAACATCCCGAGCGCGGCGCGGTCCTTGACGCTCCCGCCCGGATTCTGCCATTCGGCCTTGGCGTACAGGCGCACGCCACGAGCGACGTGCGCCGCCAATCGGTCGAGGCGGAGGAGAGGAGTGTCCCCGATGAGGTCCGCAACGCGCGAGGCCTTCGGCGACTTCGTAGCCGAAGGCATGCGATCGAACGCCTCAGGTCGCGACGTCCGCTTTCTGGCCCAGGGCGAGTTTGAGCACGTGGAGGGAGAGGAGGGCGCACTTCAGACGGACGGCACTCAGGGGGATGCCGAGTTGCTTCAGAACCGCGTCTCGGCCGAGACCTTCGGCATCGGAGAGCGGCATCCCCTTCACCATCGTCGTGAGCATCGATGCGCTCGCCTGACTGATCGCGCAACCCTGGCCCTCGAACTTCACCTCGGCGATTCGGTCGGCGCCATCGACCTTCACATGGAGGACGACCTCGTCCCCGCAGAGCGGGTTCGAGTCTCGGGCGTTCTTCGTGGCGCCGGCGAGCGGGCCCTTGTTCCGCGGGTGTTTGTAGTGGTCCAGGATCTGTTCCTGATATATGTCGTACGAGATCGACATCAGGCGAAGACCTCCTGGACCTTCTTGATGCCCGCGACGAGGGCGTCCGCGTCGTCCAGGTCGTTGTAGATGTAGAAGGAGGCTCGCGCGGTCGCGGGGAGGTTGAACCGCTCCATGAGCGGCTGGGCGCAATGGTGGCCCGACCGGACGCAGATCCCCTCTACATCGAGGATCGAGGCGATGTCGTGCGGGTGCGCGCCATCGATGGTGAAGGACACAACGCCGGCCCTCTTCTTGACGTCCTTCGGGCCGTACGTCTGAACGCCTTTCAAGCGGGCGAGTTTTTCCAGAGCGTATTCGGTCATCTCCATTTCATGGCCACGGACGGCATCCATGCCGATCTTCGTCAGGTAGTCCACCGCGGCCCCGAGCCCGATCGCACCGGCGATGTTCGGCGTCCCACCTTCGAACTTGTACGGGACATCGTTCCACTTCGCCCATCCCAGGTGCACTTCTCGGATCATCTCCCCGCCCCCGAGGAGCGGCTCCATCGCTTCGAAGAGCTCCTGCTTCCCGTACAAGACGCCGATCCCGGTGGGACCGACCATCTTGTGCCCGCTGAAGGCGAGGAAGTCGGCGTCGAGACTCCGGACGTCGATCGGCATGTGCGGGGCCGCCTGGGCCGCGTCGACGACGCAGATCGCACCGACCTCGTGCGCGCGTTTCGCGATCTCCTTGACCGGGTTGATGGTCCCCAGCACGTTGGAGCAGAGGGTCACCGTCACGATCTTCGTTCGGTTCGTCAGCAGCTCATCGTACTGGTCCATTTTCAGCGTGCCATCGTCGTTGACGTCGACGTACTTCAGGACGGCGCCTTTGTGATCCTTCACGAAATGCCACGGCACGTGGTTGGAGTGGTGCTCCATGACGGTCCCGACGATCTCGTCCCCTTTCTGGATCTTCCCCTTGATGCCATAGCCGTAGGCCACGAGGTTGATCGATTCCGTCGTGGACTTCGTGAACGCGATCTCGGTCGGCGACTTCGCCTGGATGAACGCCGCGACCTTCTCGCGCGCGCCCTCGTACTCGCGCGTGGCCTCCTCCCCGAGCTCGTAGATCGCGCGGTGGACGTTCGCGTTGTACCGCGAATAGAAATCCGACGTCGCGTCGATCACCTGCTTCGGTTTCTGGGACGTCGCCGCGCTGTCGAGATAGACGAGCCGCTTGTCCCGGATCGTGCGCTGGAGGATCGGGAAGTCCGCCTTGATGGCGGGCACGTTCAGCATCACCTTCGCGGGTTTCGCCATGCGGTGCCCCCTTGCCATGACCGGCTCAATACTTGAGTCTTCTTGCGACGGAACATCAGCCGACCCCGCCTCCGAGTTCCAGCTCGATGAGCCGGTCCACTTCGACGGCGTACTCGATGGGGATCCGCTTCGTCACCACCTCGGCAGTCCCCAGGATGACCATTCGGAGGGCCTCATCCTTCGTCACCCCGCGGGACGCCATGTAGAACAGCATCTCGTCGCTCACCTTGCGGACGGATCCCACCTGGACGATCTCCGCATCCGCCTCGTCGAGTTCGATCGAGGGGGCCGTCTCAGCGCGTGACTCCGCATCGAGCATCAGCGAGGACCATTCGATCCTCGATTCGACGCCGGTGGCTCCCGGTTCCACCCGCACCGACGAATGCAAGGTCGCCCGTCCTCCGCGCTGGACGATGCCGCGGTTGATGATCTTCGATCGGGTCCGCGGGGCGAGGTGGACCATCTCCGCGCCGACGTCTTCGTGTTGACCCGTTCCCGCGAGTGCGACCCCGACGAATTCCGCCGAGGCTCCGGGACCTAGGAGATCCGCCCGCGGAATCTTCCAGGTCCGGCGGGAGCCCAAGTTCGCGTCGACCCATTCGACGCTCGCGCCTTCGTGGACGAGCGCGCGTTTCGTGACGAGGTTGTCCACCTCTCGGGCGAAGTTCTGGAGGGCGATGTACCGCACGTGGGATCCGGGCATCGCGATGACCTCGATCGCGGACACGTGCAGCTGGTCCGGCGTGTACACGGGCGCGGTGCATCCCTCGATGTACGTGACGTCGGCGCCGCGGTCGGCCACGATCACGTTTCGCTCGAACGGCTCGACCTTCGCGTAGTCCTCCCGAATCTCCGCCTGCAGGGGGATCTCCACGCGGACGCCGACCGGCACGTAGAGGAAGGAGCCGCCGGACCACAAGGCGGCGTTGAGCGCCGCGATAGGATGCGCATCGACCGGGATCGCGGTTGCGTAATGGGCCTTCACGAGGTTCGGGTCGTGGGCGATGGCGGAAGCCAATCCGCGGAACACCACGCCTCGCGTTTCGAGATCGCCCCGGACCGTCCGGTACGCGGCTTCGGACTCCTCGAGCGTGCCAAGGCCGGGTGCGAGGCCCGGTTCCCGCCCCGCGGCGATGGATGCGCGCGGGATCGCCTCTGCCTGGATCATCCCATCGAAATCGACGTCCCGCAAGAACGAGGCCCACGAAGGCACCCCGTCGGAATGCAATCGCTCGAGGGCTCGAAGTCGCAAGCGGAGCATCCACTCCGGCTCGCGGCGCGATTTCGAGAACGCACGGATGAGGTCGTTGCTCGGTCCCGGACCGATGGATACAGGACCGCCCGTCTCTTGCTCGGAGGCGGTCCGGGGAGCGTCCGCGGACACGATCCTCACTCCAGCGAAACGGTCTCCTGCTTCCTCTCCAGGGCCGCTTCGAGGGTGTGCCAGGCCAGGCTGGCGCACTTCACGCGGACCGGGAACTCGCAGACGCCGGACAGGACCGCGAGCTTGCCGAGGGAGGTATCGACCGGATCCCCCGGGCGGGCCGTGACCATCTTGTGGAATCTCTCGAAGAGCCGATGGGCGTCCCCCTTCGATTTGCCCTTCACCGCGTCCGTCATGAGCGACGCGGACGCTCTCGAGATCGCGCACCCCTGGCCGACGAAGGAGATGTCCTCGATCGTTCCGTCGTCGAGGCGCAGGTACACGGTCACCCGGTCGCCGCACAGCGGGTTGTGGCCCACGGCCGTCGCGCTCGCTTCGGCGATCTCCCGGAAATTGCGGGGCCTCTTGCTGTGATCCAGGATCGTATCCTGGTACAGCTCTCGAAGATCCGGCATCAGGGGGCCTCCCACGCGGTTGCGCGGGTCCGGAGAGATAGAATCGAATCGCGCTTCATAAGGTCTCCCCGAGCCCCGCGCCCCTCGGCAGGCGCGAGACGATCAGCTGATCGAGCTTGATCCGGACCGGGGCGACTTTCACCTGGTTCACGACATCGGCGGCGAACGCATACGTCAGGATGTTCCGCGCCGCCTCCTCATCGATGCCCCGCGATCGGAGATAGAACACCGCGTTCTCGTCGAGCTGCCCGATCGTGGAGGAGTGGTTGCACTTCACGTCGTCGGCGAGGATCTCCAGGCCTGGCGTGCTGTCGACGAACGCCTCCTTCGACAGGAGGAGGTTCTTGTTCGTCTGTCGCGCGACCGTCTTCTGCGCATCCTTGCGGACGTAGATATTGCCGTTGAACACGCCTCGGGACCGGCCGCCCAAGATGCCTCGGTACAGCTCGACGCTCGTGCACGCGGGCGCGACGTGGTCGATCCGGGTATAGTTGTCCGCCTGCTGCGTCCCCGAGGTCATGTACAGACCATTTAGGATGAGGCTTCCGCCGGGGGCCCGAAAGAGCGTATGCACGTAGTTCCGAACGAGGCCGCCGCCGAAGGAAATCGAATGCGCCGAGACGGACGAATCGCGATCCTGGAGGACCGTCATCGTCGCGATGTGGAACGCGGTCTCCGCCTCCCGCTGAATCTTGTAATGGTCGAGGACCGCTGCCGGACCGGGAGCGACCTCGGTGACGGCATTCGTGAAGGTCACGTCGGGACTCCATCCCGCGTACGACTCGATCACGGTCGCCTGGCTGCCCGCCCCCATGAGGATCAGGTTCCGCGGATGGGCGACAATCGGGAGGTCCCGGGACGTCGCCACGAACAAGAGATGAATCGGCTCTCCGACGACGATGCCCTTCGGCACCTCGACGTAGGCGCCGTCCTGGAAGAACGCGGTGTTCAAGGCGACGAACGGGTCGTCCTCGAATTGCGCGTACCGGGCAAGGTGCTTCTCGAGGGTTTCCGGCTCCGACCGGAGAATCTCTGCGAGCGGCGCGACGCGGACGCCTTCCGGGAGAGACCGAAGGTAGGAGAGGCGCGGGGCGTACCGACCGTTCACGAAGACGAGTTGACTGGTCTTCAGGACCCCGAACGTGAAGGGCTCGAGGTTCTCGGCCATCACCCCGCCGGGACGGCCGAGAATCGCGGGCTTGAACGGGACGCGAAGCAGGGCCGCGAGGTTCGTGTACTTCCAATCCTCGTGCTTCTGGGTGGGAAAGCCGAGGAGCTCAAAGCGCCCGATCGCCTTCTTGCGGACCGCGCGCAGCCATTCGGGGCCGCCGAGCTCTCGTTCCGAGGAAGCGAACTCCGCGACGTACGTTTGCTTCGTGTCGACGGACGCCGTCACGGTCGTCACCGGCCTCATGCGCGTGCGGCCTGCGGGGACCTCGGGGTCTCCTCGAGGATCCAGCCGTACCCGTGTTTTTCCAGGTTTCGCGCGAGGTCGGCGTCGCCGCTCTTCACGATCTTCCCGTCGACGAGGACGTGGACGAAGTCCGGGACGACGTAGTCCAAGAGGCGCTGGTAATGCGTGACGACGAGCATGGCCCGCTCCGCGCTGCGCATCGCGTTGATTCCGTTCGCGACGACGCGCAACGCGTCGATGTCGAGTCCGGAGTCCGTTTCATCGAGGACGCAAAGCTTCGGTTCGAGGACCGCCATCTGGAACACCTCGTTCTTCTTCTTCTCGCCCCCGGAGAAACCCTCGTTGAGCCCCCGCTTCATGAACGTCTCATCGAGCCCGAGCAACTTCGCTTTGTCCTGGACCAAGCTCACGAAGTCCATAGCGTCGATCTCCTCCCGGCCGTGATATTTGCGAATCGCGTTCAATGCCGCCTTCAGGAAATACGCGTTGCTGACGCCCGGAATCTCGACGGGATATTGGAACGCCATGAAGACGCCCTCGCGGGCGCGGTCTTCCGGCTTCATCGCGAGGAGGTCTTTGCCCTCGAAACGGGCTTGGCCCCCGGTGACCTCGTACGTCACGCGGCCCGCGAGGACCTGGGCGAGCGTCGTCTTGCCGCTCCCGTTCGGCCCCATCACCGCGTGGACTTCCCCCGCGTTGATCGACAGGTCGATTCCTTTCAGGATTTCCTTGCCGGCGACCTTGACATGTAGGTCCTTGATTGCGAGCATGGTCGTCCCCTCCGTTGCGCGCGGGGCGCTCACCCGACCGTGCCCTCGAGGTTCAGGCTCACGCCGATCAGCTTCTGGGCCTCCACCGCGAACTCCATCGGGAGCTTCAGGAAGACCTGCTTGCAGAAGCCGTTCACGATCATGTTCGTGGCGTCCTCGGGGGTGATGCCGCGCGTCTGGCAGTAGAACAGCTGTTCCTCCCCGATCTTCGAGGTCGAGGCCTCGTGCTCCATCTGCGCGGTCGGTTCCTGGACCTGGATGTCCGGGAACGTGAACGCGGCGCACGTCGACCCGATCAGGAGGGAATCGCACTGGCTGTAGTTGCGGGAGTTCGTCGCCCCCTTGTGGATCTGCACCCGGCCGCGGTACGTGTTCCGGCCGTATCCGGCGGAGATGCCTTTCGAGATGATCGTGCTGCGGGTGTTCTTCCCGATGTGCAGCATCTTCGTGCCCGTGTCGGCCTGCTGGTAGTTGTTCACGAGCGCGACGGAGTAGAACTCGCCCACAGAGTTGTCTCCCTGGAGGATGCAACTCGGGTACTTCCAGGTGATCGCGGAGCCGGTCTCGACCTGCGTCCAAGAGACTTTCGAGTTCGCGCCGAGCGCTTTCCCGCGCTTCGTGACGAAGTTGTAGATGCCGCCCTTGCCGTTCTTGTCCCCGGGATACCAGTTCTGGATCGTGGAGTACTTAATCTCCGCGTTGTCGAGGGCGATCAGCTCGACGACCGCGGCGTGGAGCTGGTTCGTGTCGCGGATCGGGGCCGTGCAGCCTTCGAGGTAGCTGACGTACGCGCCCTCGTCCGCGATGATGAGGGTGCGCTCGAACTGGCCTGTGTCCTGCGCGTTGATCCGGAAGTACGTAGAGAGTTCCATCGGGCACCGCACCCCTGGCGGGACGTAGGCGAACGAACCGTCGCTGAAGACGGCGCTGTTCAGGCCCGCGAAGAAGTTGTCGTTGAAGGGGACGACGGTACCCAGGTATTTCCGCACCAGGTCCGGGTGTTCCTGGACCGCCTCGGAGAACGAGCAGAAGATGATCCCGAGCTCCGCGAGCCGGGCCTTGAACGTCGTCGCGACGGAGACGCTGTCGAGGACCGCGTCGACCGCGACGCCGGCGAGGCGTTCCTGCTCTTGCAGCGGGATTCCGAGCTTCGCGTACAGGTTCCGGATCTCCGGATCGACGTCCTCGAGGCTGTTCACCGGCTTCTTCGGCTTCGGCGCGGCGTAATAGATGATGTTCTGGTAGTCGATCGGGGGATAGGTGACGTTCGACCACTTCGGCTCCTTCATCGTGAGCCAGTGACGGTACGCCCGGAGACGCCACTCGAGGAACCACTCGGGCTCGTTCTTCTTGCGCGAAATGAGCCGGACGATGTCCTCGTTGAGGCCCTTCGGCGCCTTGTCTTCATCGAGATCGGAGACGAAGCCGTACTTGTACTCCTGCTTCGCCATTTGCTCTTGGATT
>DATMDM010000153.1:0-1455 GCA_035557795.1 Thermoplasmata archaeon | reverse complement strand
GGCCTGCGCGGGAGGCGGATTCGTTGCGGTCGTCACCGTGGCGGGCGACTGGCCCGGCGGATAGTACTTCCGTTCGTTGGCACACCACCACTGGTTATGCTGCGCGATCCAGGCTAGTGGTCTACCGCATCCCGGACACGGCGTGGTCGCGATCCCTCTCACCCCTTTGCGGAATACGCGACAACCGAATTATCCTTTCCCTCGTTAGTAGACACCTCTGATTCGCACGAATTCCCAGAATCAAGCCGAAGAGGTGAAGCGTCTTCAGACGTACGCGAACACCCCAAGAGTACCTGACGGAAACGGCTCGCATAGAGTAACTCTCTAACATGCGTTCAAATCCCGTCGGGAGCACTTGTTTCTTGCCCGAAAAAAGGATTCGTTTGGTACGCGCGGAACAACGGGCACACCTTGTCGCTCGCGATCCGCTCCGTCAGTGCCTTTGCCCGGTGCGCTGCTTTAAGTATCGCGCTTGGCCAGTTCATCTTTGATCGGTGGAATTCGTCGATCACCGAATCGTCACGAAGGTGACACTGCATGAGCACGACAACAGTCAAACCACGAGAGGCATCTATCGTCAGCGATCGCCACCTGCGCAACATAATGGGTTTCCCCGTCTGGGAAGCCCTTCCGGCTCGCGACGTGCCTTATGAGTTGTCAGACCCCTTCCTCCTGGTGCACGAGGCGACCCTGAAGATCTCGCCCGCGATGGCCAACCTGGACACCGAGCATCCGCATCGCGGGTTCGACAACCTCTGGTACGTCCTCAAGGGCACAACGAGCACGGGCCACACGACCGGTCCCGCCGGGAGGATCGAACGAGCGCGCTTGCCCGAGGGCTCGCTCCTGCATCTTCGGACCGGACGAGGCGTACGGCACGCGGAAGGCATCGGCGCGGACCAGCTCCGAGAGGGTCTGGAGGGCAGCGAGGTCCGGGGCGTCCTGTTCTGGGTCAACCTCGCCCGCAGGGACAAGCAAGTTGAACCGACGGCGCGAATCGTGCAGGCTGACGATTTGTCCCGGATCCAGGAGGGAAACGCAACCTCCCGCATTCTAGTCGGCGAAGGCTCGACCGTGCGGCTGGGCACTCCAGCGCTCATCTTAGACGTAGTTCTCGAACGCGGGGGTCGTGCGACACACAACGTGCCATCCGAGTTCCAGGGCTTTGCGTATCTGCTCGAGGGCGCCGCCTCGTTCGGGGCGAACCACGCGCCCGCGAAGGAGGGTCAGCTCGTCCTGATGGGGCCCGGCGAAGCCTTTGCCGTCCAGGACGCCAAGCCCGGAACTAGGTACCTCTTGATGGCCGGGAAGCCCTATGGAGAGGAACCCCGGTTCAACGGGCCCTACGTCGACTAGGGTCATGCCGCCGACCTGAGTCGGCTAAGGGCACTGCCGGCGACGCCGAACACGATCGCGAGGGTCGCGTCGGGGATCGACGACACCGTCGTCACGAGC
>DATMDM010000152.1:0-1634 GCA_035557795.1 Thermoplasmata archaeon | reverse complement strand
GGTTCTTTGCGGGAAGGTCCCGGTTGGGGTCCTTCAGCGCGCCGAGCACGTCCAAGCACCAGGTCGTCCCCTTGGTAAAGCGAGGATTGCCTCCCCCGACGCCGAACTTGGCGCCACCGGGGATGAACTCGTCGCCATAATTCATCTCGCCGTCGAACGTGCACACCTTCCAGTCGTCCCTCCCCGGGCCCGTCTCGACGACCTCGAGCTGCGGGTAGAGCGGGAAGGCCATGCGCGCGTTCTCCAGCGCGATGTTTCGGTCGGTCTTCGGGTCGTACACTTCCGGGACGACCTGGTTCACCCGGCTGGCGGTGAAGGCCGTGTCCGTCTGGGGCACGTTCCGTCGGCCCTTGGCAACCCGGTCGGGATCGGGTCCCACGGAGTTGTCCTGGTCGAACCCGCCGACCACGAGCACCGTGTCGTTCGGCAGCGCGATGGCCGACGGATACCAGCGTGCGTACTTCTGGTCGGAGGGGTCCGAGGGCTGGGTGCTCTGCTGATCTCTCGGATCGCAGTTGTCATAGAACGGTGCGTTCGGGTTACGGGCGAACAGCTCGCGGCCGAACGGATCCCTGTGCCAGTTCGCCCGCGTGCACGGCTCTGTTCGCTTGACCCAAGCCTCGAGCTCCGGGTCGAAGATGTTGACCTTGTACAACCCGTTGTCGCTCTGCATGTCGTGACCGCCGAAGACGTAGACGCGCCCGTCGGACAAGGTCACCCGCGCGTTGCAGTACATGTTGTAGAACACGCCCTTCGAATAGCCGTTCTCCGCGAACGCGGCCCGGTTCATGGCGAAGTCGGCCTCGTCGAGCAGGGCCGTATGGAACTTCCCGCTGTTCTTGAACGCGTCGGGGTGGCTGATGTCGAACAGTAATTGCCTTTCCATCGTGCGATTTGCCCTGATGCGCGTCGGCACGGCCTGGCTCAGGCCCTGCCGCATCAGGTAGCCGCCGTAGGTCAGCCTTTGAAACGAGTCGTCGGCTGATCGGTTGGTCCCGAGACCCAGGAAGGGGTCGAAGCCATGGAGGACGTCCCTCAGGGACGAGTTGAACTGGAGTCCGGGGGTTGTGAACGCCCCGCGAGCGATGGCCAAGTCAATGATCTCGGGATCGGCCATGTCGTTGGGCGTGTATTCTGAGAACCTTGAGTGGAACAGGATCTTCGGGGTGGCCGAGTCCTTCTTCCACACCAGACCCATGTGGACCGCCTCGGTGCTCTGCATCGGAATGAGCGGAGAGACCTCGCCACAGTGCGACGGATCTCGGACGGTGTCACAGGGGGAGCCACCTCCTTGGGCAGAAGCAGGTCCCGCGGGAATGAGGCCAGCGCCAGCCAAAACCAAGGCCGACCCTACTGCAAGCTTCGCCAAGCCCTCATGGCTTCTTTTCATCGGCGTCCTCCCGTCTCAGACATTAAAGAAAGCCGAATCGGTATTTCCTCCGGCAACCCTCGGGGCACCCGACCCGCGCTTGACCACTTCGTTCTTCAGGGACGGCCGGGCCCTACGAGAGAAGGCCGTGTTGGCGGGGCTTCTCTCGTAGGGCTTACCCTTGGGGTTTCAGCGATCGTCGTGGCCGTGGGCGCGGAGGCGGCCGCGAATCTCACCCGTCGGGAATACCGTCGTGTGCACGTTC
>DATMDM010000151.1:0-22152 GCA_035557795.1 Thermoplasmata archaeon | reverse complement strand
GGAGATTCCCCCCGAAGAGCTATTGGGCGAGATGCCCACGCTTCCGGGGTCGCCTCGATCCGAATCCGGGAATTCACGACCGAGCGAGTCTACGGTCGCGGGTTAGCTTTCGTGGGCCGGAGGGCGAACGGCGAACCGCCTCGATGTGGCCCGGCGACCGGCTTCAGGTGTATTCCGTATTCATGATCATTGTGAACGGTAGGCCACTCCCCATGGGGTTGAACACCACGCCGCGGAGGAGGGAATTGTAGACCGCGAACTGTTGGGGGACGACGAGCCACGCGTTCGTGTAGTTGTCGTACATCATCCGCGTGATCTGGGAATAGTCGTTCGTCAGGTTCGTCGGGTTGCTTTGACCCGCGGCATCGATCACGAGGGAATCCATCGTGAGGTTGTTGTACTGCGACATGCACATGTTCGCGCTACCGTAGCTGATCGCGTTGTTCTGGGTCCAATCATCGGGGGCGATATAGTCCGATGTGTAGAACTCTTGCCCGATCGGGAACGGGCCTCCATTCACGTTGGTCATCGTTGTGCAGGTCCCGCTCGCGTCGAGGACTTGCTCGACATAGAGTTGGTCAAGCGGAATCGCGACCGGATTGATCTTGATCCCGATCTGGGAGAGGTACCCTTGGAGGAGCGTCGCGACGGTCTTCCAGTCACCCAGATTGATGTACTCGTAGTTTAGCGTCGGAGTGTATCCTTGCGGGAGCGGGTACGGGGAATTGTTCATCTCTTGCTTGGCCAAGGCGAGATCGTACGGATACGGAGCGAGGTTGTCCGGGTTATAGTACGGATACCCCGGCGGGACCGGCCCTACCCATTGCTTCGCGTATCCGCCGAACGCCACGTTGATGATCTCCTGATAGTTGATCGCGTGGACGACCGCCTTGCGCACGGAGAGGTTGTTGAAGGGCGGGACATTCTGGTTCATGTAGATCCACCAGCCTCCCGCAGTGGAGCTGTACACGTCGTCGAGGGTCGTCACGGTCACGCAGGCGGTGGTCTTCAGGTCGTTGACCGTTGACGGGCCGACGTAGGCAAACGACGCCCCCGCGACCTGGCCGGATTTCAGGTCTTGCACCTCGACCGCGGTCGTGCCTTGGAAGTTAATCTGGATTGAGGACTTGGCCGGCTGCAGGACGTTGTTCCACGGCTCCGCTACCGCGGCGGCAGTCCCCCAGTAGTTGGGATCCGGGACGAGCACTTCGCCGGTGGCCGGGTCGTACGACTGGACCTTGTACGGCCCACTCCCGAGGAGGTTGCTGGCCATCCACGTATTGGGCCCGGGGTGAACGCCGCCGTTCGCTTGGATGACGGTTGGATCCACGGCGGCGGCGACGGGGGCCGCGAGCGTGGAGAAGATGTAGGCGTACGCGACCGGGCCATTGTATCCGTAGCCGAGGTTCAGCTGGATGGTGCGGTTGTCAATCACCTGGAACGACTGGTCGGTCCGCTTCATGTACGTGATCTGGGTCGGCGTCGGCGCGAAGAAGTTCCAGGTGGAGAGCGCGGTCTCCATGTACATGGTCGTCTGACGGATCTCTCGGGGGGTCGCGGTGAGGTTGCTCAATCCGGGGAGATAGAAATTCTGGCCCAAGATGAACTCCGGGGGCTGGTTCATGACAATCGACCGGTACAGACTGAACCACATCACATACGCGTTTACCGGATCTCCGTTCGAAAAGTGGGCCCCGGGTCGCAGGTGAAACGTGATGTTGAAGTGATCCGAGGAAAATGTCCAGTTTTTCGCGAGGATAGGCAAGAAGGTCGTGTAGCTTGACTGGTTGTACATCACGAGGCCCTGGTAGACTTGTTGGACAATCCCCCAACCCGGCGTCGAAAAGGTCGTTGCCGGATCGGTGTTGTCCGGGCTCTCGGGCTGGTCGAAGATGAGCGGGTTCTTGGAACTCAGAGTACAGACGGCGGATGGAGGTCGGGTGAGCTGGACGTAAATCACGACCCCCCCGATGACTACGAGGATTACCACGACAACCGCGACGATCTGCCATATTCTCGATCGACGGGCGCCGAGTTCCGGTTGCGGCGGCCGGGGCGGGCTGACGGGGGGTGTCGCCAAACTCTCCTCCTCCGGCGCGGCATCTCGGGCATGCCTTTTAACTGTTTGCGCCGGGAGTCACCGCGAATCCGCAACTCGGATTGATGATGACTCGCGCGTGGCTCGACGGCTACACGAGCAGCGGGGCGATGACGAGCGTAATCGTCGACAGCAGTTTGACGAGGATGTGCAAGGAGGGCCCCGCGGTATCCTTGAATGGATCGCCCACGGTGTCGCCGACGACCGCCGCCTTGTGCGTTGGGCTTCCTTTGCCGCCGAGATTACCGGCCTCAATGAATTTCTTGGCGTTGTCCCAGGCTCCGCCCCCGGTGTTCAGGACGAGCGCCATTAGCACGCCCGCGATGGTACCAACCATGAGGGTAGCGCCCAGGGGCTCGCCGGTAGGAATCGGTTCCAGCAGAGAGGTCACAGGATTGAGGACGTACGTGATCTTGACGAAACGAAAAATCAGGGCCACGGCCAGGGGGGTCGCGACCGCGAGGATCCCAGGCACAACCATCTCTCGAAGTGCGCTGCGCGTGCAGATGTCCACGGTGCGCCCGTAGTCCGGCTTCACAGTGCCCGCCATGATCCCCGGATTCTCGCGGAACTGATCGCGCACATCTTTGATGATTGACCAGGCTGCGCGGCCGACCGCCCGAATGGCAAAGGCGGTGAACAGGAAGACGAGGGCGGCCCCCATGAACGCGCCAACAAACGTCTCCGGGTGTGCGAGATCGACGGCCTTCACTTGCGCCTCCGAGAGAAAGGCGTTGAACAAAAGGAACGCCGCGAGGGCCGCGCTTCCGACCGCGTAGCCCTTCGTGAGGGCTTTCGTCGTGTTCCCAGCCGCGTCGAGCTTATCCATGTTCTTCCGGGCGGCCTCGGACATGCCAGCCATCTCGATGATGCCGGCGCCATTGTCCACAATGGGTCCAAAGGTGTCCATCGCCAGGATATACGCCGCGGTGGCGAGCATCCCCATCGTCGCGATCGCCGTCCCGTAAATGCCGCCCCCTGGAATCCCTGTGGAATTTCCGACCCAGAACGAGAAAAGGATCGCGATGGACACGACGACTGCCGGGATCGCGGTCGCCTCGAGACCGACGGCGAATCCGGAAATGATATTCGTCGCGGGTCCGGTCTCCGACGACTTCGCGATGTCCCTCACCGGCCGATACCGGGCTTCCGTATAGTACTGAGTGACCCAGACGTAGATGACCGCCGTCATCATGCCGGCGATGCCGCATGCCCAGTAGTACGCCCACGTGAGTCCACCTGACGCGGTGGGCGTGGACGGTTGTAACATCGCCCACGCCGCGACGCCGAACAGGATTGCGGCGAGGACTGACGCCGCGATGTATCCTCGGTTCAAGGCGCTCATCGGCGCCTCGTCTTCCCGCGCCCGAACAACGAACACGCCGACGATGCTCGCCAGGAGCCCAAACGACCGCGCGACGAGCGGGAAGATCACGCCCGCGATTCCGAAATACGGGAAGAGAACGACGCCGAGGACCATCGCTCCGATGTTTTCGGCGGCCGTCGACTCGAAGAGGTCCGCGCCACGGCCGGCACAGTCTCCGACGTTGTCCCCGACAAGATCGGCGATCACGGCGGGGTTCCTCGGATCATCCTCTGGTATGCCCGCCTCCACTTTGCCGACGAGGTCCGCCCCGACGTCCGCGGCCTTCGTGTAAATGCCGCCCCCGAGTTGGGCGAACAGAGCGACGAGGCTCGCCCCGAACCCGAAGCCGACGATGGACAGGATCAGGCCGTCCTCCGTCGCCTGAGCCGTGCACTGCGCGACCGAGTAGCCAGCGGTGATACAGGTATTGTAGGTCGTGGGATTCAACGCGGGTCCGAGAGCCCCGTATCCATAGTAGAGGAGGGCGACGCCGGCGAGCGACATGCTCACGATCGACAACCCGGAAACCGCGCCGCCCCGGAGGGCGGTAACGAGCGCATCGTTGAACGACTTGAGAGAACCCGCGGCCGAACGAAGGTTCGACCGGATGGCGATGTGCATCCCGACGTAACCCGATACCGCCGAAAGCGTCGCGCCGAGGGCGAACGCCCCGGCCGTCTCGACTCCGAGGAGGAATCCCTTCTGAGCGCCCAGGGCCACGGCGAAAAGGATTGCGAGGGCCGCCGCGATCAAGGCGATTGTCTTGTATTGTCGCCGCAGGAACGCCCGGGCTCCTTGCTGGATCGCGCCGGCGATCTCCCGCATCCGCTCGGAGCCCGTGTCCTGTCGGAGGATGCTCCGCGCCAAGATTCCCGCGAACCCGAGCCCCGCGAAGATCGCGATGGGGATGATGAAGCTCAGATCCAATTGGGCCATGGCGTCCACTCCTCCGCCGTAAGCGCGGCCGCAAGTTCCTCCTCGTATTTAGGCTTTGACGGGCCGCTCAGGCACCGTACTTCTCCATTCGGTTCGATGCGTTCAGAAGGACGTTCATCACGTCCGTCCCGCGGAGTCGACCGAGGGCGCCGTGCGCCATGCTCCGTTCATCGAAATTGAGGACGTCGTCGACCCGGACGCCTTCGCCGAAAATCGTGAGCGGCACGGGATCTCCGGAGTGGTCCTTCAACGCGACGGGGGTCGAATGGTCGGCCGTGAGGGCCACGACGACCTCGGTGGAGAGCATCGCCTTCAGATGCCCCATCATCGCGTCCATCCGCTCGATCACGCGGATCTTTTCCGACGCCTTCCCGTCGTGGCCGCAAAGGTCGGGTGCCTTCACGTGCAAGACGACTAGATCGTGGGTCCGCAGCGCGTCCATCGCGGCGTCGGCTTTCGCGATCATGTCCGTATCGAGGCCGCCGGTCGCGCCCGGCACGTCGATCACGTCCATGCCGATGGCCCGGAACATCCCGCGAATCAGCGCTACGCCAGCGATCCCCGCGGCCGTCAGATGAAACCGCTCGGTGATGGGAACGAGGTCCGGAAATATCCCGGCTCCGCGCAGCACGACTGCGTTCGCGGGCGGTTCGCCTTTCGCGACGCGAGAGCGGTTCACCGGATGGGCCTTGAGGATCTTGGACGACTCTTTTGTGAAGGAGTTCACGGTTTTCGCAGTAGCCTTCGCGGCCGGTTCGAGAGGTTTCGATTCTTGGATCGGCTCACCGATCTCATGCGGATCCGTATCCGTGACTTCCGGGGACAGACCGCGGCCCCGGAGGACTACCGCGACCCGGTGCTCGGTCCCCGCCCGAACGGTCGCCTTGATGCGACCCAGCTTCAGGCCATCGAGCGCCTTCGCCAGCTCTTCCGTCCCCTCCCGGATCCGTCCCGCGCGGCGGTCGGTGAGCCTCATGTCCTCGTCGACCGTGGCGAAGTTTCCCCGAAACGCGATGTCCCCGGGTTTGAGGTCGATGCCTACGCCCGCCGCTTCGAAGGGACCACGTCCGGTGTAGACCTCGTGCGGATCGTATCCGAACAGGGCGAGGTGGCTCGTGTCGCTTCCCGCGGCGACCCCGGGGGCGATCGGATCGACGAGGCCATTCACACCGTTCGAGGCGAACCAGTCCAGGTTCGGTTTCGGCGTGGCCTCGAGGGGCGTTTTGTGGCCGAGCTCGGTGAGCGGTCGGTCCCCCAGGCCATCGAAAATCACGAGGAGGATCTTGCGCGCATCCATTTCGGCCGCCGAAGGTCCGGTGCCTAGATATGTCTTTGCTGGCTGCGCGCCGATGGCGACACCGCATCAACGTTTCCGCGAAGATATTTGCCGCCGTTCGGCGTGTTCCAAGATGCCGGAGGCCCCGCACGTCCGCGATGGTCGCTTGTCCGCGTTGTGGCGCGCCGAATCCCCCGGGGAACCAGTTCTGCTCGAACTGCGGGATCGCGTTGACCGCGTCGGTCCAGCCGGTGACGATTCCAGCGCCCTACCCGCCGATGTGGCCTCCGGCTCCGGCGCCCCGCTCGAGTAGCAACCTGACCGCCGTCGTGGTTGTCCTCGTCATCGTCATCCTCGTGGCCCTGGCCGGCGTTGCGGCGGTGTTCCTCGGGCGGCAGATCACCGTTACGTCACCTTCTCCTCGAGTCTTGGCGGTCGTCGTCGCCAGGTCTGCCGACGGCACGAACTGGACTCTCACGATCACCTCCGTCCCCACGGGCCTGTATCCCTCCACCGCGAAGTTAGCGGTCATCACGAGTGGAGGAGCAACGGCCCTCGCCCCGACGCCGTTCGTTTCCCTTAATTACGCATCCCAGAGGGCCGCCTACGTTCAGAGCCAGCCGGGTGGACCTGTCGCGGTGGGCGACCGGCTTCTCCTCAGCACGACGACGTATTCGACCGGGTACACCTATCAGATATCGGATAGCACATCGATTCTCGCCGCCGGCATGTTGCGGTGAAGCGATCGAGCTTACGTTCGGCCTTCGGCCTTCGCCACGCTCACGGGCATCCCCGGGGTCGCCTCGAGCTGGGCCGAGGCGCTCGCTTCTCTCCGAGAAATCTCGAGGAACCCGCTCGAAGAGAGCGTGGCGAGGAGGTCCCCGGGCGCGACCACGCCGTACGTCCTCACGAACGGAACAGTCATTTCATAGCCACCGACTGTCACCGCGAGACGATCGCCGAAGGACCACGCTTTCTCGGCGAGAGGCCGGGGGATGTTCGTGACGACGTTGCCGAAGCGGTCGTACGTAATGACGACGGCGTCGAAGCCGCCTTTGCGCTTCTTCGGCTCTCCGAAGTCCAGGTCGACGAAATCGCGGATCGGCGGCCCGACGTCCTTGACCTTGGTCCCGAATGTGAGATGCGCCGCCACGGGTGCGAACAGGTCGCGTCCGTGGAACGTGTCCGAGAGTTCGGGCCGACCCAGCTTTCGATTCGTGATCTCGCGCACCTCTTTGAGACCGAGTCGACGCGCCGCCGGGACAAGGAGCCCGTTGTCCGGCCCCACGAGGAACGCTCCTTCGCAGACGCATACGATCGCGCGGCGCTTCGTGCCGACGCCGGGGTCGACCACGCCGACATGAGCCGCGAACGGATAGTACGGGACCGCTGCATAGAGGACGTAGGCCCCGTGGCGAATGTCATGCGGCCGGATCGAGTGGTCGATGTCGAGGATCGTCGCCTCCGGATTGACCGTGAGGATCGCGCCTTTCATGGCGCCGATGTACTCGCCCGCTCCGAAGTCGGTGGTCAACGTGACGATTGCGCTCAATCGCTTCGACCTCCTCAGCTGAGGCGCCGCAGGCCTTCTTTGATCCGGGCGAGTTCTTTCTTGCGGCGCTGAATCTCGACGTCCGCTTTCGCCGCCCGAGCCTCGCGGTCCTTGAGTTTCGTTTCCCGTGTCTTAAGAGCGGACTGCGCCGCCTGGACGGCGATGCGCTCGGCCGCCAGTGCATCCCGGTCCGCGGCGAGCTTCGCGAGCCGTTCCTCGATGCCGGCACGCTGGGCGGCGACCGCCTCCTGCCGACGTTTCCCGTCGGCCTCGGCGCGGGCCACGCGCTTCTCGGCGTCCGATTCGCGGTCTTCCACCTCGTCGATCCGGTGCTGGAGGCTCTCTTCCTTCTCCCGGAGGGCGGCCTCCTGCGCCTCGGCCTCCCGCTCGCGGGCTTCCATCAGGGCTTCTCGACGTTGGATTTCCTGCTTCGACCGAGACTCTCGACTCGAAATTGCGTCCGACCGTTTCTCGAGCTTCTTCGTTTCTTGTACCTGCGAGGCCTCGGATTTCTCGAGCGCCGCCTTGCGCGATTCGATGTCTTGCAGGTCCGAGAGGAACGCCGTCTCCTGCTCCTCCAAGGTGGCCTTCAACGACTCGTTCGACTCCGATTCCTTCGTGAGCGCTCGCTCCGCGGCGGCGACCTCGCTCTCGCGTCGTTCAAGCTCCCCTCTCTTGGCGGCGTACTCTTCTTCAAGCGCGGACCGCCTGGACCGCAAGTCCCCCTCGACGACCTCGGCCGCATCGGACCGTTCAGTCGTGCGTTCTTCGGCTGTTGCCGCCGCCTTCTCTCGCTTCTCAATCGCGGCTTCCCGACGTTTTGCCGCCGCCTCTCGCTTGTCCAGCTCTCGATCGGCGGTCTCGATCGCACGGAGTCGCTGCTGGGCGGTGCGTTCGGAACGGAGCAGCTTCACCGCTTGCGCCTTCATCCTCGAGCGGTTGCCGGACAGCTCCTCGTCCATGTGCCCGAGCCGGCGCTTCAACTGCTCGAGATCCTTCCCGCGGGTCGCGAGGTCCCGCTGGCGTCGGCGCACGTCGACCTGACGCTCCCGGGCTTCGCGTTCCTCCTCGGAGACCTTGCGATCTTTCGCCGCGAGGTCCTTCGCGAGCTTTTGCATGCGCTTCGTCGCCCGTTCGAGCTCCTCCCTCTGGTCGTCGAGTCCCACGTCCTGGGCTTCGAACGCTTCGGCCTGTTTGGCGAGCTTCGTGGCCTTCTCGGCAAGTTCCGCCTCGCGGGCCTCCAGGTCGGCCATCGTCCTCGGGAGCGATTTCTCCCGTTCATCGAGCGCGTGCTCCCGCTGAGACACCGCTGCCACATGATCTCGGAGCTTCTGCTCCCGTTCGCGGATCGCCTGGTCCTGGCCGGTGAGGAGCCGCTCCCGGCGTTCCGCCTCCCCGAGGCGGTCGTCGAAGACCTTCCGAGACTCGGAGATTTTCTCTGCCTCCGCCTGCAGGTTGCCGTACAGATCGTTCATCTGTTTGCGCTCGCGTTCGATGGATACGGCTCGCGCATCGAGCGACGCTTCGCGGTCGCGGTAGGTGGCTTCCTTCGATGCGAACTCTCGCTCAAGCCCTCCGAGTTTGGCCTGCCGCTCCGACAGGCTTCGCCGCTGAGCCTCGAGGTCCGCGCGTGCCTTTTCGGATTCCATCGTGAGGACCTTCTTCTGGGACTCGACCTCCACGTCGCGGGACGCTCGTCGTTCTTCGAGGCGGCTCAGGATCAGTCCGCTCGCCTCCTTGACCGTCTGCAGTTCGGTCCGGAGGGAGTCCAGTTCCCGCTGTCGCATCGCGCTCCGCTGATACTCCTGTTCCAGTTCCCACTTCCGGCGGTACAGCTCCTCTTCGCGCTCGACGAGCGTTCGTTCTTGATTGCGACGGCCCTCGAGCTCCTTCTCGTACACCTCGCGCTCGCGGGCCTCCTGGGCGATCGCCTGCTCCAGCACCTCGTCCGGGTCTCCGATGCCCTCGACCGCGGCCTCGGGGTAACTTCGCTGGAGGTGGTCGATGCTGATCGAGGAATGGCCATAGTCGTACGTGCGCACTTCGAGCTGGGCGCGGGCGCTCGCGGCGTCCTTCAGGATCTCGGGGAGGGCTTCGTGACCCGCCACATCGACCGCGGACCGGTGTTCCGCGAGCACCCCATCCCCTCGCCGGAGGACGAGGACCCCTTGGGACGGGGTGTCGCCGCGAAAGACGGAGGTCTTCAGGACCCCATTGAACTTCATCGCCCGAAGCTCGGCGAGGATGGACCGAATCGCTTCGGGCCCCCCGTCGGCGATCCGTTCCACTCGCCCCGGAGGGACTTCCATCAGGTGTAACAGATTATTGTCACGTTAAGAAGGTTCCCACGAAATTCTGTCCCGCGACACCCCCAAAGAGCCCGAAAATGGTTTTCTACGCCTCTCGCGATGACGTCCGTGCGTTCGTGATGAGAAGAGGGTCAGCCGACAAAATGTGACGACCCCTATGAGTGCTGAAACGCCTGGCGACCGATGAGAGTCGCCCGATTGTGGGTAGCCCCGGATCAAAGCCGGAAACGCGGAAGGCTTGCGGGCGGGAGCGTCTCCGCGGCCCTAGAATAAGGGAAGGGTGCGGTCTCGGCCGATCGCCAAGGCCGCACGTTCTCGGTCACGCCGCGAACGGTCCGCCGGACATGAGGCTCGTGTCCATGTACACGGCCGGGTCGAGTCCGAACAGGGCGGGCGAATTCTGGTTCCCGTTCAACGCCCCGTTGCCGCGCTGCACCGCCGCGAACCAGGGCGCCCGAATCGTGGCCGTGCCGCACGAAGCGACGGCGTCCCCGAAGAAGAAGCCGGTCCCCACGGCCTGTCCTCCGTTGAACGTCGCCGTCACGGTCCCGGTCCCACCCGCGGCCAGGCTGAGGCTGGATGCGCTGAGCGAGAAGAAGCCGCTCGCGGTCGGGTCGTTGATCGTCAGGCTCAGGGCGCACGTGACCGCCGGGCCGAGGTTCTCGAAGGTCACATCGACGACGGAGGACAACGGCTTTCCTCCCGTGAAGCCTCCGAAGCTGATCGAGGCGGGACTCAACAGGACCGTCGCGCCGACGGAGCTTTGGACGTTGATGCGTCCGCCGCCGCGGGCGATGGGGCCGAGTCCGCCGGTCCCCGTCACGGTTCGATCCGCGTAGTTGACGAGCGCCGACTTGACCTCCTGGGGCGACCACGTCGGATGGGCGGCCAGCAGGAGGGCGGCCGCGCCCGTCGTGTGGGGCGTCGCCATCGAGGTGCCCTGGAAGAACGCGAACTGGCCTCCGAGGACGCTCGAGAGCACGCTGACGCCAGGTGCGGTCACGTCGGGCTTCAGCCGGAAGTCGTACGGCGTGGGCCCGCGGCTCGAGAACGCCGCCAGGATGTCCGCGTTCGTTGTCACGAAGTCGAAGAACGTCGTCCCGTCGACCGTCAGGGATCCGGGTGCGTGCGCCTTGAGGGTCGCGCCATCCGCGAGGGAGACGATGACCGCCGGAATCGTCGGGTGGTGCACGCCGTCTTGGGCCATCGGGAACGGGTCCGTCGGCTGATTGTTCAGGATGATGACCCCGACGGCTCCTCGGTCCTGGGCGTCCTGGATCTTCGTGCCGAACGTGCAGACGCCCCGGCTGATCAGCGCGATCTTTCCCGTGAGGTCCTCCGAGATCGCGGTGCAGCCATTCGCCGGCGTGGTCGTGGCCGTTGCCGCGGTGATCGCGGGCTTGAAGTTCGCGAACTCGCCGACCGCGGCGCCAATCGACGTCGTGTCGAAGGTGACCCTGATTCCTTCGAAGTGCGGGTCCGAGGCTGCCGCGGCCGTGATCGCGTTCGCCGCATCGCCCGGCGATTCGACGGTCAGGATCCCAGGTCCGGAATTTCCGGCGGCGATCACCGCGACCGTCCCTGCGTCCACCGCCGCGTTGATCGCTTCCGAAAGCGTGTCGTGGGGTCCTTGGACGAGTCCGCCGATACTGAGGTTGATGACGTCCATGCCGTCCGCCACGGCCTTCTCGACCGCTGCGATGATGTCGTGGCTGAACGCGCCGCCTCCGTGGTGAATGAAGGCGGAGCCGTATCCCGGGAAAACGTTGTAGTCGTGCAGTTCGACGCCGGGCGCGACGCCGCTCATGGGCGCCGCGAGGCCCATCGGTTGTCCGTCCACCGTGACGGTCCCGGTGGTGTAACAGCCCCCGATCGTCCCGGAGACGTGCGTGCCATGGTCGAAGAACAGCGTGCGGCTCGGATCGAACAGACCGGTCCCGCTGAAGAACACGTCGTGGGTGATGCTTCCTGAGGCCCGACACGATGCGATGAACGGATGGGAGTCGTCGATCCCCGTGTCGATGACACCGACCTTCACGCCGGCGAGGTCGCCGATCGCGCCGGTCGCGGGATCGATTCCTAGCGAGGGCCAGACCGCGTTCGCCTTGATCAGCGGCACGGAGACGTCCATCGAGGGATAATAGATCCAGTCGGGCGTCACGGCCGCGACGCCCGGTGCGTTCGCCAGACCGTTCAGGGAATTTCCGTTCGTCTGGATCGCGACGCCGTTGAAGGCGAGGCTGTATTCCCGCACGACCTCCGCCCACGGGGCGTTCGAGCTGACCCACGCCTGGAAGCTGGCGTGACGGACGTGCAGGTACGATGCGTAGAGGGCGACGTTCGCCGCGGCCAGGTCGAGCTTGTGTCCATGGAGCGGCTCGGTGGCCGGGTATCCGGCGATGCCGCCCGTGTACGTCGCCACGGGGCTGTCCGTGAACTCGACGATCGCATATTGCTCCGGGGCGGGCGTATTCCCGTTCCCGTTGCCCGGAGTGGCGCTCGCGATTCCCGTGAGCAACGCTCCCAACACGAACATCATTCCGATCGTGATGGCACCCGCACTAATTCGATGCGCAGACAGAATCTCGCCTCCTCTGATTGGCGAGCCCCATGAGCTCGCCGACAACAGGATGAGAGTCGGACGCAAAAGCGTTGCGCCAAATCCGTTTGCAGGAATGTGTTCTTTCGTTTTGCGAGAACGATGATTGATGTGCGTTCAGTCGCGACGCCGAGGGCGTTTGATACGCGAGTCGCTAGATGTCCAGGGCCCCATCGTCGGATACGCGACGAATCTCGACCGCGACGCCGGGAGCCCCGTAGTCTTTGGTCGCTTCGAGCTTGATCACCTGGCTATCGTCGGCAAAGATGACATATGTGAGTGCGTCGAAAACTGCACGGCAAAGTTTGTCGACGTCCGGCCTCTTGTCTGGCCAAACGCGCTTCGTTTTCGGAGCCGACTTGGGTTTGGGAATTCCGAAGTCGAGTGAGATCTCCACCGGCCCTTCCCATGGCTGCTCTGGGGCGAATCGCTGGGCGACGTCCGCGACAAGGCGGCGCCAAGATGCCAGACCCTTCGCCGAGGAGGTGATGACCGGTTTGCCGTTCACCAACCACGACCGCTGGGACCCCTGCGGGATTGGGAGACCGTGGACTTGGAACCGGATGACGCTCGGGCTGTCGATCGCGCGACGTTCCGACAGGACACCTTCCGGTCGCTTCGCCTCGGGTCGGCCGGCGCGGTCTTCTGAGTGCTTCGGGGCGCGTTGTATCGTCACGTTCCCATCCGGACCTCCCTGGCTTGGAGAGGTGTCTGACGCCGAGCCGACAACGGCGCGTCTTCTATTAACATTTGTCCCCGGGCTTTGACCGTCAGACTAGAGGAGACCTCTATTTAGAATCTCCTCGAGGTCGGAGAAACTACTTGATCGCCGTCTTGGCGCGCTCGATGTCGTCCACGACGAGCGCAATTTCCGTCCGCCCATTCTTGGATCCCAGGATGTAGATCGAATGCACATTGATCCCCGCGCGGGCGAGACGCTTCGCGACCTTTGCCAGTTCTCCGGGCCGATCCAAGAGCTCGAGGTTCAGGATGTCGTTAAGCTCGTACTTCAGCCCCGCATTCGTCAGGGCCTTCTGCGTCGTCTGTACGTCCGATGTCACGACACGCAGGAACGAGATGTCGTGTTTCGATTCGCTTGCGATCGCCCGGATGTTCACGGCCCCGTTCGAAAGAGCCTCGGTCACGCGCGCCAGCTCCCCGAGCTTGTCGGCTACGAACACCTTGAACTCTTTCGTTGCCCTCCCCCCTCGTCCTCGGCCGAGTGAATCGGCTGGGCCGCTACAAAAGGCTTCCCCACACCTGCGCGAACCTCAAGGCACGAGCCGTGCACGGTCGTGCGGGAACAGGATCGCCTCGCGGATGTTCGGGAGGTCCAGGAGCTTCTGGACGAATCGGTCGAGCCCGAACCCCCAGCCGCCGTGGGGCGGCATGCCGTACCGAAACGCCTTCAGGTAGAACTCGAAATTCTCCGGGTTGAGGCCTTTTTCCTTCATCCGCGCAAGGAGGACATCGTACCGATGTTCCCGCTGTCCGCCGGAGGCCATCTCGTCTCCTTTGAACTCGAGGTCAAAAGACAGCGAGTACTCGGGTTCGTCCTCTTTGGCCATCACATAGAACGGCTTGATGGCCGTCGGGTATTCCGTAATGAAGTAAAACTCGTGGCCCTCCCGGCCGATCTCCTGCCCGAGGGCCTTCTCCCCCTCCGTGTCGATGTCGTCCCCGTCCCGAAGTCTCTTCCCCCGGCCCCGGAGGATCTCGAGCGCTTCCAGGTATGGGATTCGCTTCAACGGCAGCGATGGCCGCTTCGGCTCGACCTGAAGAAGGGCGAGCTCGCCCTTGCATTCCGACCGCACGTGTTCGATCGCGGAATCGACGGCGCCCTCGAGGAACGGGAAGAAATCTTCCTGGCGGTCGATCCAGGACACCTCGCCGTCGAAGGAGGTGAACTCGGTCACGTGCCGCACGGTGTCGGATGGCTCCGCGCGGAACGCCGGGGCGATCTCGTACACCCGGTCGAGGCCGGTCGACATGAGCATCTGCTTGTAGAGCTGCGGGCTCTGACTGAGAAACGCACGCCGTCCGAAGTAGTTCGTTTCGAACAACGACGCGCCGCCCTCCGCGCCAGCGCCTGCGAGCTTAGGCGTCTGGACCTCGATGAACCCCTGGCGATCCAGGTACAACCGAAACGCCGCCACGACGACCGACCGCACCCGAAAGATGGCCCGGCGATCGGGCTTCCGGAGATCGAGCGGGCGGTTGTCGAACCGGGTGTCAAAGTCCGCGCCGACCTTGTCCGCGATCGGCAGTGGAAGCGGTGCGGCGGCGGGGCTGAGCACATCGAGCGCGGTCGCAGTGAGTTCCCAACCGTTCCGCACCTGTGGATTCGGCTCGATCCGTCCGCGGACCGCGACGACGCTTTCCCGGACGACCTTCGACGCGCGGTTGAAGAGATCCGGATCCGACTTCTTCTTGGTGGTCGCCTGGAAGGTGCCGTCCCGCTGCCGGACGATCAGGAAGGCGATGCCCCCGAGATTCCGAACGTCTTCGACCCAGCCCGCCAGCGAGGCCTCCGTGCCATGGTCCGCCGGAGTAATCGACAAGAAGGATCGGAACGGGGCCATTCACGCGGAGAATGAACCGCAGTAATAAAGATTGCACGGATGGCTGGGCCCGCTCTGAAGCGTGGACCGGCTCACCGGAGGACGCTGACCTTCTTCTCTTCGGATGGGACCATCTGCATGTGTGGGTACGCGAACTCGACGCCAGCTGCATTGCTGAACTTCTCGAGGACGCGCTTCACCAGCCGGGTCCGATATCCGCCCTTCGCGAACACCGGGCAGAAGTAGACGAGCGTCAGGTCCACGGAGGAGTCCTTGAGTCCCCAGCCCACCCGCGGCTCCTCGGCCATGTAGTCCGCCAGGTCGGCGAACTCGTACTTCGATCGCAGTTGGCTGCGGTTCTCGCGCATCATCGGGCCGACGACCTCTTCCGCGGCCTCGAGGATCAACTTCTCTGCGAGCTTGTGGTCGCTCTCGTACGTGATGCTCACGTTGAGCTGGTCCCAGACGAACGGAGTGTCCTTCGTGTAATTGAACACGTTCCCCTTCAGGACTTGGCTGTTCGGGATTGTGACATAGCGGCCGGTGAAGCTGTCCCCGTACAGCAGACCGCCGAACTCGCGGAGCGTCGTGTTCATCGGGGTGATTTCGACGACGTACCCTTTCGACTGGTTCATTTCGATCCGGTCGCCGAGTTTGTAGAGGCCCATCGTCACGAGGACGACCCAGCCAACGATGTTGAGGAGCGGCTCCTGCAGGACGTAGATCAGCGCTGCGGTGACTAACCCGGTCCCCAGCAGGCTGTATCCTTGCGTGCCACCGCCGAGGAGGACGAAGAGGACCAGGGCGATCGCCGTGCCCCAAACGACATACGACACGAGTTGGAAGTGGGCGAAGATGTCGGCCTCGTATCGCACATGGGTCCGTAGGGCGGCGCGGAACACTGGACGAAGGACCTCGAGGAGGGCCTTCGTCGCCACCAGGATCGGGATAATGTAGATCCACGGAGCCAACGACCTGAGGTCCAAGCTCGGGGACGGAAGCCCCGGGATCGCGACGACCCCGCCGAGGACGAAGATCCCGAGCAGGATGACGAGCGTGATGCCGACCCAGAGGAGGGCTCGCGCTTGACGCCAGGCCGCGACCTTCACAGATGGAGCGACCGTGGGCCGCGTTATTTAATGACGGTGCCGAGGTTATCACGGCTGAAAGGGGCACGCCACCGGGGGCGACGAAGGTCGACTCGCCCGGATGCGCGCGGAAGACGAGACCGAAAACTCCATGGCACCGCGCGATGTCCGTGCGGCGCGGGTGGCGGGCGTGGGCGAGCACGTGATCGAGGTCCGTGGCCTCGTGAAGCGGTATCCGGACATCACGGCCGTCGACGGCATTGACTTTGATGTCAACCGGGGAGAGGTGTTCTCCCTCCTCGGACCGAACGGCGCGGGCAAGACGACCACCGTCGAGATCCTGGAGGGCCTCCGCGACCCGACCGCGGGAGAAGCCCGCGTGCTCGGGGAAGACGTCCGCTCCGGGTATCGTCGCATCCGGGAGCGGGTCGGGGTTCTGCCCCAGGACTTCGAGCCGTTTGACCGACTGCGCCCCCGGGAAGCGGTGGCGTACTGGGCGCGTCTCTTTGACCACCCCGTTTCCGAGAGCGATGTGGCGAACATCATCGAGACCGTCGGGCTCACGAACCGCGCGAATGCGGTGGCGTTGAACCTTTCCGGCGGCGAGAAGCGGCGCCTCGGGATCGCGATGGCGCTCGTGGGCCAGCCGGAGCTATTGTTCCTCGACGAGCCGACGACGGGCCTCGATCCGGGCGCACGGCGGGAGCTCTGGACGCTGATCGGAGACCTCAAGCGGAAGGGCCGGACGATCCTCCTCACGACGCACTATCTTGACGAGGCGGAGCAGCTGGCGGACGACGTCGCGATCTTGAACCACGGCAAGATCGTGGCTCACGGCAGTCCGTCCGCCCTAATCTCGCAGTTCGGAGAGGGCACCACGGTCGTGCTCGCAGGTGCGGGACGCGGAGGGTACGAGGCGCTGGTCGCCCGGGGAATCGCCGCGGAGCTTCATGGCGTCGATGTCCTGGTGCACGTGCCGATGGCGAGCCAGGTGCGGCCCATGCTCGCGAAACTTGCTTCGATTGAGGTTCCCTTGACGGAGATTTACACGAAGCGCTCGACTCTCGAGGATGTGTTCCTCAAGTTGGTCGGCGCGAGGATGGAAGAGGGGGTCCTGGCGGCATGAAGCGGATCCTCGCGGACGTCACGGCGTTCGGTCGACAGTATCTCCGCTCTCGCGTGGGGACGTTCTTCGCTCTTGCCTTTCCCGTCATCCTGATCCTCCTGTTCGGTGCGATCTTCAGCTCGTCCGGCACCCCCAAGGTGCCGCTCGCCGTGCAGGACTTGGATTCCACCTTTGCATCTCATGGCTTCGTTCAAGCATTGAACAATACGACCCTCATCACGTACCAGGCGATCCCGACGAACGTGAACTTCCAGGATTACATGCGGGCGCACTCGATCAACGTCGCCCTCCAGATCCCCGCCGGATTCCAGGCGGCACTCATCCAGGCGGAGATGGGAAACGCGAGCGCCAAGGTGAACGTGACCCTCGCGGGAGATCGGACGCAATCCTCCTTCGGGATCGTGTATTCGGCGGTCGCCGCAGTCGCAACGGCGTTCAATCTGAAGGTCGCGAACGCCACGGAGGTTGTGTCCGTCGACGAATCCCAGTTCACGGTCCGCCAATTCGGCTACATCGACTTCTTCCTTCCCGGGATCATCGGCTTCACGGTCCTCACGACGCCGCTGTTCGGGATGACGTCGATCTGCGCCGAGTATCGAACGCGGAGATTCTTCAAGCTCCTCGCGACGACGAAACTGAGCAAGGCGGAGTGGCTCGCCGCGAAGGTCGTTTTCTACGTCCTCTTGCTGTTCCTCTCCGTGGCGATCATGATGCTCGTCGGAGTCGTCGTGTTCGGGATGCAGGCCACGCTGACCCCGCTCGCGGTCCTGTTGATTATCGCGGGCACCTTCGAATTCACCGCGCTCGGGATGGTCCTCGGGATCTTCGTGCGGGACCCGGGGACGGGGGAGGCCCTGGCGAACGCGATCGGATTCCCGATGATGTTCCTGGCGGGCTCCTTCTTCCCGATCGACGCGATGCCGCCGTTCCTTCGGACAATGGCCCGCGGCTTGCCGCTCACGTACATCAACGAAGGCTTGCGCGCGACGATGGTCTTCGGGAACGACGGGACGGCGCTCACGTACCTGCTCATCACGCTGGGATTCGCGGTCGTCTTTTTCGTCGTCGGGGCGCGCGGCCTCTCGTGGAAGTCGAAGTGACTTCCCTCTGGCCCAAGACGCCTCAGATGAACTCCGCAAACTTCGCGACGAGCTCGGGGCGCGTCTCCTTCAGGACCTTCAGGATGGCGCGGACGCTGAGCTTCGTGACGCCCACCTGGGCGAGGACCTGGATGATGTCGTCGAACTCTCGATCAGACAATGTGACGAGCTTGTTCTTCGCGAGCCAGTTGCGGTACAGGTTCTCCTCGAGCTTCGCACGCCAGCCTCGCTCGTATTCCATGAGGGCGGCCTCGCCGAAGTCTCCGGTCTGATTGCACTTGGAGAGAACCTTCCCGAGCATCATGCCAGCCAGCATGCCGTTTCCGATTCCCCCGCCGGTAATCGGGTCGATCATCCTTGCGGCGTCGCCGACCAGGGCCATGCCGTTGCCCACGGACTTCTTGATTGGCGGCGCGGTCGAAACGCCTCCGGTGACCATGTCGAGCGGCTGTGCGTGAGCCATCCGCGGATCCTGTTCGATCCAGCGGTCCAGGTAGCCTTTGATGTCGACGCGATTCTTGAGGCGATCCAAGGAGATGCCGATGCCGACGTTCGCGGTGGATTCATCCTTCGGGAAGACCCAGATGTAGCCCGCCGGGGCGCACGTCCCAAGCCAGAATTCGCAGTAGTCCGGGAAGCCGTGGCCCTCGGAAATGTTTGTGAGTCGGTATTGCAGCGTCCCCGTGATGTCTCCGGCCTTGAGGAGCGTCTTGAAACCGGCCCAGCGGCCAACTTGGCTCTCGTAGCCGTCGGCGGCGACGACGCATTTTGCCTCGATGTTCAATTCCTCCTCGAGGCGCTTCGCGCGGATCCCGCGGACCCAGCCGTCGTCCTTGATGACCGCCGTCGCGGTGGTCTTGAGCCAAATGTCAGCGCCCTCCTTCGCGGCTTCCTTGGCAACGGCTTTGTCGAAGGCATCTCGCTCGAGGACGATTCCGACCTCGTTGCCGGCGTGAGCCTCCTCGATTGTGAGCTCGGTGCCGTTCGGCGAGAAGATCTTCGCCCCTTTGACCTCGCGGCCGACCCATTTGCGGTCGAACGGGAGCTTCGTGTCTTCGACGAAATGGCGGGCGAGTCCTTCGCCGCACCGCACGGGCGAACCGATCTCCTGCCGTTTCTCGATTAGGAGAGTGCGGCAGCCACCCATCGCGGCGTAGCGAGCGGTCATCGAGCCCGATGGACCCGCGCCCACCACCACGACGTCGTACTGGTAGGACGTCATCTGCTCGCAGACCTTCCATCGTCAGACGCTATATCAGATTAACCCTCGAGGAAGTTCCGAGGCCGGGACGGCCCCTACTTCATCGTGTGGAGCTTGTGGCCGCGCGGATAGTCGATCGCGCCGACCGGGCAGACCTTCACGCACATGCCGCACTGGGTGCAGTCCTCGTTGAACGTGAGGTAGACCTCGTTCAGGAAGATCGCGTTCGTCGGGCATGTGCCGACGCAGGCTCCGCAGTGCATGCAGAGCATGTCGTCGATCGCCATGATGCCGTTGTCGCGGACCGAGGGACGGATCGATACGACCTGCTCAGGCATGGCGGCCACGCCACTCCTCGATCGGCACCGCGAACTTCTTCTCGATTTCCTCGCGGAAGTTCGGCCCCGTGTTGTACGCGCAGAACGGGATGACCTTGCCGTCGGGCGTCGCGTAGTGGATCACGCACCGCTTGACGCGCTCGATGTCGTAGTTGTAGTTGTCCTGGAAGTGCATCCCGCCGACGTACATCGTCGACCAGGAGAACTCCGCGGCACCGGCCTTGTCGCCCTTCGTGAACATCCGGTTCAGGATTTTCAACATCTTGGCGAGGCCCATGCCCTCGGGCGCCTCCTCGGGCTTGAAGTGCCGCTTCAGGAGCTGCAGCGCCTTCAGCTTCGAGGTGAACTTGATCTTCTTGTCCTTCGTGTCCTGCGCCAGGAGCCAGAGGTCTTCCATGAGGCCCTCGACGTCGATGAACCGCGTGATCGGCACCGGGTCCTTCCCGCTCTCCAGGAACAGGTACGAGGCCAGGCCGCACGCCGGGTGCGACGTGAAGGAGGGCTTCGCGGTGTCCGTCAGGACGCTCACGAGCTCGGAGATCGGCGAGACGAAGGGCACCGGGTACCAATCGTCGCGGGTCAGGTAGCCCGTTTGTTCCTCGAGGTCGTACGCCAGGTCGGACAGGGTGTACCGCAGCTTCCGGCGGTCCTCTTCGGGGATTCGGCCAGTCAGGGAGACCGGCTGGAAGTTGACGCCCTTCACGACGTCGCGGTTCTTGATCGCGTAGTTCAGGATCTCGCCGGCCTGGTCGTCGTTGAAGGAGTTGACCATCGTCGGCACGAAGCAGATCGCGGGCGTGGGGAGCTTCTGGTTCTGACGCGCGCGGACCCGCTCGATTACCTTGAGCTTGATATCGAGCAGCGGCCTGCCGCGTGCCTTGATGTAGTTCTCCTCACGGAGACCGTCGAACTGCAGGTAGATCGTGTTCAGCCCGGCCTCGGCGACCTTCTCGAAGAAGCCGTCCTCGGTGGCGAGGCGGATCCCGTTCGTGGCGACCTGGACCTGAGGGAAGCCCATTTCCTTGGCCGCCTTCACGATCTCGGGGAACTGCGGGTAGATTGTCGGCTCTCCGCCGGCGAACTGGATCGCGGCGACCGGGATCGGCCGCTGCGCACGCAGGACCGCGAACTCGTAGATGATCTGTTCGAACGTCGGCTCGAACACGTACCCGGCCGCGTTCGCGTTGGCGAAGCAAATCGGGCACTTCAGGTTGCAGCGGTTCGTCAAGTCGATGTTGCACAGGGACGTCGCCGAGTAGTGGAGGTTGCACAGGCCGCATTCGTACGGACACACCTTGGCGTCCACGATCTGCGGGTTCTCGAGCCCGACGCCGTCAAAGGCCCAGTTCTCGGCCCTGAGGTACATCTCCGCGTCGGACCAGCACACCTCGTCGAACTCGCCGTGCTCCTTGCACGTCTTCTTCATCTTGAGGGCACCGTCGCCGATGTACAGCGTGGCCGGGATGACCTTGAGACATTCGGGACAGAGGGATCCCGTTCGCCGGGGAAGCCCCTTCTGGAGTTTCGACGGCATGACGACCATGGCGTTGTCCTGCCGCGATTCCTTGTACATGTTGCGGACTGCGCCGATGGCGTAATCGGTGCCGCAGAGAGACATTTGTCATTCACTCCTTTCTCCCGCCTAATTTCTGAGGTCATGATAACCCTTTTGTAGTCTGTGCTACTACAAGATTCTCAGGCGTTTCCTATGGAGAAAACGGACCTACTGATATTGAGAATCAGCCCCTTTTTGGGCCGGCAGCGCCCGCTGCGAGGGCTTGAACGACTTCGTCGACGCTTCGGAACGTCTGACGCGGGAGCCCGGACAGGAGGCGGCTCGCATGTGCCCGCGCGCCGTCGTCCAAGTCGATTACCTTCCAGCCGTGCCGCTGGACGAGTTCGTCCTTCGACGACGGGAAACGCGCATCCGGCAACAAGACGGTTTCGAGTGAGGAGAGGCCGCGGACTGAGGTCGTCGGCGGGAAAACGCCCGTCCTCTTGAACGTCAGGAAACGCGCCGCATCGGTGTACATCCGGACCCCGTGGAACGTGAAGGCCACGCGCACGGCATCGCCGCCGGCGCGATCGATTGCTCGCATCTCCTGATCGTCAAACTGGTACACGTTGTGCGGACCCGGGCCGAACAGACGGGTATACTGCGTGTCGCCCGCAAGGCGAGGTCCCGCCTGGGACAAGTCGACCACGTCCAGAATGCCGGTTTCCTCCATCGTCCGGTGGAGCTCGCGCGGAAGGGCTTTCCCCGCGTAGGCACGGGCCTCGAGGCCGATCCGGATCCCGCGATCCGCCATGCCGACGAGATCGCCCAGCCCTGAAACCTGATCTGACTCAATCTTCAGGGAAGCCGGCGTCTCCAAGATGACGAACGGCGCGCGGAGGATTCGAGCGGTCCGCAGGCTGTGCCCGAGCGCGTCCCTCGCGGCCGCCGACGCCCGTAGGCGGCCGGCGTGCGTGACGTCCCGGTTGGCTTTGATCGAGAACACGAAGTCGGATGGGACGCGGGTTCTCCAACGACGGGCCATGGCCTCGGGGATCCGACGGTAGAAGGTCGCGTTCACTTCGGCGAAGCGGAACGCCTTGGCAT